>CAMAVF010000075.1 GCA_945861445.1 Planctomicrobium piriforme | reverse complement strand
TGGCCGTCGGCAGCTTCGTGCAGGCGATCGGACAATATCAACAAGCCTTACCCACCGCCTCCGCGTCATTGCGGGCGGAACTGCAGGCGAAATTGCGGCTCGTGTCGGCCCTGGCGGCGCGGCCCAAACTGGCCGGTGAGCCGGTGACTTCCCCCGTCACGCTGGGGACTCAGCGCCTTGTTCCCGCACAGTTCGAACAGTTGGTGGCCGATATCCGGGCGGGGCGTGTCAAGGAGATGGCCGGCACTCAAGCCTCATCTGCCACGGACTCCTATTTCGTCTCGGCAGCTCCCGCGGCGACGGGTTATCAATTTGGCCGCCGGTTCCCGTTCGACGGCATCGCCGGCAAGAACGCGGGCAACACTCACTATGCCGGGACCGATACCACCGGGCGTGAGTTCGTCATCCGGATCGCCGGAGATTGGATGCTCACCAGCAATCGTTTTCAGGTGGTGGCGTATGATCTGGTCAGTGGTGAGAAGAAATGGACCACCGGGTTGAAGGACGACGAGGGGGACGCTCACAGTTACCCGTTGATGTCGATGCCGCCCGTGGTACATGCGGGAAAAATCTTCGTCCGCCGGCTGACGCGCAATGGTCCCGAGCTGGCGTGCCTGGAACTGTCCACCGGCAAGGTGTTGTGGGCGAAGCGACCTGGAAATCATGTCGTTTCCGACCCGCTGGTGATCGAAGATGATCTGTTTGCCTTCTTCGTCGAAGAGCCGCAGATTGGCTTGCTGCAGGTATCGCTGGGGAACTTCGACATCCAAACGGGCGAGATCATTTCGCAGTCGATGCAGTTGCAGTCGCGCGACGTCTGGGGCACCAAGATCATCTGCGAAGCGGTGGCGGCTGGCGATAAGATCGTCGCCTCGGTGGGTGGTGCGGTCCTCTGTTGTGATCTGTTGGGACAACCGCGCTGGCTGCGTCGTCAAACGTGGCTGCCCCCGGTCGATCATTACGGATTCTTCCGCCAGTTCCGGCAACCGCCGCTGGTCGCCGACGGCCGCGTCTATCTGGTGCAACCGGGCGTGCTGAACGTCGAAGCGCTGGACCTGGAAAGCGGACGTCAGATCTGGCAGCAGTCGTTCCCCGAATTGCGTCGCGTCGTCGGCCTGGTCAATCAGCAAGTCGTCGTCGAAACAGCCACCGGACTGCATGCATTGAGGGTTGATAACGGGGAACGAGCCTGGTCGAGCACCTCGACGGGACTACTTGAAGCCCAGATTTGTGGCGCCCCGGGGGGCGTCCTGGTGGCGCGGACAATTCGCCTGCGCAACGAGCAGCGCCGCATCTGCCTGGCGTGGCTCGATCCGGCGACGGGCCGGGAGGCGTCTCGATTCATGCTGCCCGAGATGCAGGACAAGGATCCTCAACTCGCTACATTGCTGCCGTGGAAGGACCGTATCTGGCTGGCGTGGGGACATCAACCGCGCGACTTCAAACGCGAACTGATCGAATTGGTTCCCAATGGCACAGTCTTGCCAGGGGCGGGTGTTGATGTGGCTCTGACCCGCTGGACCAGTCATGTACCGAGTGACGTTCAGGAAATGGCCGGCGAGTTCCTGCCGGGCTGGACGTTACTCACCAAGCAGACATTGAAGCAGGCTGGTCATCAGCCCGAATTCGAAGGATTGAAGGACCTGATGCAGACCGAAACTTCCAAAGAGCACCCGGTCATTTTTGCTCGTTCAGTGGTGCTTGCCAAGAACCGTCCCGCTAAGTTGCGAATTCAGGCGGGCGGACCGGCAGGCCAGCCGTGGCAGTTGGCAGTCCGTGTCAACGATCAAGTGTTGATGACGGCCAAGCTGGACGACAAGGCTCCGACGCGTCTGGGTCAATACGACATCGACCTCGCTGCATTTGCCGGTCAAACGGTCTGGTTGCAAGTCGCCCAGGATTCCATCGGCACCGCACCCGCCACTGCGTTCTGGAAGCAGTTGGAGTTGGTCGAGTGACATGATTCCCATGACTCCCATCATTCCCACCAATTCATGGGAATGATGGGAATGATGGGAATGATGGGAATTACCAAATGCCTGCCCTTCGACATTCGCTTTCTTGCGATCAGTTTCACTGATCGTTGCCGACGCACCAGATTCGCCACACGTTCCGTTCGTTGCTGTGCCGCATCAATCGTGAAGTGATCGCCGCACCCGCCAGTTGAACGTCATTCCTGCATCCTTCCGTGCCGATGCTGATTCTACTGGAATCACTTTCAGGGACATGGAACGTACGTCCCGATGGTATTTCCCCTACAATCGCTAGATCGCGGGAAGCTTATCGTGCGGATGACCCCCTTATCCCGTTCATTGACCTGGATGCCCCTGATTTCTCGCCCGTTCGAAAAACGGAAGCGGCTGAAGACGCCCCCCAAGACTGGTCCCATCGAAGTCTTCGAAGACCGCGTGCTGTTGACCGCGTACTCGGTGGATACCAACGACGATTCCGGTGCGGGGTCCCTCCGCCAGGCGATCCTGGACGCGAACGCACACCTGGGCGCGGATACGATCGAATTCAATCTGGATTCCGATGAGTTGGTGATTCAACCACTGAGCTCGCTGCCGGCCATTACTGATCCGGTGACGATCGATGGGGCCACGCAACCGGGCTTCACATTACAGCCCATCGTCACGATCAGCGGCGCTCTCATCCCGGCCGAGACGTTTGCTCCAGGACTCGAAATTGACACCAGCAATTCCACCATCAGGTCGCTCGCCATCAATGGATTCGCGGATGGTGAAGGGATCTTGATCGGTGGCTTCGACAGCACGGGTGTCACGGGGAATCATGTCGAGGGCTGTTACATTGGACTGAGCGCAGACGGGTCCACCGTCATTCCCAATGCGAATGGAATTCGCATCGCAAACGGAGCCCAGAACAATGTGATTGGCGGCACGACAGCGGGGCAGGGAAACACCATTAGCGGGAACTCCACCTATGGAATACTGCTGCAGGGTGAGGACACATCCGGCACCCTGATTCAGGGCAACATCATCGGAATCACGGAAGATCCGCTAACGGACGTCGGCAATGGATACGGAATCGCGCTCGCGCAGGGGGCGTCCAACAATACCATCGGAGGAATCACCGCCGCGGCTCGGAATCTGATTTCTGGCAACATCGATTACGGCATTGCTCTAGTCGGCAATGACGTCACTGGCAACGTGATTCAAGGCAACTGGATTGGCCTGAACGGTACGGGCACTGCCGCGTATGGCAGCTTTACTGATGTCGCGGGCATTTCGTTGAGCAACGGGGCACATGGCAACACGATTGGTGGCACTGCGGCCGGGGCCGGAAACGTGATCGCTGGCATCACCGGCAATGGGATCACGCTGCAGGACGAGGGGACCTCGAATAACGTCATCCAGGGCAACTACCTGGGAGTGAATGCCTCGGGGACCGCAGCGGTCGGGATTAATGACGACGCGATCTTCGTGATCGATGCCACCAACAACACAATTGGTGGTGCGGTTGCAGGGGCCGGCAATGTGATTTCCGGCGCCGGCCGGCACGGGATCACGATCTTCGGGGCCAGTACTTCTGGCAACAACGTATGGGGTAATCGGATCGGTACGAATGCCGCCGGGACTGCCGCGATCCCGAATGGCAACGACGGCATTCACATCGACGGGGCTCCGGACAATATCGTGGGTGGCGCCACGCTGGCGAAGCGCAACGTCATTTCCGGGAATGCTCAGAACGGAATCACGGTGACGGGTGCGGGAGCCTCGGACAATATCGTGCAGGGCAACTACATCGGGGTGCAGATTGACGGGGAGTCCGCGCTGCCCAACCAGATCGATGGGATTCAGATCGCCGACGGAGCGGTTGGTACTCTGATCGGCGGCAGTGCGGTCCTGAGTTCGGGTGATGATGTCTTCGGCGAACCGAACGTGATTGCCTTCAACGCCGGTCGTGGTGTCAACGTGACCGGAAACGCGACAACTGGCAATAGGATCTTCGGCAATTCGATTTATCTGAACGATACCTACGAGATCGATCTCAATTCCGACCTGCGAACGAACAATGATGGTTCGGATGGCGACAACGGCCCGAATGGACGCCAAAACTTTCCAATCTTGTCGAGTGCCAATTCGAGCGATGGTACACTGGCCATCTTCGGTACGCTCAATAGCACCCCCTTGAAGACGTTCACGATCGACTTCTATTCGAGCACTGCGGTTGACGGCAACGGCTTTGGACAGGGCGAAGTCTATCTGGGATCAACCCAAGTCATCACGAGCGCAGCCGGGGCCGCGGGCTTCTCGAAAGTCTTTACGGCATCGGTCGCCGCAGGCCATGTCATCACTGCCACCGCCACGGACGATAACGGCAGCACGTCCGAGTTTTCGAGCGCGGTCACCGTTGTCGGCACGCCGTCATCGAACCCGGTTCTGACTCTCTCAACTGCAACAGTGATCTCGGGTTCGCGCACGACACCGGTGGTCCTCGATGCTACCGCGACGTTGACCGACGCTGATTCCGCCAATTTCAATGGCGGCAAGTTGACCGTCACGCTCACGCCTGCCGGAAAGGGCAGCGATCAACTGGCCGTACGAAATCAGGGCACCGGTGCAGGACAGATCTCCGTCTCGAACAAGGATGTGCTGTTCGAGGGAGTCGTGATTGGCACCATGACGGGAGGCAAAGGCAAGAAGGCGTTGGTCGTCACATTAAACGGCAACGCAACTGTCGAGGCCACTCGGGCATTAGTTCGCAATATCACCTACTTGAACAAGGCGAAGAACGTGCCTGTTCACACGAAGACGACACAGTTCGAAGTTACGGACGGTTCAGGACACTCAAGCGGAAAAATCAACAAGTTGATCGAAGTTGTACGGGGCTCGTGAGCCTTAAGGCGTAATCACCGTATCGGGCAGCATCGCCTTCAACTTCTCCAGTCCGGCCGGAGTCAACTTCGCCCGATTCAGTTGCAACCTCCGCAATCGCTTGAGACCGCCCAGCGTCTCCAGCGACGCATCGGTCAATTTGGGTGAGTCCAGCGAAAGATCTTCCAGCGTGGTGACTTTGGCCAGATGCTTGACCCCTTCATCATCGAAAACACCCAGGGGCAACATCAACATTCGCAGCTTGGGCAACTGGCTGATTTGGGCCAGTGTCTGATTACTGGCCAGATGGTCATAAACATCCAGTTGGTACAATTCCTTCAGTTGCCCGATAAAGGGCAGCCCGGTTTCTGTCGTCTGCGGACCGTGGATGTGCAACTGCTGGAGATTGACCAGGCCGGCGAGGTGTTTCAGGCCGGAGTCTGTGACGTGTGTGTGAACGATCTCCAGCCGCTTCAGGCTGGTGAGTTTTCCGATTGCTTCCAGGCCCGCGTCGCTGGCTGGGGCTGAGTGCAGATTGATCGATTCCAGTTGCTTCATTCCCTGCAGGTGCTGGAAGCCGCTGCCCGTGATCTTCGACGCACAGATTGTCATGCGTCGCATCTTGGTCATGCCGGCGAGGTGTTCGAAGCCGCGATCGTCGCAAGCGGTCAGGCAGAGGTTAAGGCGTTCGATATTCTTCAAGTCTTTCAGATGAACCATCCCGGCACTGGTCACGGCCGTGCCAGACAACTCCAGCCGGCGCAGGAGGTCCTGACCCGCCAATAACTTCAACCAGTCATCCGTGACCCGATCCGTCAGTTTCTTCGGAGCGGGTGTGGCGTGCCCGTCGGTGTTTTCATTGAGGTCGATTTCCACAATCCGCCCCAGGACCGAAAGACTTTCGTCGCCGGCGATGGAACGCAACCAGTCGGGGGCGACGATCTCGATGAAAGCCTTACCCTTGAGCCGTTTGATTTCCGCGAGCAGCAGCTTGTCCCGGCCATAGTGGACGACGGCCTCGTCGAACGTCGGCAGGAACTTTTCTGTTTCCTCACGGACTTTGGAATCCGTCAATGTTGCGGCGAGTGTCTTGACTTCATTCTTGGCCGCGGCCCATTCGGTCGCTTCCAGCTTCGCATTGGCCATAATCTCCGCAATTTTGCGGAGCGTCGGCGCATCGGCATGGGGTTGCAGGGGAATCACGTTCAGATACCGGGTGATGGGCATCGGCTTACCGGGATGTCCGGCAAACCCCTGGACCCCGACCTTCGCATGAAACACGCCTGGCGGATCACCGGTCGTGCAGAAGATCTCGTCGTGATTGGGACCACCGAACGCGATATTGCTGACGACGTTGCTGGGAATGGGCAGATAGGCGAGGACCTTGGCCTCGGGACTTAAGACAGTGATCCGCCCCTTGCCCGTTTCCGGTCGGTGAAAGTCAGTCACCCACAAATTGCCCACGGCATCGAACGCACAGCCATCGCCACCCGATCCACCCAGGTCATAGAACACGGTCGGCTTGCCGAGCAACGCATCGTCCGCCGGCAGGTCGTAGCGCAGCACTTTCTTCGATTGTGATTCGATGACGTACAGATTCTTGCTGGCGGGATCGACGTCTATTCCGTTGGGAAATGCCAGGCCAGTCGCCAGTCGATCCACCCGACCGTCGGGGCGGATCCGGTACAAGTTTCCAACCGGCTTTTCCAGGGACGAACCTTCGGGATCAGTCCAGTAGACGTTGCCGCGGGCATCGATGGTGAGATCATTCAGACCCCGCAGGGTCTCGGTCTCGAATCGTTCGGCGATGACCCCCAACTTGCCATCGGGTGACAAATCCAGGACCGCCTTATACTTGTTGTCGACGATCAACAGATGGCCGTCCGCTCGCAACACCGTGCCGGCCGGGCCGATGTCCAGATATTTGTGAACCGCCTGCTTGGAATCAACTCGCAGCAGGGCTCCGCTACAGAAGAAGACTTCACCATTGCGCCAAGTCGGCCCTTCGGAATAGCCGGGAGCCGTGGAATAGTGATCGAACTTGACCCCAGTCAATTGTTTGGCGAGTTCACCGGATGGCTCTTCGGCAGTCACGACTGCCACCGGTTGCAGACCAATGAGAGTGATCAGGACGATTAATGAGCAAGCGCTGCGCAACATGCATGGTCTCCAAAGTAACGCGTCGTAAATCTCTCTTGAGGCGAATGTCCGGCGTAGGCCGAATGGTTGATACACGGTTTGATCAGGTACATCCCATAAATCCCATTCTTCCCATAAATCCCATTCTTCCCATAAATCCCAAGTATTTCGATGGGATGTATGGAATGAATGGGAATTATGATTTCGTTGCCTAATAGTCTGCAATGGACCCATCCGGCAACCGGCCACGGGTGGGCCATTCGGGCGGGGACGGCTTCTTGGCGATCTCCGCTAACACGGCTTCATCGATTTCGCAGCCCAGTCCAGGACCTTCGGGCAACGAGGCATATCCGTCCTTGTCAACGGACCAGCTCTTCTTGACGAGTCCGACAGGCGTGATCCCGGGGTAGTATTCGTGAATCAGGAAGTACGGGATGGCCGCACTGGCGTGCAGGCTGGCACTTGCTCCCAGATCGGTCGTGATGCAATGCGGAGCTAGCGGCACATGATAGGCCTCGCCCAGCGTCGCAATCTTCTTCATCTGTGTGATCCCGCCCGTATGGGCACAATCCACCTGCAGGATGTCGGCCACGCCTTCCTGCAGATACGTGATGACATCCCAGATGGTCCGGGCCTGTTCTCCCACGGCCAGGGGAATCGAAATGTGCTGCTTCAACCGTTTGAAGACTTCGATGTTCCCCGGTACCGCAGGCTCTTCGATGTAGAGCAGGTCATAGGGCTTGATGGCCGACGCAAACTGGATCAGGAACGGAGGCGGCATGGCACAATGGGCGTCGAACATGACGATCCCATCCGGTCCGACCTGTTTCCTCGCTCCTTCCACACTCTTGACATGTTGCTCGATCTGCTGCGGCGTGCCCGAAAACGGCATGGCGCCGATGCCGACCTTGACCGCTTTTGCCGAGGGATACATGAGAACCTTGTCGCGAGCGGGTCCACCCAACAGGCGATGGACCGGAGTATTCCACAATTTGCCGGTGATATCCCACAACGCCATGTCGATCCCGGCCAGCGTGTGCGTCATGAATGGACCGCCGCGCATGTCGCGGTGAGCACGATAGATCTTCTGCCACAGGTATTCGATACGCGTGGGATTTTCTCCCTCCAGCAATTCGAACATCGACCGCGCCAGCGTCGCGGCAGCGTACATCTCCAGTTGATCAATCTCACCCCAGCCGGTCACCCCCAGGTTGGTCTCCAGCTTCAGGAAGACCTTGCGCTGCATGGGAGTCGCGGTCAGCTTGGTCAGCTTGATCGATGAGGACCGGTCACCGACATTGGCAGCCGGATTCTTGGGATCATCCGCTGCAATGACTTCTTCCAGGTTGCCTTGAAAAGCATTCGCGGCAACACATCCGGCCGTGAACGACCCCAGGCATGTCAGTAGCTCACGTCGGCTGGTCATCGTATTGGCTCCCTAAAGGATGAGCTTTGTGTTGGTTTCAATTATTTGGAAGCGTTCGACTAATAATCGGCAATTGATCCGTCCTTAAGAACCCGGCCCGGCCAGCGATATGTTTGCGGCTTTTTCGATGCGGCGTCGAGCGTTGCTTCATCGATCTCCACGCCCAGTCCCGGCCCGGGTGGCAGATTGACATAGCCCTCGGCGTCCACTTTCCAATCGACCTTCACCATCCCCGCAGGATTGAAACCGCCGTTGTCGGGATAGAATTCATGAATCAGTAACATCGGAATCGCGGTCGCCACGTGTAGACTCGCCGAAATTCCCAGGTTGCTCGCCGTACAATGCGGGGCGAGCGGCACGTGGTAGGCTTCGGCCAGGGTCGCGATTTTCTTCATGGAGGTGATGCCTCCGGTGTGACAGCAGTCGGGCTGCAGGACATCCAGGCAGCGATTCTGCAGGTACGGGATGACCTCGTAGATCGTGCGATCCCGCTCACCGGCCGCGAGGGGGATCGCAATCTGTTCCTTCAGCCGCTTAAAGACTTCAATGTTGCCCGGTACGGCAGGCTCTTCAATGAACAGGACGTCGTAGGGCTTGATCGCTGCGGCAAGCTGGATCAACGTGGCGGGCGGGAGAGCGCTGTGCGCATCAAACATCACTGCGCCGTTGGGTCCGACTTTCTCGCGCGCCGCTTTGATCGAGGCCACAATCCGTTCAATGTCTGCGGGGGTGCTGCTGTGTTCGAAAACTCCGGGGGGCGGAACCTTCACCGCTTGCGGCGTGTGATAGACCCGGATGCGGTCGCGACACGGGCCTCCCAACAGGCGATAGACGGGCACGCCCCACAGCTTGCCGGCAATATCCCACAGGGCCATATCGATCGCCGCCAGCGTGTGGACCATAAAGGCCCCGCCCCGGATGTCGCGGTGCGAGCGATAAATCTTCTGCCAGAGATATTCAATCCGCGTCGGGTTTTCGCCGTTCAGCAATTCGAACAGCGAATGTGCCAGGATCTTCGACACCCGCGGATCCACCCCCTTGAGATCTCCCCAACCCACGATCCCGTGGTTGGTCTCGATCTTCACAATGACGCAGGGGTTGACCCAGAACGTCTTCATTCCGGTGATGCGCAACGTCGACGCTCTGTCGACAACTTGAGCCGCTGGGTTTTGCTTGGCTCCGACCGCTTCATGCAACAAGGAAGTTCCCGCGACGAAGGCGGCGGCAGAGAGGAGTTCACGACGCGAGGGCATGCGATGGTTCCTTTCGTCAAGATTGTCGCTGCTCGTTCCGCAATCAGAATCTATTCCCACTCACGGGATCTAAAACGCGGCACGTTGCCGCACGCGTGAAGTTCGCGATTACCGCGACGTGGATTACGAAGCAACGATAACTGACACATCAACGCCCGCTAGTGTATTGCGGACTCATCCAAGATTGAACTCACCTGCCGCAAAGTTACGGTTGGCGGTCGAGCTCGTCGGCCCCCGCCAGTCAATCGCGAAAAAAAACGCAGCAGTCATCGTGATCGACGACTGCTGCGGCGATTGTCATTTGAATTCACCGCGTACTACGGTTGTTGTTCCACCGTGACCGCCACCAGTTCGGCTGCGACTTCTTGAGCGACGTTTCCGTCGGCCCGCAGGAAGACCAATTTCACTTCCACTGGTTGCTGCAAGGCAACCTCCGGGACGATGAAGGTCACTTTCTCACCTTCCCATTTCACGACCTCGGCGGGCAGGGCCACCGCGTTGTACTGCATCATGATGCGGCCCACCTGATCTCCAGCACCCATGACATTGGCCACGACTGTTGTCCCGGGAACGATTTGCGGCATCGCCCCATTGACCAGCATGTCGCTCGGCGGAAGTTGCACGACGACGGGTTCAGTTGCCACGACCGGCAATCCCAGTCCCCCCGCATACCCGTAGCAATTTCCAAACCCCGGGAACCAGCACCAGCCCAGGAAGATCGGAGGGCAGGGAGGGCACCAGTGAGGAGGATGGTGAGGAAACTTGTGCGGAGGACAAATCGGAATCTTGGGCTTCACCGGGATCTTCACTCCGGGATTGAAGGGGAGCAGCGGTGTCTTGATCTTGCCGATCAACCCAGGATCCACCTTGACCCCACCTTTGCCGATCCCCAGATCGATCGGCTTCTTGCCATTGCCAACTCCCGGGTCGAGGATCGGCTTCTTGATCACTCCCAGATCAATCGGCTTCTTACCCTGACCGAAGCCAGGGTCGATGGGCTTCTTGATTCCCAGCCCGCCACCGAATCCCGGGTCACGCGGTTTGATGGTTGGTGTCAACAGCGGCACGTGGCTCTTGATCGGACCGTTGGATCGGACGGGAACCCGATTGATGTTGCTGAGAATGGGATTCGGCCGCACGGGAGCGTAGGTCTTGAAGGTTCCCGATGGCAGCTTTGAGCTCATCCCCCCGCCGTTCATCAGGGGTGCCGACTGGACTCGCATGGCCGATCCCTGGGATCTGCCGCCCTGCGCCATTCCGAAGGAACCGTGGCCTCGTCCGTCGGCCATCAAACTGGTAGAGCAGACCGTGTGAGCTGCTGCGGCCATCAACTAGGTCGAAATCGTTGCAAATTTCATGATTGACTCCTGCGTGTTGGTATCTGTTCCGTCTGCAAGATCATGGGTTTCATCGTCTTGCAGGTGGTCGAGTTGTTCGTTCCACAGATACCGCAGCGCAGGGAGCCGAAAAGTGTTACAAGAAAATGTGGGAATTATTCTGGGATCGCATTTTCCAGGCAAAACAATCGAATCGCAGGCGATCAACAGACCATCCCGCGTTCTCGCGAACGCGACTACACTGTTTCATAAGTCCCATTGGTCCCATAATTCCCATCAAAACACCTGATGGGAATTATGGGACTAATGGGAAATCATGAGATGATAGCTTGCTGCCCCAAACCGGAATCACACTACCCCAGATCGGCCACTTCAAATGCGGCCCGCAATTGGGCCATCGATCGACTTAGCAACACGCGGACCGCGACGTCCGACTTACCCATGCGCTCCGCCACTTCGTGAGTCGACAGCCCCTCCACGTAACGCAGTCGTAATGCGGTGCGGCTGGCATCGGCCAGCGACTCCAGGGCCACTTGAACCTGGATCTGGCGTTGATCGCGTGAAAAGGCCTGACTGGGCGAAGTCAAACTGGCGACCAGCAAGTTCATCAATGGCGACTGCGGTGTGTCGCATCCCGGAGCGTCGAAACCCACTTCACGATTCGCCGACCGCTTTTGAGCTCCAAACAGCTTGCGGTGCGCATCAATCAATCGGTGTTCTGCCAACTGACAGAACCAGCCGAACGCGTCGCGATTCGCATCTTCCAGATCGGCAATCCGGTGCAGTGCATCCAGCGCCAGTTCTTGCAGAATATCAGCCGCTTCCACCCGAGTCCGCAGGGCCGCTCCCAGGCGACGGTCAATGTACGCCAGAAGCTGCAGGCGATGACTTTCCAGATACTCGCCAATCGCAGCAGTATCCCCAGCACGCAACCGCGCCGTTAATGCATCGGAAGTCGGTTCCACGCGACATTCTCCTACGAAAGTGATAAACTGGAACCGCGTATGGTACTCCTGTGGGCTCGGATGAGGTAGTACCACGTGCTTGATTGCTGTGACTTCGAAATCCATGGTTAACTGACTCTTCTCGTCACATCGATCGATCTGTTGCTGCTGAGTCCTTTGCACATGTCGAGCCCCATCGTCAACAACACCGCGTCGCAGACATTGTCGGGAGGCCTGCCTCTGGACGAAACGGCGCATGTCTGGTCGATCCTCGCCAGCCAGTTGCAATCCTTTCTGAGTGCCTGGGAAACCGGCGAGGCGCCTCCTTCCGTGGCTGACTTCTTGCCGGCCGAACCGCTGGCTCTGCGTCGCATGACGCTGGTGGAATTGATCAAAGCCGATCTGGAGGCGCGTTCGCAAAACGGCCGCACGCTGCGTTCTCTCGACGAGTACCTGGGTGAATTCCCTGAGCTGTCGGTCGAGATCCCGCTGGATCTCATTTATGAAGAATTTCAGATTCGCAAGCAAGCAGGCCTGGCCCCCAGCGTGGAAGAGTACCTGGCACGCTATCCGCACCAGGCGACCGAACTGGCTCGTCTACTGGACTGGCAACAGGCAGCGCACGTGTCAACGTCACTGTTCGGATCGAAAAAGACTGCGGGCGGCGCCAGCCTGTCGCCCGGTGACAGCATTGATGACTTCAACCTGCTGGCTCATCTGGGACAGGGGGCCTTCGCCTCTGTGTTTCTGGCGCGGCAGAATTCGATGCAACGACTGGTCGCACTGAAGATTTCTGCCAACCGCAGTGCCGAACCTCAAACCCTCGCGCAACTCGACAACGACCACATCATTCGCGTATTCGACCAGCGCATCGTCCCGGAAAAGGGACTGCGACTGATGTATATGCAGTACGTTTCCGGAGGCACGCTGCAGGAAGTCGTCACCGAAGTTCGTGGTCATGCCGCAGGGGATCGCACCGGCAGGCTGCTGTTTACCGCGATCGATCGGGCCCTCACAGCGCGAGGGGAATCGCGTCCAGCCGACGCGCCGCTCCGCGAGCGATTCGCCGACACTCCATGGCCAGAAGTCGCCTGCTGGATCGCGTCGCGTCTCGCACGGGGTTTGGACTACGCACATCGACAGGGAATTCTGCATCGTGACATCAAGCCCGCCAATGTGCTGCTGACCGCCGACGGTGCGCCCAAGCTGGCTGATTTCAACATCAGTTTCAGTTCGAAACTCGACGGTGCCACTCCTGCAGCCTATTTCGGGGGCAGTCTGGCCTATATGTCGCCCGAGCAACTGGAAGCCTGCAATCCGGCACACGCCCGCCAGGCCGACAGTCTGGACGGTCGCAGTGACCTCTATTCACTCGGAGTGTTGCTGTGGGAGTTACTCACCGGCAGGCGACCGTTCCACGACGAACGCGTCAGCTCGAGCTGGACGAGAACTCTGGCCGACATGACAGCGCGTCGGCATGCGGGCCTGGATCACCAGCAACTCGCGGTGGTGGCACACGACTGGCCGGCGGGGCTGAATCAGATCTTGCTGCGCAGTCTCGATGCCGCTGTTGAGCGACGTTACGACACGGGTGCCGAGATGGCTCGTCAGTTGGAATTGTGCCTGTTGCCGGAAGCTCGCAGGATTCTCTGGCCAGCGGAAAACAACTGGAGGCTGCTGGTCCGCCGCTACGGGATGGCCGCCGTCATCGTGGCGACGATTGCCCCCAACGTCGTGGCCGCGATCTTCAACTATGCATACAACCGATTAGAGATCATCGAGTCCCTGCAAAACAGCCAGGATGTGTTTTGGCGCACGCAGTTGATGATCAATTCGATCGCCTTTCCGGCGGGAATGGCGCTGGCAGTGGGCTTCATGTGGCCGGTTCACTCGGCGATGTCGAACACCGATGCGGGCGCAGCCAAACTCGCCACCCTGTCGCATGACGCACTGCGGCGACTCCGTCAGCGGTGTCTGGCACTTGGCCATCTGGCCGCTGGGATCAGCCTGGCACTGTGGCTGCTCGCGGCCCCCGCGTATCCCATCGCTCTGGCCTGGGGTGGTGTCGAGAATGTTCCCACATCGGTCTACATTCACTTTGTCGCGTCGTTGACCTTATGCGGCCTGATCGCTTCGGCCTATCCCTTTTTTGGCGTCGCCTGCATCACCGTCTGCTGCCACTACCCCGTGTTTGCCAGATACGACTCGTTGAATCGCGAGGATCTCAGGTCCCTCGATAGTTTGTTGCGTTGGACGTGGATCTACTTGCTGCTGGCCGCCTCGGTGCCGATGCTGTCGGTGGCGATTCTGGAAGTGATTGGTTCGCAGGCCCATTATGCCTTGGAATTGCTGGCCGTGGGAGGCGTGGCCGGACTGGCGATCGCGTTTACGCTGTTCCGGATCCTCCAAGCCGATCTGGCCGCCTTGATGGTAATTGCGGCACCCTCGGGCGACGGACACAATTCGCTACGACGACGCTAAACGTGACCGGATCAAGCCAGCATCCCCTTGACCACCTTGCCTTCTACATCGGTCAGCCGATAATCCCGGCCCTGGAAGCGATAGGTCAGGCGTGTGTGATCGAAGCCCAGCAAATGCAGCAGCGTCGCCTGCAGGTCGTGGACATGCACCGGATCCTGCACGATGTTGAAGCCGAAGTCGTCGGTCTGACCGTGGACGTGGCCCGCCTTGATCCCGCCTCCCGCCAGCCACATGCTGAAGCAGCGGTTGTGGTGGTCGCGGCCGTCGTTGCCACCCTGAACCATCGGCGTGCGGCCGAATTCTCCACCCCAGACCACCAGCGTGTCGTCCAGCAATCCGCGCTGTTTCAGATCCTTCACCAGTGCGGCACTGGCCTGATCGGTGTCGCCGGCGTTCTTCTTGACGCCGCCGGCCAGATTGCTGTGTTGATCCCAGACTTCATGGTACAACTGCACGAAACGCACGCCCCGTTCGATCAGCCGGCGGGACAGCAGGCAGTTCCGAGCGTAACTGGATTCCTTGGGGTCCTTCACTCCGTACATGTCGAGAATGTTCTTCGGCTCGCTCGCCAGATCCATCAATTCCGGAGCACTCGATTGCAGCCGGAAGGCCATTTCGTAGCTTTGAATGCGAGCGGCCGTCTCGGGGTCACCGGCCGCTTCCAGCGTCAATCCATTCAGTCGCTGCAACGTATCCAACGATGCCCGCTGGGTCTCGGCATCAACGCCCTTGGGGTTGGACAGGTACAGCACGGGATCACCGGCACTTCGGAACGGAATGCCGCCGTACATCGTCGGCAGGAATCCGCAACCGTAGTTGCTGGCCCCGCCGCTGGTGCCGCGGCCACTGGTCAGCACCACGAAGCCAGGCAGATCCTCGCACTCACTCCCTAGCCCATACAGAGTCCATGATCCGAAGCTCGGCCGGCCAAACAATTGCGAACCCGTGTTCATCACGATCTGCGCCGGTGCGTGATTGACGGCATCCGTATTAATCGTGCGCACCAGGCAGATGTCATCGGCGATGCTGCCCGTGTGAGGCAGGACTTCGCTGAGTTCCATCCCGCATTTACCGTGCTTAACGAACTTGAATTTCGGTCCCAGCAGCGCCGAGTTGGGATTGATGAAGGCCGCACGGTAACCCTTCAGCAAGTCGGCCGGAGGGAGCTGACCGTTGCGCGTGGTCAGTTCCGGTTTGGGATCGAACAGCTCGAGGTGGCTGGGCGCGCCCGCATTGAACATGTAGATCACCCGCTTCGCCTTGGCGGGGAAATGCGGTGCGTGCGGAGCCAACGGATTGGTGACCGCTCCCGGTGCGGCTGCCGCTTCGCGGGCGGCGAAGGAATTGAGCGCCATGCCCGCCAGTCCGACGCCGCAATCACGCAGGAACCAACGGCGGCTGACGTATTGGGCCAAGGCGGCTTGCACGGCCTGCTCAACAGGTTGCTGATGTTCAAGAGACATAGAAAAACCTTCAGTTCTTGCTGATCGTTTCGTCGAGATTCAATAGGACTCGCGCGACGAGCGTCCAGGCCGCGGCGTCCTGCGGGATAGTCTTGGGAGGAATATCAGGCAGCTTGGCGGGATCGCCGGTGGAGACCTCACGGATATCCAGCCAGCCTTCCGCCAGACGTTGCCGCCGCGATTTCAAGAGGGCCAGGACTTCGTCGCGTTCAGCCGGTGTTGGCGACCGCGCGGTACAGAGTTTGAAGGCATAAGCGGCCCGAGAGGCATCGTCAGGGCCTCCTTCGCGCAGCAATCGCAGAGCCATCGCCCGAGCAGCCTCGTTAAAGATCGTTTCATTCAGACCAATTAATGCCGCCAGTGGAGTGTTGGAACGGACTCGGCGGGCACACGCGATATCACTGTTCGGTGAATCGAAACTGGATAGGACCGGATCGGGCATGGATCGCTTGCGGAAGACATAGACCGTGCGGCGGTACCGATCGGGCCCTTCGGCTGGCTTCCAGTATGCCGGGTATGTGAAGTTGATATCGAGCACGTTTTGCGGCACGGGTGGAATGGTTCCGGCGCCGCCCAGCTTTTGCGTGATCAAGCCCGAGACGCTCAACGCGATATCGCGGACGACTTCAGCTTCTGCTCGGAACCGCGGCCCGCGGGCCAGCCAATGGTTGCGGGGGTCGCGCTCTTTCAAGATGGGTGTGGTCGTCGACGATTGTTGATAAGTGGCACTGCTGACAATGGTCTGGATGAGGTGCTTCTGGCTCCAGCCATGTTCCATGAAATCGACCGCGAGCCAGTCCAGCAGTTCGCGGTATTCCGGAACGGGGGCCCGAGTTCCGAAGTCTTCGGAAGTCTCGACGAGACCTTCTCCAAACATCGCCTGCCAGACGCGATTGACGGCCACGCGAGCCGTTAATGGAGACCGCTTGTCGGCCAGCCAGCGGGCGAAGGCCAGACGGTTTGGCTCTCCCTTGTTCTCAAACGTGTGCAACGTGGCGAGAGTCCGCGGGGGCACGACTTGCTTCGGGCGATCCCAACTGCCGCGATCCAGCAGATGCGTCGGGCGGATGTGGACCCCCTGACGTTCCGCCAGGTGCAGGACTGAAGTCATCGCGGTCGGATACTGCTTCCATTGCGCATCGACTTCATCATTGAGCGGCTTCAGGTCAGCCACTGACGCGCGCCAGGCCGCGAAAATGGTGGTTTGTTGTTCCGGCGTGCGTTCCGCGGCGGGGACTTGCAGGGCGAGTATGGCGGCATAGTCAACGGGCAAGGCCGCGGGATTCGGAGCGGTGGTCGTGCTGATGCGGCAGCAGACCAGCATGTCATTGGTACGGAGGGCCAGCTTGAACTGCGTCCCAGGAGGCAGGTCCAGCGGTTTCTCGAACTGCACGATCGCCACCGAGGGCGCATTGCGACGGCCGATGCCCCGGTCTGCTTCCCACGACGTATCGTCGGTGCCATCGATCAGAAACTTGACGGGTCCGCGCGTCTTCTTGTCTTCCTTCTGCTCGGGTTCAGAAAAGTCCGCCGTGGCGTTGACCAGTTTGAGTTTCTCCCATTCCTTACCGTCGGGCCTCTGGACGGTCACTTCGATTTCCGTCACTCCCCAGATGCCGGCCGCACCGCGACCGGGGCCGCCAAACGGCAGGTCTCCGTGAGTGAGTGCCTCGAAACGCAGCCCTGTGACTCCTTTGAGATCGGGCTTTGAAATCATGAACACGTCGACACTTTGATGGCCGCGCATCAGGACCGACTTATCGGCCAGTTGTGTCGGATGATTGAGCCCGCTGATGCTGCCGAATTCGGTGGCTTCCAGCGGCGTCCATGCGACCTGTTGCTTCAGAACATCGGCCTCCCACGCCTGCAGTTCCTGTTGCCACTGCGGATGCTGGGTGCGTGCCCGATCGTCGATGGCCTGAATCGCAGCCTTGATGTTCTTGATCTGCTGGAGTTGTTCGGGCGTGTAGACCCACGACTGGGCTTCATACGAATTATTCAGAAACGCGAACATCCCATAGTATTCGTCGTGCGAGATGGGATCGAATTTGTGCGTGTGGCATTGAGCACATTGCACCGAAATTCCCAGCACGGCTTTACCCAGGCAGTCGATGCGATCGAACATCTCGACCATGCGGAATTCCTCCGCGATAATCGCCCCTTCTTCATTGAGCATGCTGTTGCGGAGCAGCCCGGTCGCGATCATTTGCTCCTGAGTTGCTCCCGGCAGCAGATCCCCCGCGATTTGTTCGATGACAAACTGGTCGTAGGGCATATCACTGTTGAGTGCCTTAATGACCCAATCCCGCCAGATCCACTGGTCGCGTGGCACGTCTTTCTCATAGCCGTTGGTGTCCGAATAGCGTGCCGCATCCAACCAGTGCCGGGCCCACTTCTCTCCAAACCGCTCACTCTTGAGCAGGCTTTCGACGGTCGCGGCAAAACCGTTCTTTTCAAACGCTTCAAGTTCCTGCGGCGACGGGGGCAGTCCGATCAGATCGAGGTACAGCCGCCTACAGAGTATCGCCGATGCGGCCGGGGGCGATGGGGACAGCGACAATGTTTTCAACCGGGCCGCGACAAACGCATCAATCGGATGCGCGGGGCCGGGCGGTGTCGGCATCTTCTGCGGGGGCACGAACGCCCAGTGAGTGGAATACTTGGCTCCTTCGGCAACCCATTTTTTCAATGTTTCGATCTGAGCCGCCGCCAGCGGCTTATTGCCCTTGGGCGGCGGCATGATCTCACCAGCATCAGAAGTGGTGATGCGACTGATGAGCTCGCTCATTTCCGGCTTGCCGGGCACAATCGCCGGATCACCCGACTCGCCCCCTTTCAACGCGTTCTCACGCAGATCCAGCCGCAGGCCAGCCTTGCGGGTGCCCTCATCGGTGCCGTGGCATTGAGCACAATGCTCCGCCAGGATCGGCTGGACATCACGTTCAAAATCGACCGTCTGGGCCTCGACCACTCCCGCAGCGGGAAGCAGGCACAACAGACCACAGATGGCGACACGATGGACGAATGAGATCGAGACGAATTGGATCATGGCGCACGGGATCACGGTGGGGCTGGCGACAAGTGAGTGAGCTTTGAAAAAAGTCACGACCTGGCGTCGGTGAGTCAAGATGATGCCAAGCCAAAATTGTACCCCAGCGCCATAACGCTTCACAAGAAGTGTGTGAACATTTCTTGCCGGGCTTCCCCGAGATTGGGGAGAGGGATGTCTACTTAATCTTCCAAATCCGCACCGCGCCATCGCGTCCGCCGGACGCCACCAGCGTCCCGTCTTGATTGAACGAGACGGCGTGAATCGCGACTTTGTGACCAAGATAGGTTGCCACCAATTTGCCGGTTTCCGCATTCCACAGCTTAAGCATGCCGTCGTGCCCGCCGGTCGCCAGTTGAGAACCGTCCGGCGAGAATTTCACTACCCAGATGTCCCCGTCATGCCCCTGCCAGGATTTTACCAGATTCCCGCTGCCGGTATCCCAGATGCGTATGGTCTTGTCCCAGCCCACCGACGCCAGTCGACGGCCGTCGTGATTGAATGACAAGCCGTTCACTGGACCCGAATGGCCCTCCAGGGGCAGCTTCTGGGTGAGAGTCTTCGCATTCCAGAGACGCACCACTTTATCACTGCCCGCGGTCGCCAATGTTTCGTCGTCCGGCGAAATGGCGACAGAGTAGACAACCCCCGGCTGCTGAGTCTCGACCAACGGCTTGTCCGAATCGAGCGACCAGGACCGCAGACCCCCTTCGCGATCGCCCGCATAGATCGTCTGATCGTCATGCGCGAAAGTCATCCCGCGAACCGCGTTGGGATGTTTATACCTGCGGAACGGCTCGGATTGCGACGTCTTCCACAGCTTAATAAAGCCGTCGTCGCCGGAGGTTGCCAACAGTTCGCCATTGTTCGAGTATTGTGCGGACCAGACAATCCCACGGTGTGCAGTGAACGTCGATTTGACATTCTGACTCGCCAAATCCCACAGTCGCACGGTGCCGTCTTCCACTCCCATTGCCACCGTACTGCTGTCTCGGCTAAATCCAACCGACCAGACCGTCCCCGAGTTCGCACTCAAGACAGCGATCGGTGGCGCGGTGGACTTGATGGCACGCGTCCCAGCGGAACGCGTGGCGAGAAAGATTCCCCCAAACAATCCCAGTGCGAGAAAGCTGGCACCAATTCCAATGGCAACCCGGCGGTTGCGAATCGCTCGCTTTGCGGCCTCCACGCGGCAGACCGTCGGAACATCTTCGGACGACGTCTTCATCAGCGCCCATTGAAAATCGAGCAGTTCGGCGAGGTGTGTGGCAGACTGCATCCGTTCGGCCGGCTTTTTGGCGAGCAACATGTCAATCGTTTCGGCGAGCCACTCGGGCACTTCGGGGTTCAGCTCACGCAACGGACGATGCTTCTTGTCCGCAATCTGCTTGAGAATTGCCAGAGCCGAATTCCCCGTAAAGGGCGGCTCGCCCGCACACATTTCGTACAATACGGCCCCGAGGCTAAAGAGATCCGACCGATGATCGGGCTCTTCCCCCATCGCCTGTTCGGGCGCCATATACAGCGGCGTGCCGGACACGAACCCCGTATGAGTCAGCTTGACATCCTCAGCCCCGCGAGCCAGCCCGAAGTCGGTCAGCTTGACGCGATCAAGAGTCGACTCCAGCAGAATGTTCCCCGGCTTGATATCGCGATGGATCAGCCCCTGAGCATAAGCGGCTTCCAGACCGTGGGCCGACTGCATGGCGATCCGCACGATCTCGCGGATGGGTAGCTTTTTCTCGCGGGTCAGCCGTTGTTCGAGCGATTCGCCCGCGATCAACTGCATCACCAGGTAGGGCAAGCCCTCATCGCCCGATCGCTCGACTTGATAGACGGCCACGACATTCTCATGAGTGATCGAAGCGGCCGCACGAGCTTCGCGGCAGAAGCGTTGGCGAGATATGTCATCTCCCGCCAGTTCGGGATCGAGGACTTTTAAAGCGACGTTACGCTGCAACCGCGAATCAAACGCTTCCAGGACAATTCCCATCCCGCCACGGCCCAGGACTCGCATGACATCGAAGTGGGCGAGCCGTCCGAGGTACGCGGCGTCGCTGGCTGGCTGCAAAAAGGAGAGCGACACTTCCCGCGTGCGGACCGGGGGCGTTGGCCGGGGAACGACGGTCACTTCCACGGCCGCATCCAGCGACTTCAGGGCGGGCCAATACGCCGAGTTCGTCGAAGGCTCAGATTCGTGCAGACTCTGGACCAGGCTGGACAGGTTAGTACCATCGGTCGCGATGTTTTCGAGTTTCGCCTGGCAGCACGTGCAAGAATCCATATGGGTAGTGCAGGCGGCCTGCCGATCACCGGACAAGGTTCCGTCGAGCAATTGGCGAAGTTCTTCATGGAGCGGGCAATTCGTGTTGATTTCAGTTTTCATCTTACGTTTCCTCCTGCCGCCGCAGCGTCTCGACTTCCTCTTTCAAACGGGCGAGGACACGACTTTTGGCGACATAGATCGCCCCCGGTGACAGGCCCACTTGCTGAGCGGCTTCCGGTGCGGCGATCCCATCGACGGCGGTCAGCCAGAAGGCCTGCCAGGTCTTTCCCTGAAACTCGCTCTTGATGCGTTCCATCGCGAGAGCGGCCAATCGCCGTTGATACTCGGTTTCCCAAGTCTCCGACCCATCGCTCTCGTCGGGATGCGTTTCGAGCAACCGGTTCGTGGCCGAATCTCCCGTAGCCTGCGGTCGAATGCGCCGGGCGGACAGAAAGCTAAAGACCTTGTTGCGCGTGATCGTAAACAGCCACCCGCGAAACGTCCCCTGACTGCGGTCGTAATCGAGCCTGCCAATCGACGTCGAAACAGAACGCATCACGTCCTGCATCAGATCGGCCGCATCGGCATCCTGCAGGCCCCGTTTACGAGCAAACCCATAGACCACAGGGCCATACAACTGCATGAACTCGTTCCACGCCGCATGATTGGCTCCATCACGGAGTTGCACGAGCAAGCTGGCTCGGGTGAGCGGAGAATCGTCGACGGCCAAGGTAGCACCTGAACGAACCATTCGCAGCCGCCGATGTGATAAGCGCGATCGGCGTGAGCTGCATGCCCCCCATGATACGTTCCCACAACGGTGCAGAACAGGGACACTGCAGCACGAAAGAATATTCATCAGGGGCTGATTTCTCCGGTACATACCATCAACTACCGCCGTCAGCCGCAAGCCTTACACCAATCCCGAACATTCTCAATACTTACTTAAATAAAAGGACAGGTAAATAAAAGGACAGGCATGGTATTGGCGATGTGCTAGAATCACAAATTGTGGACTGCCAGGAAGCTGCGGTCTGAAAGAATGTCTCTGGTCTAAATCTCGTTGCGTAATCGTTTGTCGCGATAATAAAAGGACAGGCATAACAACTGGCGACTAGCGAAGATTTGTAGTAGCATTGGGATATTGTGGCTGATCAGGAAATCGTCGAACGTCAGACTTCTGCGGTCAGCAGGCGGACAGTTGCCTCTGAGTCCGTCTGTTCCTGATCGCCCGATGAGATGTTCGAGAACGGAAGGCACGTTGCCAGAATCTCGCTAA
>CAMAVF010000074.1 GCA_945861445.1 Planctomicrobium piriforme | reverse complement strand
TCGCCGGATGCGATTCCGCTACGATCGCAGCCAGACGGCAATTAATGCCTGTGCGACGCTGGCGGCGGCGATGGTCTGCTTCCAATTGGCATCAGAATTCGTGGCTTAACATTTGCTACTGTTTACCCGGTTGTTTGGCAGCTTCTTAGTTCAACATACCTTATGTTGATTTGAGTTCGCAGTGACGACGAACACGACGGCCGAGGGCGGCAATCCTACAGGAATGGCATCCTCGGCCAAAGTCGCATCGGAAAATCTTCAAACCGATCCCGATAGTCGCGCCTGGAACGCACCCCATTGCGCAACGGATCTTACGCGCAGGCGCGTTTTCCCGGCAACCACAGTTGACGAATCATCCTGATTCATTCTAGTCTGGATAAATCTCGCCCATTCATCGGCCTGCACTGTTTCGAGGGGAGCCTGATCCGTGTCTGAAGGCGAACTAGTTATTGGTAACTGCAAACTGCAGACCTGCCTCGCTACGGGAAATCAAACCCAGGTGTGGGAAGTCGTGGAGCAGTCGTCCAACGAAAAATATGCCATGAAGCTGCTGCTTCCGGAGGCATTCAAAGATCCGGTCCAGAAGGCGAATTTGAAGTTCGAAGCCAAGGTGCTGGCGACTCTTGACCATCCGAATGTCGTCAAGTTCAAAAGCATCGTGATGGACAAGAAGAACGGGTTCATGTTGATGGAGCTGTTTCGTGCTCCGAACCTGAAATCGCAAATGCAGACCGACCTGTTGGGCATCCATGTCAGGCTGAAGCGGCTGGTCGAGCAGGTTTCTCAGGGGATGGCCCATATTCATGATAAAGGCTGGCTGCACAAGGACTTGAAGCCGGACAACATTCTGTGCAGCAAGGCGGCGGAACTGCGGATTATTGACTTCTCACTGGCTGCGAAGCCGGTTGGCGCATTTGCCGCCATGATGCCCGGCGGTAAGAAGCTGATTCAGGGGACCCGCACGTACATGGCCCCCGAGCAGATCAAATGTCTGCGACTCGGGCCGTATACCGACATCTACAACTTCGGGATCACGCTGTTCGAATTGCTGACGGGCAGGACACCGTTCGCCGGGTTTACGCCGAACGATTTATTGAAGAAGCATCTAACCGAGCCGGCCCCGGCTCCTTCCAATTACAACACCAATGTGACACCGGAAATGGACCGGATTGTCTTGAAGATGCTGGCGAAGAAGCCGGACAAACGACACAAGTCGTTCAACGAATTGCTGGCAGAGGTTCGCAACACGGCGTTTTTTAAAGAATCGCCTGAAAAAGTGATGGAGCAGCGGGCACTGGATAAAGAGAACGAAGGGCTCAAAGAAGCGTCGCTCAACTCACGGCGCGACAGCCGGACTGATGCGAAGCTGGCGGAAATGGCCAAAGCGGCCGCCGAGTCTGGCGATGCTTCCGCAGTGCTGCCCCCACCGGCAGCTCCTCCCAAGCCGATTCAGATCCCGGCTGGGGCGATGGCGCCCGTGGCTGCGGCTCCCCAGCCACCCATCCCAGCGGGAGCAGTGCCCCCTCGTCCCGCCCCCGGTCCCGTGCCGCCAGGTGCAGTCCCCGGTCGGCCACCACAGTCCATTCCGGTCGGCATGCCACCTCCCCCGCGTCCTGGAATGCCACCGGGAGTCCTGCCCCCCGGGGTTCGACCTCCGCCGCCCGGACCGCCGCCGCGACCCGGGCTGCCTCCGGGAATGCCCCCCGGTGCGATGCCTGTTCGTCCGGCTCCGCCCCCGCCCGGGGCACCCCGCCCGCCGGGAGCGCCCGTTCCCCCGGGCGTGATGCCGCCGCGGCCGGGTGTTCCTGGTGTGGCTGCTGGGCCAGGTGGCGCGCCGCGTCCGATGCCGCCTCCGGGTATGCCTCCGAATGCTCCTCGTCCGGGGGGGCCTGGAATACCGCCCGGAGGTGGACCGCCCCGGCCACCGCTGCCACCAGGGCCACCGCCACGTCCGGGCGTGCCGCCTGGAGTTCGGCCGCCGGGACCTGTTCCGCCCGGGGGAGGCCCCCGTCCGCCCGCTCCACCTCCCAGACCAGCGCCCCCGACGCCTCCGCCACCCGCTGCCGATGATGCGAGCCTGGACGATTTTAACGTCTCCTGATGCGCTCACCAGCAGTGTCATCCGGCGCCGAGAGGCTGGAATTGGCGACTTGGGATTGGTAAGGTATCGGATGCTGGCAGGACACCGACAAATCGGTTGAGCCAGCCGTGTCCCTGTACGAACCAGGGCAGCGCTGAAGACGTGTGTTCCCAGGCCGAGCCGAGACCATTCGATGCCGACGAAGCCCAGTGCCGACTCCTTTCTTTCAGCCGTCCGCCAAAGCGGGCTGGTCGAAGAAGGTCAGTTGAAGAAGTTCTGGCAGAGCTTCGACGAGGCAGGCAAGGACAAGACGGATACCGATCAGATCGTCAGTGAGCTGGTGGGCAACAATCTGCTCAGCAAGTGGCAGATCGACAAGCTGCTGCAGGGGAAGCACAAGGGCTTTTTCCTGGGGAAGTACAAGCTGATTTCTTTGCTGGGCAGCGGCGGCATGAGTGCGGTCTACCTGGCCGAACATACGCTGATGCGGCGGCGCGTGGCAATCAAGGTCCTGCCCCAGGCGCGGATCGAAGATTCCTCCTATCTGGAACGCTTCCATCGTGAAGCCCAGGCGGTCGCGTCGCTCGATCATCCCAATATCATGCGGGCCTATGATGTCGATCAGGAAGGGAAAGTGCATTTCCTGGTCATGGAGTACATCGAAGGCCAGAGTCTGCTGGAACTCGTCAATACAAAAGTGCAGTTAAATTACGTGCATTGTGCGGAGTACATGCGGCAGGCCGCGGAAGGGTTAAGTCACGCGCATGAAGAGGGAATGATTCATCGCGACATCAAGCCGGGCAATATCCTGGTCGACAAGCGTGGGGTCGTGAAGATTCTCGACATGGGTCTGGCGATGTTCTTCGATCCGGCCGGGAAAGACGACGAAGAAGCCTCGCTGACCATTCAACATGACGAACGCGTTCTCGGTACTGCGGATTACCTGTCTCCCGAGCAGGCGTTGAACAGCCATCAGGTGGATGTGCGGACCGACATCTACAGCCTGGGTTGCACGTTTTACTTCATCCTGACCGGGCACCCACCGTTTCCGGAAGGCTCGCTGGCTCAACGCCTGCTGTACCATCAGACCCGGCAGCCGGCACCCGTGGAAAAAGATCGTCCGGACGTGCCGGCTTCGTTGTCGGCCATCTTGCGCAAGATGATGGAAAAGAAGCCCGAAGATCGCTATCAGACGGCAACGCAGGTGCAGGAGGCGCTGTCCAAGTGGCTGATTGAATTCGGTGACGCGGAGTGGCGTGAAAAGAATGCGATGCTGGTGGCTGCCAGCGGCGGTTCGGGTAAGGGGGCACCTCCCCCGACGGCATCTGTCGTGCCTCCCATGGCCCGTCCCGTGGCCCAGTCTGCCCCCGTGATTCCGATGGCCAGCCAGGTCGTCAATGCGCCTCCCACGGCGTGGCCCGCGCCCCCGGTTGCCGCTCCTCCTGTTGCGGCCCCCCAATTTCCACAGGGATTTCCGGCCGTCGCCCTGGCACAACCGGTGGCGGCGCCCGCCCCGGTGCTGACGCCCCAGTTTCCTGCCAGCCCGGTGGTCGCCAGCGCACCGCCGACGGCCATGCCAGCGCCCAACTTTGCGCCGCCCGTCGCGGTCGCCACCGCACCGCAGCCGGCATCTCAGTTTGGCGATTTCGGCAGCTTTGATCCTTCCGAATTCACCGTCACGACCGAAACCAATACGGCGATCAAGCCCTCGTCCGCTTCGACGATCAAGCAATCAACTAAGTTCAAGGCGAATAAACAGGCCGTGGAAAAGCTGCTGCAAAAGGTGTTGCAGAACAAGCAAACACGACTGATTGCTGGCGGAGTGGTGGCATTCGTCTTCGTAGTAATGACCGTTGCGTATTTCATGCAGAGCTCGCCACCCAAGAAGACTCTGACGCGAAAGTCTCAACGGATTCCCGAATTCGTCGTGGGGACGGGTGGCAAGTTCAAGTCGATCAGTGCGGCCCTGGACGCTCTGCGGGAATCTGGCGGCATCAAGCCCAGGATCAAGGTCACCGGTCGGAAAATCTATTCCGAACCCTTGTCATTCAAGGACCTGCCCGCGGGGACGCGCATCTATGCGGATGACGAAGGGGGACCGACCATTACCGGTTCCCCGGGTGCCGAACCGTTGCTGGATATTTCGAATGCCAAGGGGTTGGTCATTGAAGGCTTCAATTTGAATGCCGAGGGGAAAGACATCGGCATTCGATTGTCCGGCAAATTGCCGCAGGTGGGGATTTCACGTTGCGTGCTGTCTGGATTTGCGAAGCAGGGCATCGTGCTGGAAGGTGCCCAGGGTGATACCACGAATCGTGTGTTGCTGGACAACGTGACCTTACGGATCGCGAAGCCGACGGGCACCGGGATTACGGTCACCAAGGGTGCGTCACCCACCTCGTTTGTCACGATCGACAACTGTCGTTTGTTCGGGCCGATGCTCGAAGGCGTGGCCATCGATACGTCCTGCGAAGACGTCAAGATCATGAAGACGATCTTCTTCAAGGTCGACGTGGGGGTCCGCTTCCGCGGTGATCAATTGACATTGAAGGACGTCGGGCTGGCGAATAACACCTTCTTCAAGCTGAAGCAGGGGATTGTGTTGGCCGCGATGCCATCCAAAAAATCCGACAAGATTGTCTTTTTGAACAACCTGTTCGATCAGACCGAAGGAGCCGATCTGGTTGTTGAAAAGGGATTCGTGTCGACTGATTTTGCCGGCCTGGCGGGGCAAAGCGCGAACAATTGGACCAGCAAACCGATGCTGGACCCGAATCTGGTGATTTTCGGCTCGGGTGGGCAAGCTGCGGTGAAGTATCAGTTTGCTGGTGAGGATCCCAACAGCCTGGGTTTTCTCGCTCCCTCAACGACCAGTCCCCAGCGTGACGGGCCGGCCGTCGGCTTTGCCGAGCCCTACATTGGAGCCGTCGGCCCCTAGCCGTGGGATGCACGCGACATGTCTTTCGCCCCTTCTGGGGCTTTTGGGTTGGTTGGCTGCTCGAACCCACCGATGAATCGGTGAGCTATTGTCGGATGTCCCTACGGGACAAATTGCGAGACAAACGCAAACCTGGAGACGCGTCATCTCCAATGAACAGTCACAACTCATGATATTCAAATGCTTTAAGTTTTTTGCTGAACGGATTTTTTGCTCTCGCGCGGGGGCGATTTCCGAGTTCCACCTCACCCTCTTCCGTAAGATCTTGCGGACGCGAGTGTTACCTTGCAGCCTCCGAGCGTAACCTTGCGGACTTATCATAATTGCGTGTGTTGATGCGATTGTGGCGGCGGGGTTAACTGGTTAGAAATTCGTAACTTGTGGTGTACACCTTGTGACTGGTTCACGTCCTGCGTAGTATTCAATGAGACTCGGATTTCGATCTCCCCGACGTGAATTCGAGTCTGCTGCCGGACGTCAGGCATGGGACTGTGAAACCAGATTGGTTTCGCTGACATGTCACACGTTTCGTCTCGCAGCTTATGCCTGGCCCCTCAGGAGGCGTGGCCGGGCTTCTCCGCGATACTGCTTGGCCGGTGTGGTTGTGCGCCTGTCGAGTCCCACCAGAGGTGATAGCCAACATGTCATCCCGCTCCTCACTGCCGTTCAATCCCGCTGTGCATCACACGCGTGAACTGTCAGGTCACGGAGCGGCGCGAGTGGTCGCGAAACCGGCGGTGGCCTATCGCCAGCGTGCGAATCGTAGTGGTGGGAGTGCCCCCTATAATGCGCCGGAAGTCTGGCATGAACCGCATGGGCTGGGCGATTTGCGAGTGGCCATTCAACCGGCCGGACAGGATTACATGCATCCCGTCACGGCTGCTGAGGTTCGCGAACGACTGGCTCAACTGCCCCCGCAGTACACGCGGGATCTGGAAGTGGTCCAGTTCAGTCGCATGACACGCAAGCGGCGCACGTTTCCCTGCTATGGCATGCAATGGGGTAAATCGGTCTATTTGTATCCGATTGAAAGTGACTTAGTAGAGCTCTATTCAGTTCCCCCAAAGCCGGCCCAGCAGATCGAAGCGCGGATGTTTGGAGCGGTCTGGGCGCAGCGGGATCATTACTGGACATTGACGTGGACTCCGGAGTCGATCAAGGACTTCTATCTCAACAACGTCCTGGTCCATGAAGTCGGTCATCTGAATGATCCGCGGAATACCACGTACCGCGAACGGGAACGGTTCGCGAACTGGTTCGCGATCGAATACGGTTACCGAGCGGCCCGCGGCCGCAAGTAGCCTTCCGTTGTAGCCTTCACGCTCTGCGTGAAGTCAGCCGGGCGCAGGGGAAGCTTGGCATTCCGTTGCCGGCTGGACCGTAAGGTCCGTGAGCATCTGTGATGCGCGTTCCCAGGCGAGCGTCCGGCGTAAGCCGGATGGTTGTTGGCGACTCACTTCAATCAGGTACGACCGACCTTTTTGGATAGGTCGCATCAGGTCGCCATCTGGGAAGTGCCATTAAGAACCGCAGCAACTCGCTAAAAACCATCCGGCTTACGTCGGACGCTCGCCTACGAAGAGGCTCAAAGCAAAAGTTAATGCCGTAGCTCTCGTGGTACATACTCTGTACGACTGACGTGTTAATATTCTGCAAAGTCTATGGTGCGCTCGGCTGACTTCACGCGGAACGTGAAGGCTACTATTTGTCGGCAGCAGCCTTAACCGGCATGGGCAAGGCTGGCAGCAGGGTACCGTCCTTTTCGAAGATCTTGCGGATCTTCTGGACTGCCGCATTGCGATGCATCGGAGTGCCCCGGGCGTCGAAGACTTCCAGCTTGCGATTCGTCAGCGACTTGATATGGAACCAGGCCAGTTCGCGAATTGCCAGGCGGTCGTGGTCGAGCCAGTCGATGAGTTGTTCCGAGGTCTGCTTGCTCCGCGCGTCTTGTTCCTGATATCCCCAGATCAACCGATAGACGACATCGACCTCTTGCGGATAAAACTTGGCCGCGATCGCTTCCTTCAATTGGACGCGATTTTGAGGATCCTGATTCACCCAGCCACGCAAACTGTGGATCGCGGCGACACGGGCTTCATGATGCTCGTTGCGATCGAGCACTTCCAGCATCATCTCATAATCGCCAACCAGTCCCAGGCACGAGACGGCCAGGCGCGACATGGCATAAACTCGGTTGTCGACTAAACCCAGCAAGGCGTCGTGAGCGGACGATTCGTCGGCTTGAAACGCGTCGGCAAACAGCCGGGAATTCTTCTGGGCGATGGTCGACAGGCGACGGTCCCAGTTCGGGAGATCTTTGGAAGCGACGGTATCGGAATTGGCATGGTTGGGATCAGCGGCCAGGACCAGGCTGTCGGGGGCGGTCAGTGTCTGTTCCTGACCTTCCGCAGAGGTCACTTTGACAGCACCCGTCCACACATACAGAGTGCCGGACCAGCCACGTGTTCCGAAGTCTTCTTCGAGCTGCCGCGGTTCACGCGGAATCACTTCGATCCCGCAACGCGTGGCGGCATCGGCCAATTCCAGGCGCCAGGTTGTGCCCTGCACGGACAGCAACAGCTTTAGTGGCGCTGCGGGACCACCGCCCGCGGCCTCGTTGGCTTCGGCCCCCTGCAGGATGACTCGGCCACGGAGCAGATTGATCCCCATCGGCAGATCTTTCAGCGGGTCGGTCACCCCGACGACGGCGGGGCCCATCACGGTCATCCGATGCTTTTCGCGACCCATCTGGATTTGGGCGTCGAACGGTTCGGGCACGGCCAGAGCGTCATCGGCGAAGACGTGGGAGCGGTGTGGCAACTGATACCAGCCCGCGCGATCGGCGTCAAAGTGCAGGACAATCCCGTCGGGGCTGACGTACTGGGCCGGATTCGTGCGAACTGCTGGAGCGGCTTCGGGAGGCATGGGCTTAGGTTTGGCGGTCGCGGGTGTGGTGATCTTTGTGGCGCCGGGATCAGCTTTGGCAACTGCGATACCGGGTGCCTTAAACGGGGACGAATCGTCGTCCGGCGCCGTCGGTTTAATTTCTGGAGCGGGCTTGGTTGGCGGTACAAGATCATCGGCGTCCGCCGGGGGAGGCGGATCAATCGACGGCTTGGCGGATTTGGGATCGCTGCCTGCGGGCTGAGTGACTGCGGCAACCTGTTCACCCGGCACTTCGGGCTCAGTGGTCTCAGGCAGTTCTGGCGGATTTTCGGCGACCAGTTGTTCGGGGGCCTGATCGGTCGCAGTGGCCGGGGCCCCGTCTTTCGCCGGTTCCGCCTGCTTATTCGATCCATCCGCAGCCGCATTTCCGTTGGCATCCGCCACTTGCACCGGCGCTGCGGGATTGGCTTTGATACCCAGGATGCTTCTGACCATCTCGTGGTCAGAGAAGAGGGCTCCCAGCCAGACCAGGACCAACAGGGCGATTGCGAGCGGCAGGGCCCGCTTCCACAATGGGGGAGCTCGCAAATAATCGGGGATGGTCCGGTCAAACGATTCTTCGGCCCGTCGCTCAGGAGACGATTCTGCGAGGGGTGGCTCCGCGGGGATGGAGGTCGAGGACAAGCGCGATCCGGCGATCGGTTTGACCGCAGGGCCGAGTCCGGCAGTGGGAGGTGCAGTCCCCACCGGCTTCATCGTGACCGGTTTCATCGCGACCGTCGCACTTTGGCCTGCGATCGTGGTGGCGACGGGGGCCGGTGCCGTGTTTTTTGCTGATTCACCGAGGGCGTACATGCGTTCGCGGCTCAGGGGGCCGATGTCGACCGGTTCGCCCAGCACGAGCGTCAGAATCTGATGCGACGCGGCCACTTCGGCCAGGTGGACGTCGGATTCCAGGCAGATCCGCTCGAGATCCGTGACCCCATCGGCAGGCAACGTGTTGTCCAGGTATTCGGCGACCAGATTCGCATCCAGATCGCAACCGGGGCCGCTGACGACCGGTGCCGTCAGTCGCCGTTTGCGGATGACGTCGCGGATCTTCGAGACCAGTTGCGAGGCGACCTCGCTTTCCTGAATCTTGGCACCCAATTCCTTGGCTTGACTGGGTTCAAGAAGATCGTCGAGATAAGCCAGCAGCGTGCGTAATGTGAGTCGCATGATTGATTCCTAACCCGTTCACGGAATATGGCACCTACCTTTAATAGTGGGGATCGAGCCGTGATTTCGTGCAAGAAAAGGAACTGCGACCGAAGTTTTTGCGAATTCGTGGTCTAGAGCACCAGCATGGCGTCGCCGTAACTATAGAAGCGGTAATGTTCTGAGATCGCTTCGGCGTAGGCATTCAGCAACCGCTCGCGGCCGGCGAATGCGGCCAGCAGGACCAGCAGAGTGGACTTCGGAAGATGAAAGTTGGTCAGGATCACGTCCACAGTCTGGAACTGGTAAGGGGGCTGAATGAAGAGTTGCGTATCTCCGGTAAACGGCACCAACTGTCCTGTTCGAGCGGCCGTTTCCAGTGATCGAACCGAAGTGGTTCCGACGGCAACAATGCGGCCTCCGGCGTTTCGTGTCCGTTGAATGCGATCGACCGTTGCGGCGGGAACTTCACACCATTCCGAATGCATCACGTGATCGGCCAGCCGTTCAACGGAGATAGGACGAAATGTCCCCAGTCCGACGTGCAGCGTCACGTATGCGTCGTGAATTCCGCGTGCGCGACACTTGGCGAGAAGTTCGGGAGTGAAGTGCAGCCCTGCGGTGGGGGCGGCCACGGAGCCCGGGTGCCGGGCATGCAGCGTTTGATAACGGTCGCGATCGGTCGCGGTTGCCGTATCGCGCTCCATGTAAGGCGGCAGTGGCACCTGCCCGAATCGTCCCAGAAGCTCAACGTGCGACCCTGTCAGATCGGGCTGCAGCAGCCAGCCACCGTCTGGCAGGCGTTCAACGAGGGTCAATCGCAACTCGGTGGAGGATGGCAGTCGATCATCTGTCGAGTTGATCAATGGGACGATCAACTCTTCGCCGACGAGTAACTTCCCGCGAGTTTGTCCGATGACTTCCCAGGTGCCAGGCTGCGGCGACTTGAGAAACAAGCCTTCCCAGCGCCCCCCCGTGGCCGCTCGTCGGCCGACCAGACGTGCCGGTAAGACCCGAGTGTCGTTTAAGACCAGGAGGTCCTGTGGCTGCAGCAGCCCCGGCAGGTCCTCAATGGTCCGATGTTCGATCAGCCCGCTGCTCCGATGTAACACCAGCAGTCGCGCCGCTTCGCGTCGTGCGGGAGGTTCACGGGCTATCAATTCGTCCGGCAGATCGTAGTCGTAAAGATCCAGTTCGCTCATGAGGCATATTTTGGCAAAACCGGCGGCACCTGCAAAGTCGCGGCCCGGCCAGCAATCTGGATATTCCCATCTGTCCCATTAGTCCCGTGTGTCCCATCCGTCCCATGAATTGTGATGGGACGGATGGGACATCAGGGACCAGAGTGATCGGCGTGCAGCGAGATCACGAAATCCAGCCTCAAAGAAACAGAAAGGCCCCCTGAGAGCCTAGATTCCAGAGGGCCTTCCCCGGTCTAGTCACCTGACGAATCAGGTGACATTGACTGTCTTCGTCGCGATGTTACTTTCCAGGTGCGTGTCATCCGCAATCCGGAACGTAACGATGCGCGGACCCGCCTGTGAATGCGCACCTCTGAAGAGGATATTCTGTAAGACGACTCGAACCCGTTCGATGGTCGCGTTGGAATTGAGTTCGATGTGCACCGGGGCGCCGTGTTTGCCACCGGTGAGTGTTCCGATAACCAGTTTCCCAATCCGCACATCACCTCGACGAGAATTCACGCGGTCGTGGCGAGCAGAATGTCGGAAGCCGATGAAGTCCCTGCTACCCGGAGTCGAACCGTCTCCCACCTGGCTCGCGATGCGGATATTTCCGCCCCCAAAGTTCGTCGAATCGGCATCCGCGACCGTCACTGCCGGATCCAAAACCACCTTGCGCGGCCTGCCTGAAGTGGTCGTGCCGGAAGAGGTGATGATGACCGGTGCTTCACCCACGGCATTGACCGTGATGTTCACGGTCGCCGTGTTGCCGTTGAGCGTTCCGTCATTGGCGCGGTAGGTAAAGCTGTCACTCCCATTGAAATCCGCACCCGGCGTGTAAATGAAAGAGCCGTCGGGATTGAACGTCAGAGAACCATGCGTGGGCAGCGACACAATTGCGGCCGTCAACGGATTGCTCTCGGGGTCCGTATCATTGACCAGGACTCCGTTCCCTGACACGACCGTCAACACACCGTCTTCATTAATCGTATACGTATCGTTGAGCGACACGGGGGCGGTATTGGCAGGTGCATTGACTTGAATCGTGACCGTCACCGGGGCACTGTTCGCACTTCCGTCATTGGCTTGATACGTGAAGGAATCCGGTCCTGTGTAGCTTCCGGTTGGCACATAGGTAAACGAACCATTGCTATTGAGCGTCAATGTTCCGTGTAACGGCAGCGTCACGGTGGTGGCCGTCAACGGGTTACCTTCGGCATCCGTGTCGTTGGTCAGCACGCCCGCAGCGGGCACCGTGAGGGTTGTTCCCTGAGTTGTGGCATAGGCATCAGGAGTGGCGACCGGGGCGTCATTGACCGCCGTGATCGTCAGATTGACCGTGGCCGTATTTCCGAGCCCCGTGCCATCGTTCGCACGATACGTGAAGCTGTCAGGTCCGTTGTAGTTGCTCGCCGCGATGTAGGTGAACGAGCCATCTGCATTGAGCGTCAACAAGCCATGCTGTGGCGGCGACACCAAGGTCGCGGTCAACGTGTTGTTCTCCGCGTCGGTATCGTTCGCCAAGACCCCGCTGGCGGCCGGTACGATCAATGTGCCGTCCTCGCCGATCGTGTAGGCATCATTCCCCGAAACGGCCACGTCGTTCACTGCGGTGATGGTCAGGTTGACCGTCGCGAGATTCCCATTGGTCGTCCCGTCATTCGCCCGATAGGTGAAGCTGTCAGGGCCGTTGTAATTGCCGGCGGGCGTGTAGGTGAATGAGCCATTCGCGTTCAGCGTCACCGAGCCATGTTGCGGCGAATCGACCAGGACGGCGATCAGCGTGTTGCCGTCAGGGTCGTTATCATTCGCCAGGACTCCGCCGCCACCCGCCACCGTCAAGACACTGTCTTCTGTGGTGGAATAGGCATCATTCGCAGAGACCGGTGCAGTATTTCCGGCGGCAGTGACCTGGATCGTCACGGTGACCGGCCCCGTGCTGGTGGTCCCGTCGTTGACTTGGTAAGTAAAGCTATCGGTCCCCGTGAAGCCACCAGCCGGCGTATAGGTAAACGAACCGTTGCTGTTGAGCGTCACTGTACCGTTGGCGGGGTCGGTGAGCTTCGTCGCAGTCAACGGATTGCCATCCGCATCCGTGTCATTGGACAGGACGCCGGCGGCCGGCACGGTCAAGGCGACACCGCTCATCGTGGTGTAGTTGTCATTCACGCCGACCGGGGCGTCGTTGAACCCCGTCACTGTGATTTGGACAGTCGCCACATTCCCGTTGGCAGTGCCATCATTCGCACGATAGGTGAAGCTGTCACTGCCGCTGAAATTGGCAGCGGGCGTGTAAGTGAACGAACCGTTGGCGTTGAAATTCAAACTGCCGTGCGCTGGTCCAGTGAGGACGTTCGCCGTCAACGGGTCTCCGTCGGCGTCGGTGTCGTTACCCAGAACTCCGTTCCCTGACACGGTCAAGGTCCCGTCTTCATTCACTGCGTAGTTGTCGTTCACCGCAACCGGCAGGCTGTTCACGCTGTTGACCGTGATCGTCACCGTGACATTCGCACTATTCAAGCTGCCATCGTTCGCATGATACGTAAACGAATCAGTGCCGTGGAACAGCGCGGTGGGCGTGTAGGTAAAACTGCCGTTCGAATTGAAGCTCAGATTTCCATGCGACACGTTGGTCACCAGGATTGCCGTCAGCGGGCTGTTTTCCGCGTCGGTATCGTTCGCCAGTACCCCGTTGCCGCCGACAGCCAGCGTGCCTCCCTCGTCGACACTATAGGCATCGGCACCAGCGACTGGAGCATCGTTTGTGGCAGCGATATTGAAGGTCACTGTCGCCACATTGCTGTTGTTGGTCCCATCACTGGCTTGATACGTGAAGCTGTCCGTGCCGCTGTAATTCGAGTTGGGAGTATACGTGAACGTCCCGTTGGGATTGAACAACACGGTTCCATGGGCGGGATTGCTGACCAGCGTCGCGGTCAACGGATTGCTTTCCGGATCGGTGTCGTTAAACAACACACCATTATTCGTCGTCGTGGTCAGAGGCGAGTCTTCGTTAATGTTATAAGTATCGTTCTGGGCCGTCGGGGCTCCATTGGTGACACCGGCGATCGTAATGGTGACGGTGGCCACATTGCTGTTGAGGCTGCCATCATTGGCTCGGTAGGTAAAACTGTCGGGCCCGGTATATCCCGTCGTCGGAACGTAGGTAAATGATCCGTTGGGATTGAGCGTCACATTGCCATGCGACGCATTAGTCACGATCGTTGCCGTCAGCGCCTGATTTTCCGCATCGGAGTCATTGGCGAGCACGCCGTTCGCAGCAGACACATTCAGTGTGGTGCTGGTGGTCGTGGTGTAGCTGTCGTTGGCAGCACTCGGTGGATCATTGGTCGCGCTCACGGTAATCGAGACCGTCGCGACGTTGCTCAGGGCGAGCCCGTCGGTGGCTTGATACGTGAACGAATCGGGTCCGCTGTAGTTGGGAGCCGGGGTGTATTGGATCGAGCCGTTCGGCAAGAGGACCAGGAGTCCATGTTGGGGTCCAGTGACCATTTGGGCCAGCAGGAGATTCCCGTCTTGATCCGTATCATTCGCGAGGACGCCCGGCAGGGAGATGTTCAACAGCGTATCTTCGGTGGCATTGAATGAGTCATTGACGGCCACAGGCGCATGATTTCCGAGCGGCCCGCCACTGGGATCCACGATGATCGAGACCGTGGCGATGTTACTTTCAGAGAGCAGATCGGTCGCTCGATATGTAAACGAGTCGGGGCCGACGTAGCCCGGGGTGGGTGTGTAATTGAACGTGCCGAGTTCCGGTACGAAGACCAATATCCCGTGCTGAGGTCCCGTCACAAGATTGGCGAACAGGATGTTGCCATCTGCGTCGGTATCATTCGCCAGCACACCATCCAACTGTGTTCCGAGGGTCAGATTTAAAACCGAATCCTGGGTCACGTGGAAGGTGTCGTTGACCGCCACCGGAGCATGATTGCCGCCGGGGCCGACCGGCACGACGGTGATGGTGGCGGTGGCCAGGTTACTGAGCGAATTCAAATCATTGGCACGATAAGTGAACGTGTCCGTTCCCGTGAAGTCGGGGTTGGGCGTGTAGAGAAACGTACCCGTCGGCAGGAACGTCAGCGAGCCGTGGGTCGGACCAGTGACCAAGACTGCGGTCAGCAACAACTCTGGCGTGTCGGCGTCCGTATCATTCTCCAGGACGCCGTCGAGTGCTGTGCCGATCGACACATTCAAAATCGAGTTTTCAGCGACCACAAATGCATCGTCCACTGCGACGGGTGAGGCATTCGGTCCGACGGTCAGGTTGACGACTGTCGGTATCAGGCCGGCCAATGTGCCGTCGTTAGGCAGGTAGGTGAATAGGTCCGGGCCGATGTATCCGGTGTTGGGGGTATAGACAAAGAAACCATCTGTCCCCAGGTCGACATGTCCGTGCAGTGTTCCCAGGACTAATTGAGCATGCAGGATATCGCCGGTATTGGGGTCGGTGTCATTAGCCAACACACTGACGGCAGCGCTGAGCGGCGTACTCGCCAAGAGACTGTAATTGTCGACGACACCGACGGGTGGCAGGTTGATGCCAATCAGATTGGCAGCCAGCAACGAGCGATCTTCCAGAGACTCGAGCCTGCCATTAAGACGTGTGACAGAAATGGGTTTACGTCGAGTGGCTGAGGTCAGCCGGAGAGAGCGGTGGGCGAAGCGGCGCAGGACCGTAGGTAACCATTGAATGTACATGATCTAGGCTCCAGACAAACAGCGATGAGCGAAACACGGTAGAGGTGGCCCGCGAATCGAACGTGTCGAAGTAGTGGTGGCCCGACGGAAATTGGATGGCCCAATATTGACGTACCGCAAGAAGTGCGATTGGCCCAAGGGAAGTGGCGAATGGCCCGACAGACGTACCGATGGCCCGCAAGAAGTGCGTTTGGCCCAGAGGAACTACGAATAGCCCAATTCGGATCTACGATTGGCCCGTAGAAGACTCGATACAAACGTAATACTTGGCACGTCCGGTGCGAAAGTCTAGGGGGGAAAAATCGTTTTATTCAGATTTTGTCGAGTCGCGCAGTTGTCCGTAAAACGTCGTGAAAGCCGGTTAAACGGGCCTGTCGGTCACTTTGGGTGTGCAGGCTAAGCAGTCGAGGCGCCGCCCCCGCGGGCGAATTATCTCCCCTCGCCCTGGTACTCCGGGGAGAGGGGCTGGGGGTGAGGGGCACGATCAACCCAATGATGCTGAGTTCTAGACTTGCAAGGAAAATGGCATACTCTATGCGGCGATCGGAATGACGCTCGAAAAGCCCCTCACCCCCGTCCCCTCTCCCTGGAATACCGGGGCGAGGGAGATAGAAGATCGTTATGGGCTCGTTTAGCACATAGGCTACCTTCCGTGGTCGCTTCGTGCCCCCGTGGAGCGTCACTTCACCAGTTGGACTGTCTCGCTACTTCGCCTGATTACCCGCAGGCGTAATCAACAACGCGGGCTTGTCCAAGACCAGCAGATGTCCGTGGTCGGCCGTGACGATCATCAGTGACTCGTTCCAGTTGCTGTGCTGGTCGACCCAGTCGGTGATAACCTTGATGGCGGCGTCGCCACTCTTGACGGCTCCGATCGAGTTGTCGAGGTTGTTGTCGTGGTTCGCCCAGTCCACATCGCCCGCTTCCACCATCAGCCAGAATTTCTGATTGGGCCGCGCGAGCGCCGTGATCCCCGCGCGAGTCATCTCGGCCAGGTTCGGGTTTTCCGTGAGATCCGCAGGCGAGTAGACTTCGGCCTTATTACTGCGTCCAACGATTGGTTGATAGTCGCCGTCCGCCGTAGCGAAGGGGAGATGGCCGTTGAACTTTCCATTGCCATAAAAGCCCAGCAATCTGTGCCCTCCCCGTGCGGCCTGCGTGGCCGCTGCTTGGAGTCGTGCTGCGCCGGGCACATTATTCTCGCGAGCGGCGACGACGTACTTACCACCGTGTGCGATGTCGGCAGCCTGCTGGTCGGCGGTCGTCAGGTAGACATTTCCCGGCACGAAGTTATCCCCTTGCGGCTTCTTGATCAGCTCCACCTGGCCGTTCCCGCCACCGATCAGCACATCAAGTCCCGGCAGTGGCTTTGCGGGATGCGAAATCGATTTGAGGCCCAGCAGATCGCGGGTCAAATCCTGGTAGTCATCCCGCTCGACGTTGTGCGCGTAGGCCGCCGCCGGAGTGGCGTGACTGATCGGCACGCTCGAGATGGCCCCCACCAGCCAACCCTGGGCCTGCAGTCGATGAGCGATCGTTTGGATCTGAACACCATTCTGATCCACATTGACGGCACCGTTGAACGTCTTGATGCCGGCTGTCATGCTGACCGCGGAGCTCGATGAGTCGGTGTAGGCATGCATCGCCGGAGCCGTGGCCGGTTGTGAGATTAGATACGCCGGCGAGCTGGGTTTGTCCCACGGCGTGAAGCCGGCGCGCAGCGGATCGTACCCTCCGAACATCTTGCCGCCGGGATTCTTCACCGTCTGCAGATTGACATCGACATCGGTCCCTTCGTTGTGTGGGCTGGTCACCATGAATCCAAACTGGGTCGTGCCGCCCGCGGTGTAGTCGAGCCAGTGCAATCCGGTACCACGGCCCTCTGTGTATTTGATCTGTTGAGTCGCGTGGATGGCGGCCGCGCGGGTCGTGTCCCAGTCCATGCCGTCAAAGATGACCAGGAAGATGTGTTTCTTGCCGGCCGCTGCTCCCGCCAGTTGCATGTCGAAGACATTCGTTTGATCGAGGTATTCCGCCTTCGCGGACAAGGTTTTTTCCGGGAGGCGGCTGTAGATTCGCTGGAGTTCCGATTCGCGTCGATAGGGGCTGTTGGCTCCCGCATAACTGCCTAGATCGATGCGCGGTCCGGCACCCTTGGTCCCGAACGTATAGACGGGGATCAGCCGGTTCGAATGCGAAGCCCACTGAGTGTATTTCAGGGGATCCAGGCCCCAATGTCCAAAATCGGCCCGGCCTTGCTCGATGGCCTTCGTCTGCAGATCGCGGATCCAGTCTCCGGCATCGACGCTCGTCGCACTGATTCCAAGAAACACCGTGCTCACCAATGTTGCGATCCACAAAATTGAGCGTTGCATCCGTGGGGATCCTGTCGTCAGGCGGTGAGATTTCGATTCGGGGGGACTCCAGAGAGATAGGCTAGCAGGCGTCCCGTTTTCCGGCCAGCGTCGGTGCAAGTCGAGGGTTGGATCGGGTCGGGGTCGGGCCTGCGATTTTTCGAAATTGGCGGATCCACGGTTGAATTGCGATGACGACTCTCATCCGCCAATTATTGAAAAATCGCAGGCCCGACCCCTTGTCGAAATGTGTCGATTCAACGAATGGTGGCTCTCCTCTTCCCTCAGTTTGGCCGATCCTCTAACATCGAATCCGTTGATCAACCCGGGGGAATGCCCCCATCTTTCGTTTGTGCGACGTCCGCCGCTGGGCTGCGATGTCCTCGTTAAGCAGGAGAATTGTGAAATGGCAGAGCAGAAGGCCACCAATGTGACGTGGCATGAACACACGGTGACCAAAGACGAACGCTTTCAACTGGCCGGACACAAGGGGGTCGTGGTGTGGTTCACGGGCCTGAGTGCCTGCGGCAAGAGTACGATCGCCAACGCCCTCGATAACAAGCTGCACCAGATGGGCAAGCACAGCTTCGTGCTGGATGGTGACAACATTCGCCTGGGTTTGAACAAGAATTTGAAGTTCTCACCGGAAGACCGGACGGAAAACATTCGCCGCATTGGCGAAGTCGCCAAACTGTTCGCCAGTTCGGGGACGATTGCGATCACCGCCTTCATTTCGCCCTACAAGGCCGACCGCGACGCCGTCCGGGCCTTGTTTGCCCCCGGTGAATTCATCGAGGTGCTGGTGGACGCATCGGTCGAAACGTGTGAAGCCCGCGACCCGAAGGGGTTGTACAAGAAGGCCCGCGCCGGCGAGATCCCTAATTTCACGGGCATTTCCGCTCCTTATGAAGCCCCCGACAAGGCCGAGTTGGTGCTTGACGCCAACACCAAGGGGATTGAGGAATTGACCAACGAGGTGTTTGCTTATTTGGAATCCAAGGGTGTCTTGAAGGCGTAAGCTGAGGAATCCGTGGCTGACGCTGCTAGCGTCGGAGAATGACCGACGCTAGTAGCGTCGGCCACGGGTACCGCAATGACAGTATTCCTCAACCCGGTCAATCCTCTGGCCGGGTTGTTGCTTGTGAATAATACGATCGTTTTCCGAATGAGACTTATAAACTCGAACAAAACCTCTGCGTCCGTTCAGAACCGCTTGAAAGATCGCGGTTCCGAACTTCCCACAACCGGTTTTGTTAGGGGTTCTTAAGAGATTCAGGATTTTTCAAAGAACATCGATCCACAGATTTCGCAGATGACGCAGCGAGAAGATGATTTTCCCCCATCTGCGTCATCTGCGAAATCTGTGGATCACTCGATCATCAGGTCAGTGTTATTTCGAACCGTGGGCTAGCGCCCAGCGGCTAATGGCTGTCGTCCCTACCGGGGTGAAGGCCGTCATACTTTGCAGGGTCCTCAGCATGGCCGACCAATTCCCCACGCTTTCCGCCGACGCGGTCCGGCAAATCATCGCTCAGTCGCTGAAGCCCGACGAATACCGTAATCAGCGGGTGTTGCTGATCGTCCCCGACAATACCCGCACGGCCCCGTTGCCGCTGCTGTTTGGCGCAGTGTTTGAAACCTTGCGCGGTGCGGTGAAACAGTTGGATGTGCTGGTCGCGTTGGGCACGCATCCTCCCATGTCCGAGGTCGCAATCTGCCAGATGCTGGGTGTCTCACCTGCCGAGCGTGCGGGGTTATTCGCCAATGTGCAGTTCTTCAATCACGAATGGGACGTTCCAGAATCGCTGGTCCATCTGGGGGCTCTTTCCAAGGCCGAGACCTTCAAGATTTCGAACGGATTGATGGCCGAGGATGTTCCCGTCACGATTAACAAATTAGTGGAACACTACGATACACTGCTCGTGCTGGGTCCGGTCTTCCCGCATGAGGTCGTCGGGTTCTCGGGGGGCAACAAGTATTTCTTCCCGGGAATCGCCGGCGCCGACATCCTGAATTTCTTCCACTGGCTGGGGGCGTTGATCAGCAACGTCGGGATCATTGGGATCAAGCACACACCCGTGCGAGCGGTCGTGGATCGCGCCGCGAAGATGATCACTGCCACCAGGCGCTGCCTGGCGTTTGTGGTCGCCAAAGATGGCAACCTGCATGGACTGTTTTATGGAACGCCCGAAGACGCCTGGGACAAAGCCTCCGACTTATCTTCGCAGGTCCACATTCAATGGGTCGACAAGCCCTTTCAGCAAGTCTTGTCGTGCGCGCCGTTGATGTACGATGAACTGTGGGTGGCCGGCAAGTGCATGTATAAGCTGGAACCCGTCGTGGCGGACGGGGGAGAATTGATCATCTACGCTCCACATCTCGCGCACATTTCCGTCACACACGGCAAGTTAATCGAACAAATCGGCTACCACTGCCGGCCCTACTTCACGGAGCAAATGGAGAAATTCCAGGAATTTCCGCGGGGCGTGCTGGCCCATTCAACCCATGTGCGAGGTGCCGGCACATTTGAGAACGGAGTCGAAAAATGCCGCGTGCGAGTGACGCTGGCTTCGCAGATTCCGCCAGACATGTGCGAACAGATCAACCTGGGTTACCGCGATCCGGCCAGTATCAACATCGAAGACTTCGCGAACCGTGAGGACGAAGGGGTTCTGCTGGTCCGCAAAGCTGGGGAGATGTTGTACCGATTGAAGCCGTGAAGCGGTTACATTGCGGGTTTGAAATGCATTTGTGGGGAACACTAAGTTACGCTAATCTTCGCTAATAAAGACAATTGAAAGTGATGCACCACGATTAATTTTTGTCTCAATTAGTGAAGATTAGCGTAGATTAGTGTTCCCGCCAATGGCTTGGCTTACGCAATTGAAATAATCGCCAGTGAGTGCATTCCATCGTGTTGTCAGGGAGTGCACTCGCTGGCGCTTCGAGCTTGTATTTGGCCAACCCACCACTTTACGTGGCCGCCACGACGGGATTCCTCAGCACTCCTAAGCCGGCGATTTCGACTTCGTTGACGTCCCCGGGCTTCATGAAAATCGGCGGCTTGCGAGCCGAGCCGACTCCGGGGGGCGTTCCAGTATAGATCACGTCGCCGGGTTCCAGCGTAATCAACTGTGAGAGGTGCGCGATCAGTTCGTCGACCTTGAAGATCAGTTCTTTCGTGCTGGAATTCTGAAGCGTTTCGCCATTCAGACGCAGTTGAATCTGCAATGCATGCGGGTCACCGACTTCGTCGGGGGTGACCAGATACGGGCCCATCGGGGCGAAGGTGTCGGGGGTCTTGCCCATCATCCACTGCCCGCCCGGTCGGCCAATCTGCCAGTCGCGTGCTGAAACGTCGTTGCCGTTGGTGTAGCCGGCGACGTAGCTGAGGGCCTGTTCGCGGGGGATATTCTTCCCGCGCTTGCCGATGATCACGACAAGTTCCGCTTCATAATCGACTTTGTGTGCGACGGCTGGCAGTTGGATGGGAGTGTCGGGGCCGATGACCGCACTGGAGAACTTGCTGAAACAAATGGGTTCCGTCGGAATCGCATGGCCCCCTTCCAGGGCGTGATCGCGATAGTTTAAGCCAATACAGATGACTTTGCCCGGTGTGGGAATCGGTGCCAGCAGCCGGCCTTCGACGAATTTGCCTGCCGCCTGTGCGGTTTTCAGTGCCGCGGCGGCACGGGTCAGACCGTCGGGCAGGGCGAGGAGCGCCTTGGGGCAGGTGGGGAGGCTGGCATCCGCTGCCTGCAGATCGACATATTTGCCTGCGGCAGAGCCTGTCCCGACGCCCGTCACTTTTTTCCCAGACGCTGTTTCCAATGTTGCGAGCCGCACGGTGATGTTCCTCATTAGCTGATGATTTGATTGCCTAACTGACGTTTTTGGAGCTTACCAGTTGAGGTGATTGGCTTCCAGTTCGCCGCTGCCGACTTGGGAGAGCGGAACGACGGCACGTTGCATCCATTGAACCGTCCCAACTCTCCCGTGTCCTTAACCTTTCGAGACAACAGGTGCATCTCAGGGAATAAGACTCTAAAATGCCGTGACGACAGAAGTCCGTTCAGAATTGAGACAGGAAACGCAAAATTATGGTCCGGGTTGCCGTGCTGGGAGCGTCGGGGTATGCCGCGCTCGAATTGATCAAAATTCTGTTGCGGCATCCGCACGTCGAAATTACGGCTTTAACCAGCCGTCAGGAGGGTTCGCCTCCCATTCATCAGGTCCATCCCAGCCTGTATGGCCGCCTCAAGCTTAATTGCGAAGATCTTTCCGCGAAACAGGTGTGTGAGCGTGCCGATGCGGTGTTTTGTGCGTTGCCGCATGTTGCCAGCATGGCTGTGGTTCCCGATTTGCTGGCGGGCGGCACACGCGTTGTCGATCTGAGTGCCGATTACCGTCTGCGAGATCCAGCGGTTTATGAGAAGTGGTACGGGCACGTGCATACTGACGTGGAACGGCTGAAAACCGCAGTCTATGGCTTGCCCGAACTCGGGACGCACCGGATTGTCGGGGCGAACCTGATTGCCAATCCGGGGTGTTATACGAGTACCTCGATCCTGGCGCTGGCCCCCTTGATGGCCCGAGGGCTGATTGAACCGACCGGGATCGTTGTGGATGCCAAAAGCGGGGTCAGCGGTGCAGGGCGGGCGCCGAAGCTCAATACGCTCTACTCGGAATGCAACGAGAGTTTCAGTGCCTATGGGATTGGCACTCATCGACATCAGCCGGAGATTGAACAGATTCTGGGTGACGTGAGTGGTCAGCATGTGGAAGTGACGTTCACGCCGCACCTGGTCCCGATGGATCGCGGCATCCTGGCGACGATTTATCCGCGATTGACCGGTCCCGCCACGCAGGCCGAGTTGTTGGCCGTTTATCGCGAGTTTTACGCGGGGAAACCGTTCGTCCGAGTCTGCGACCATCTTCCCACGACGAAAGATTCGGCTTTTACGAATTATTTTGATGTGACAGTGCGGATGAATCGCCAGCAGCCGGTGATTGTGGCGTGCCTGGATAACTTGATCAAAGGGGCGGCCGGCGTGGCCGTGCAGAATTTTAATTTGATGTATGGATTCCCGGAAACTACGGCGCTGCTAGTGTGAGATCAACGTCGGGGTCGGGCCTGCGATTTTTCGAAATTGGCCGGTGCCAGTTAGAATTGCAAAATAGATTCACACCGGCCAATTTCGAAAAAT
>CAMAVF010000073.1 GCA_945861445.1 Planctomicrobium piriforme | reverse complement strand
CGACAACTAAGCTCTCCATCGCCAGTTCCTTTCAATCCGTTGAAAGCAAACAAATGCGAGAAATGAAACAAATTTCGCGATTTCAGACAAGGGCAATTCGAACCAAAATCATCGACTTTTCATCAGACTAGGTCGGGCCTGCGATTTTTCGGAATTGGCCGCTGCATGTCATCATTGCAGTCCAACATTCAGTCGGCCAATTTCGAAAAATCGCGGGCCCGACCCTCGACTCGTCTCCATGCCTACTTGTTCTTCGCAGCCCCCTGGCGGCGCGCCAACTCGATCTTCGACAGCGGCTTGCCATCTTCTCCGACCATCGAAACCGGTGCGGCAGGTGCCGCAGCGGGAGGAGGAGCAGGTTCAGCGGCGGCCACGGGTTCCGCCACAGGCGCTGGTGCGGCTCCAGCCGCCTTGGCCTTGGCAGCAGCCCCTTGTTGACGAGCCAACTCAATCTTGGACAGCGGCTTGTCACCTGCGGGAGCGGGAGTCGGGGCGGCAGCGCCGCCAGCGGCCGCAGCCGCTTTGGCCGCGGCGGCTTCGCGGATCAATTCGATTGGACTCTTCTTCGCGCCTCCGGCTGCAGCCGGTGTTGCTGTGGCAGCCGCCGGGGCGGTCGCTGCAGGAGCGGCAGCTGTGGGCTTTTTCGCGGCCGGTTCGGCGTGCTTTTCCGCTGTCTTCTTGGGCAACGGGGCGGCAATGACCTTCAAGTACGACAGATCGATATCGTACCAACTGATATCCACCGGGTTATCAAATTGGACCAGCGCCCGGCCATTCATATTGATCGTCTTGATGAGGCCGCTCAGCCCGACAAATCGCTTCAGTTCCGGCGTTCCGGCATCGACTGTCACCCATTTGTCGGTGAAATCACGCTTCAGACGCTCGACCGTTTCGAAGGACATTGATACTTCCCGCCTGACATCGTCTGTAAAATGAGTGCGATCGAAATACGGTTCACTCGAACCGTTCTGCCCGAGCGATCCGCCTCCGTCTGTTTTCAGTCCTGTATTCTGTTCTTCGGAGACAGGTAAATCAAGCGACGGGCTTCAACCGCCACTGATACTTCCACCGCAAGGTCGTCCGCTGCTTTTCAATCTTGACGCCTGTCAAATCAGGCATCTGCAGAGTGTAGGTCGATTTGAGTGGCAGCGTCGAAACATCCCAGTGCGTGACCAGCAGGGGTTGAACAGGCAGGGGCTCGATGGTCAGCTCCCAATGCCGTTCGGTGTCATCGCGTCCCAATGGCGAATACACGTCGTAAGTGCTGAGCAGTAAAGGCCCGGCCGGATGGGCCTGAATGCGGACTGCCAGATCAAAATCGATCACTTGCCGCTTGGAATCGCAGCGAATGGCACCCGAATAATGATTCTTGCCCGACTGTCCGAGGAGCTGTACCTCGCCGATATCGGGATCGATTTGCTCATAATAGACGTTTTGAAAGGCCGGGCTACCCGGCCAGGGCTGTTCGGACGTTCCTTCCACGGACGAAATGGCAGGCGTCCATTCCCGTCCCTTGGCGCGCCACATTTGATGCTGCCAGCGGTCTACCTGCCAGGAAAACTCCAGTCGCCAACCGGTCCAAGTCAACAAATATTGGCGCGGTTGTTGCGTAACTTCCAGCATGAAACGGTGTTTTCGATAAGGTGACAGACTCCGATCACTGCATGATACCCTTGGTGGAGGAGGCTTCACAACGTCTTTATGTTGGATCTTCGATCGAGACTTAACGCCCTTCCGCGTCCTTGCAAATTCAACTGAAAATCGGTAGTTTTGTGGTATGACACGAAATTCTGCAAACAGCTCCAACGCTGACGATTCCTGGGAACAACTCGAAGCCGACCTGTTCGGTATCGAAGTTGGTAAAGAATATACGGCCGCCGAACGAATCGCTTCCGAGCCCGCTCCGGACGTGCCTGCGCAGGCCGATGTGATCGTCCCTAAACCAATAGAGGACGATGACTTCGGCGATTTTGGGGCAGGCTTGGGGGAGACCGCCTCAGCCGAACCGCGCCGGGCACCCGGCAAGCCGAAACCGCCCGCTCCACGGGCCAAGCCCGTGGCCAAAGCGCCGGAACCCGCGCCTACCAAGGTAGCGCCCGTCGAGCCGCCACCCCCGGTGGATTTCGATCTCGATGACGGGCCGACCGACGAAGATCTTGACGACGCGTCTGAAGATGATGAAGCGGAAGACGACGTCGAAGCGTCGGCGCCTGAAGATGATCCGTACTGGGACGCGTTGGCCAATTGGAATTGGCAGGAAGACGACCGTGGAGGCAAACCACGTGGCGATTCCAGCCGCGACCGGCCGCGTCAACCCAGCCGCAGCGATTCCGGCGGTCCGCGTCGGAGCGATCGCAGCCGCAGTCCGACTAGTAGTGGAAATAGCGAACGCCGGTCTCCCCCCTCGCCGCCGCGTGAAAGCCGACCGGCCGCTGAGGAGCGATCACACTCGGCTCACCGACGCTCGCCACCCGACCGGGATCGCGGGCGAATCGAAGAAACCGTGCCACTCGACCAAGTCGACGAAATGCCGGAAATCGCGCATGAACCGTCGGTCAGCCGGGAAGAACCCGCTCCGGAAGTGAAGTCACGTCGCCAGGACCGCCGCCGTTCACGACGTCACAGCTCGTCCCCTGCTCAGCCCGCGACAGAAGCCGCGTTCGACAGCGAACCCGTCGAAGAGCTGCTGGATGACGGCTGGCCGACCGAGGAGGTCGTTCGCGAAACGCCGCGCGCCGCACAGATTGAAGAACCGCGATCGCGTTCGTTAGCAGCCGATGATCTGGATGAGGACTTCGAAGATGACGCCCCGGAAGGGACGGAACGTCCGCCGGAATCGACTGACGAAGAGGGGCAACCGCGTCGTCGCCGCCCCCGTCGCCGCCGTCGTCGTCCCGATCGTCCTGCCGTGGCCCGGGTGGAAGCACCGGCTGACGAGGACATCAAGGAAGTGGAAGACGATCCGTTTGTCTCGGAGCAAGACGATGAACTGAGTGAAGAGTCTGCTGCTGACGCGGGCGAAGAGGAAGGTTCCGAAGGCAGCCGCCCAGGTCGTGCTCGCCGCCCCCGTCGTCGACGTCGTGGTGGCCGCACTGGCGAACGTAGTGGCGAACGCCCGGCGCCCGCACCCGCTCCGGTGGCCCGAGTCGAACCTGAATTTGATGACGAAGAAGAGGCAGAAGACGACGACGACGAAGTCCTGGAAGCGGACGATCCCTTCTTCGAAGATCGCGACCGTGAATTCGTCGAAGAAGACGAGCCCCCACGCCAATCGCGCCGTCGCGGACGGTCTTCATCTCGCACCCCCACGGTGCGTGCCACGCACACCGATGAGACGGACGATGACGGAGAGCACGAAGAAGACGATGGCGAGCCGGAACCATTGGTAAGCTACGAAGACGTCCCCTCCTGGGAAGAAGCGATCTCCTACTTGCTGAATCCGTCATTGGTGGAAGGCGCCGCCGGCAGCGGTGGTGATCGAGCCGGTTCGCCCGGCGATCGTGGACCGGCCAACGACCGCGGACCTCGCGGGGGCGGTGATCGTGGACCACGTCCACCACGCCGGGGACCTCGCCGCGACTCGTAAGATGAGTTCAGAAGAACGGTGTAGCCGCGTTCGCCAGAACGCGAGCTGTTCTGTTGATCGCCCGCACTCTGGCGAGTGCGGCTACCACCTAATCATCTCTACTTCAGGCCAAATGAGGCCGTAGTCATGCTCGCCAGAGCGTGGCGACGACAGGGCCGTGACGGCCTTCAACCACGATGGACCTCGCCCGCTATCACCGCCAGATCCTCTTCCGCGCGATCGGCGAAGAAGGACAAGTTCGGCTGAGTCAAAGTCGAGTGCTGCTGTGTGGCTGTGGAGCACTCGGCACCGTGCTCGCCGAGACTCTCGTTCGCGCGGGTATCGGTTTCATCCGCCTCGTTGACCGCGACTTCGTCGAACTCACCAATCTGCAACGCCAAGTCTTGTTTGACGAACAGGACCTCGCTGACCAGCTTCCCAAATCGGTCGCGGCGACTCGCAAGCTCAGCTTGATTAACAGCCAGGTCGTGGTCGAACCGCACGTCGCCGATGTCTCGTCGGGGAATGTGCTGGCACTCGCCCAGGGTGTCGATCTGATCCTGGACGGCACGGACAACTTCGAAACGCGATTTCTGTTGAACGATGTCTCGCTCGAGTTGGGGATCCCGTGGATCTACGGCGGTTGCATCGGCAGCCACGGACAAGTCATGCCGATCTTTCCTGGCGAAACGGCCTGCCTGCGGTGCCTGATGGAGGACGTTCCCGCCCCCGGAACGACCGAGACTTGCGACACCGCAGGGATCCTCGGCCCGACGGTCAATATGATTGCGTCGCTGCAAGCGGTTCAGGCGCTGAAGATCCTCGCCGGCCGGAAGGATCAAGTGGAAACGTCGCTTCATATCCTGGACGTCTGGGACGGAACGCTCCGTAAGATGAGCGTGAAGAATCTGCGCGACCAGGGACGCTGCCCGGCCTGTCATCAAGGTGAACGGGCCTGGCTGCACGGTGACCGAGCGTCCCAGACCACAGTCCTGTGCGGCCGCAATGCCGTGCAAGTCTCGCCGCACGACAAGCATGCAATCTCACTGCCGGAACTGGCCGAAAAACTGCGAGTCAGCGGCCAGGTCACGGTCAATCCCTTCCTGATTCGACTGGTCGTCCAGGGGGGCGAATACGAGCTGACCATTTTCGGAGATGCTCGGGCCATCATCAAAGGGACCGACGATCCGACAGTGGCGAAGTCTCTGTATGCCCGCTACGTGGGTTCGTAGAACCCACGTAGGCGAGCGTCCGGCGTAAGCCGGATGGTTGTTGGACCGTTACGGCTGACATTAACGCGACGAACTCAGATAGAACCCATCAAAAAAAGGCAGCCGTATTTGATTAATGCGGGTCGCTAACAACCATCCGGCTTACGCCGGACGCTCGCCTGGGATCGCTGCGCAATCCCGATTACGCATTCAGATCGCTGGCCTCCAGCACCGCTATATGCGGCAGGTGGCGATAATTCTGATTGTGATCCAGGCCGTATCCGACGACGAACTCGTTCGGGATCTTGAAGCCGAAAAAATCAGGTTGTAGCGAGACCTGTTGTGTCCCTTCTTTCCAGAGCAAGACCGCGGACCGCAGGCTGTTTGGCCGGGCTGCGTGCAGCAGGTCCAGCAATGTGCTGAGGGTACACCCTGTATCAAAGATGTCGTCGATCAATAGGACGTCGCGGTCGGTGATCTCGGGGAAGTATTCGCGGTTGACGCTCAGTGTCCCTGCCTTGGTTCCGGTGCGGTAGCTGGAGGCTTGTAGAAAGCCGACTTGATGGGGCACATCCAGTTTTCGCATTAAGTCAGCGACGAACAACAGGCTGCCCGTCAACACCCCCACGACAGTCAGGGGACGTCCCCGATAGGCATGGCTGAGTTCCTGCCCCAGTTCATCCAGCCGAGTGGCAATTTGCGATTCAGATAAAAGGATACGCATGGATGCAGGCCGGAAGTCCTTGGGAGCGAAGCTGAAGAGACAGTAATACTAGCCCGAAGCGCCAGCGAGTGCATCCGATAGTAGCCTTCACGTTCCATGTGAAGTCAGCCGGACGCGCAACAGACTTTGAATGTCACCAGACTGTCGCTCGCGCAATCCAGCCTGGCCAATGGCAAGTTCCGCGATCAAGCGTATCCGTCTCATTCACGTTGATTCCGCGTTCCGCCTGCATCCGACGCAGCACGCAGGCGACATTTGACAATCAAGCCGGGCGCCGCGCTGGTCAGGGGATGCGGCTGCCGCTACATTCACCCATTGAAATGCCGCCGATGACTCAATGTGTCATCCAACTGCTGATCGCGTTTTCCTTCGTTATTCATCGTCCAGGAAGTTATCGAGAACATGCCCGGGCAACAGGTTCAGACAATTCAACTCCCCAACGGGCTGACGTTGCTCATTGAGCCGATGGCTGATGTGCAATCGGCCGCCTTTTCGCTCCTGGTTCCGGCCGGCAGTATCTATGACCCGCCCGACCAGGCGGGATGTGCGTCAGTCCTGGTCGAATTGCTGGTACGCGGTGCCGGCGAGCTCGACAGCCAGGGGCTCACCAACGCGCTGGACAACCTGGGACTGCAGCGCAGCGAAAGTGCCGAACGACGCTATGTCTCGTTCGGTGGTGCCACTTTGGCCGAGAACCTGCCGGCCGCGTTGCGGCTGTATGCGGATATCGTCCGCCGGCCTCATTTGCCGGACGATCAGTTCGAAGCGGCAGTGGCCGGCAGCGAGCAGACGCTGTTGTCGATTGAAGATGAGCCGCGGCAGAAGATTATGGTCGAGTTGCGGCGGATGTGTTATCCCGACCCGTGGGGCAAGCCCAGCGAGGGAAGCCTGGAAGGGCTCGCAAATCTTTCGATGCCGACGGTGAAGCAGCATTTTCAGCGCTGCTTCAGGCCCAATGAGTCAATTCTGGGAGTGGCGGGAAATGTTGACCCGGCAGAAATCCGGGCGCTCGTCGAGGACGCGTTTGGAGATTGGGCCGCGCAGCCGGAACCGGCTTACCTGTCTGGCCCCCGCGGTGCGTATCGCGATCACATTGAGCACGAATCGACGCAGACGCAGATCGGCATCGCCTTCGACAGCGTCCCCTATCGCGACCCGGATTATTACTCGGCCTGGGCGGCGGTCGGCGTGTTGAGTGGCGGGTCGAGTTCCCGGCTGTTCACGGAAGTGCGCGAACGACGTGGCCTGTGTTACGCGGTTCATGCGGGACTGACCAGTTCCAAGGATGACGGCCGGGTCTTGTGCTACGCCGGCACGACCGTCGAGCGGGCGCAGGAAACGCTCGACGTGACGCTGCAAGAAATTCGACGGCTACGTGGCAGCATCCAGAATGACGAGCTGGACCGCTGCAAGGCGCGGGCGAAGAGTTCGTTGATCATGCAGCAGGAATCGAGCTCCGGGCGTGCCGCATCACTGGCCAACGACTGGTTCCACCTCGGACGCGTCGTCAGTCTGTCAGAAATCCGCGGCCAGATTGAAAGTCTGACTGTGGCCCGATTGCATGCACACCTGGAAAAATACCCGCCGCAAGACTTCACCATTTTGACACTGGGGCCTCAGCCCTTGGAGGTGCCCAATGCAGTTTCATGAGGCACGGCTGAACAACGGCCTGCAAGTCATCGCCGAATTGACCACAGGGGTCCACAGCGTGGGCGTGGGCTTCTTCGTGAAGACCGGTTCGCGTGATGAGACCGATGCCGTCTCGGGAGTGAGCCATTTTCTCGAACACATGGCGTTCAAGGGCAATGACCGGTTTTCCGCCGACGATGTGAATCGCATCTTCGACGAGGTCGGCGCGAAGTACAACGCGGCGACGGCGGAAGAATTGACGATGTACTATGCGGCCGTGCTGCCGGAGTATCTCGATCGCACGACCGAGCTGTTGGCGGCACTGATTCGTCCGGCGTTGCGGCAGGACGACTTTGATATGGAAAAGAACGTCATCCTGGAAGAGATCGGGATGTACGACGATCAGCCGATGTTCGTGGCCTACGAGAAAATGATGCAGGCTCACTTCAACGGGCATCCCCTGGGGCGCAGCGTGCTGGGGACCAAGGAGAGCGTTTCGGCCCTGACATCCGAGCAGATGCGTGGCTATCACCACGACCACTACCTTGCGGGGAATGTCATCCTGGCGGTCGCCGGCAACTGCGAATGGGCTGAAGTTCTGGAACTCGCCAACAAGCATTGCGCCGACTGGCCGGCGGGCGAAGCAAGTCGCGTGGTGACGGGTCATCAACCGCACCGCGGGACGTTTCTCATTCAACGCGAAACATCCCAGCAACAGCATGTCATGCACCAGGACACGGCCCCCGACGCACTGCATCCCCTGCGGGCCGCAGCCGAGTTACTGTCGGTGATTGTCGGTGACGACAGTGGCAGCCGGCTGTACTGGGAACTGGTCGATCCTGGCTACGTCGAAGGTGCCGAGCTGACCTATCAGGAATACCACGGCGTCGGCGTCTTCCGGACCTTCTTCAATGGACAGCCCGAGGAAACCGAATCCAACCTGGGACGGGTCCGCAAGGTCTACGAGAAGATCAATCGCGAAGGGGTGACCGAACAGGAACTGGCACAAGCCAAGAGCAAGGTCTGTTCCCGCGTGGTCCTGTCGAGCGAGCGGCCGATGGGCCGGCTGGAATCACTGGGAAACAATTGGATCTATCGGAACCGCTATCAATCCGTGGCCAAAGATCTGGCACAGATTCGGGCAGTGACCACATCGCAGATTCGCGACCTGTTGGCAGCGTTTCCCTTAGCCCAGACAACAACCGTCACGGTCGGGCCAAAGTCTACGGTTACGTGGAAGTGATCTCTGTTATTCCCATCAGTCCCATTCGTCCTATAAGTCCCATCCGTCCCAATGAATTTAAGGGAATTCATGGGACAAGAATTCGATCCCTTCCGCACAGCGCAATAAAAACCGCCGGTTCAGTCGTTCCGTGACTGATCCGGCGGAGATCTCGAGCCCACTATAGGTGCGTCTTGCGGCCGTCAGGAAATGGGTGAGAGAGCAGAGCCAACAACCCCTCATGAAAAACCAGAGTGAGCCTCGAATGGAACTCACTCTGGTTTTGAAAACCCATTCGCCTAGTTCATGCGGTAGGCTTGTTCGCCGTGTTCGGCCAAGTCCAGACCATCATTCTCCGTCGCTTCGTCGACGGTGAAGCCGATGGTCTTGTGAATCAACAGGCCCAGAATGAGCGTGACAACGAAGGCATATGCTGCGGTAGCCCCGAGTCCCGTGGCCTGCAGCATGAGCTGATCCATGCTACCCTGTGGGCGGACGGCGAACACACCGACCAGCAGAGCTCCCAGAGCTCCGCCAGCTCCGTGCACACCGACAACGTCCAACGAGTCGTCGTACTTAATGATCTGCTTCGCTTGGACTGCCAGGAAGCAAGCCACGCCACCGATGAGGCCGATGATCAGGGCTCCACCCGGGCTGACGTGTCCGGCACACGGCGTGATCACCACCAGACCGGCAACCATTCCCGAGCCCAGTCCGAGGGCGGTCGGCTTCTTGAACATGATCCATTCAGCGAGCAACCACGATCCCGTTGCAGCACTACCGGCAATGGCAGTGGCAGCGAAGGCCATGACGGCAACTGGGCCGGCGGTCGGCAAATAGGCTTTGCCGTTGGCGATCGCTGAACCGGCATTGAAGCCGAACCAGCCCACCATCAGCATGCCGGCTCCCAGCAGGGTCCACCCAATGCTGTGCGGCAAGAATTGAGCGGTCCCGTAGCCTCGACGCTTCGGCAGAATCAGGATCAACGCCAACGCCGAAACCCCCGCCAGCACATGCACGACAGTACCACCAGCGAAGTCCAACACACCCTTCTGGAACAACCAGCCGTTCACATTCCATACCCAGTGACAAACTGGGTCATAAACAAGCGTCGCCCAGAGTACCACAAAGAGACACCAGGCACTGAATTTCACGCGTTCGGCGATCGCACCCACGATCAGGGCCGGTGTGATGATGGCGAACATCATCTGGAACATGGCGAACAGGAGTTCCGGGACGCCCGTCGGACCGGCCTCTGTCGTATCGCCCGTCGTGACGATTTTGCCGAAGCTCTCCGGTCCGTCGACGGGTTCGATCTTGCTGAACGACTTCATGAATACCAGACCCGGATCCCAACCCAGATAGCTCAGCTTGGGCTTGTCGGTGCCATCGGTGTTCTTACCAGCATCCGTAGTAATCGCGGAAGGAACAGCAAACGCGAGGTTGTAGCCGACCGCCACCCACTGGATGCAGATCAGCGGGACACAGACCATGACGCACATGAACATGTTCAGCACGTTCTTGGCTTTGCACATGCCGCCGTAGAACAGAGCCAGACCCGGCATCATGAAGAAGACGAGTGCCGCACTGGTGAGCACCCAGGCAATCGATCCCGTGTCATACGTGCCCGCGAGATGGGCCGCTGGTGCAGCCGGAGCAGCGGGTGCCGCAGCAGCAGCCGGGGCGGCTTCTGCAGGAGCTGCCGCGGCCGGAGGTGTGGCTTCCGCAGCAGGTGCAGCGGCAGGCGCCGTAGCGGGTGCCGGATCCTGTGCCATCAGTGGAGCGGGAGGAAGAGCAAATGCAAACAGACTCAGCATTCCGAGCGCGACATATCGCATCATAGTAGTACAACTCCGCAGTAAACATCGGTGGGGTAGGCAATCTCAGTCGCAGCTGCACACGCAGACGCCCACGAGGTCGAGGAAAGAACAGCAAGCGCACTGTTGCCCCGAACCAATCTCGCGGCAACATTCACCGAGCGTTGGAATTGCAATTGATGTGCCAGCAAGTCGGGCACTTCACCGAGGAGTGTCCGTAACCTATGCTCTGTCAATTGCTTAGAGCGTCGGGAAAGTGCGGAGATCCGATGAATATCGGCGTTGGATGCCTACCAATGTCCATTTTGTGCTAACGAAACAGGCACAGTACCTGAGATCTGCACGTTTAATGCGCTGAATGCTCATTCTGAGGGCACAGGCAATACAGACTCGAAGCGCAAACGAGTGCATTTGCCGCTTGACGAGAAGATGCACTCGCTTGCGCTTCGAGCTTATACTATGAGGTCACCTCGCCACGCTGGACCTGGCCTCATGCGCTACGGACGAACAGAGAGCAATGCGTCCACAAATGCGGTGGGATTAAAGAGTTGCAGATCGTCGATCTGCTCGCCCACACCCACGTACTTGACGGGGAGCGACATCTGCTGGCGGATGGCAATGACAATTCCGCCGCGTGCGGTGCCATCCAGTTTGGCCAGGATGATTCCCGTACAGCCGGCGGCTTCCGAGAATTTCTGGGCCTGTGTGATTCCGTTCTGGCCGGTGACCGCATCGAGCACCAGCAGGGTCTCGTGTGGCGCATCAGGGATCTGGCTGCTGATGACGCGACGAATCTTCGTCAACTGATTCATCAGATTCACTTCCGTGTGCAATCGGCCCGCCGTGTCGACGATCAGGACGTCAGCATTCAATTCTTTTGTCCGCGTGCAACCGGCATGCGCCACGGCGGCCGGATCAGACTGCGACGGTTTGGTCACAATCTCGACGCCGATCCGCTGACTCCACATCGTCAGTTGCTCGACGGCCGCCGCACGGAACGTATCCCCAGCGGCCAATACGACTTTCTTGCCATTTTTCTTCAGCAAGTTCGCCAGCTTGGCAATGGAAGTCGTCTTGCCAACTCCATTGACCCCGGCCACCAAGATGACCGTCGGCCCGACATTCGAAAAGTTCAATGGCGAAAGTGGTAGTTCGGGATCCCAGATTTCTCCGTCCTCGCCACGGAGCAGCGACTCCAACTTGTCATGGATGGTCTTCCACAACTCATCCAGAATGACCGTTCGTCCCAGGTGTTTTTCCCGGATTTCCACGATTAACGCATCGGCCGCGGCCACACCCATATCCGTGGAAATGAGTCGCTTATGATAGAGCGTCAGCTTATCCTCAGTGAGGATTTCGCCCGCTTTGAAGAGATCGCGAACGTCCGTGTTTAAGATTTGCGCGGTCTTCGAAATGCCGCGCTTCAGCGAATCAAACCAACCCATAACCAACGCTCATGTCATGCCGAGGACTCAAGAATACCGTGAGTGAGAATGATAAGGGGTGGGGAAGGTGTGAACAAGGAGATTAGGGTTGGTCCTTTGTCCTTTGTCATTGGTCCTTGGTGATTGGTTATGCAAGTCGAAGTGTCGAATTGTGCTCCAAAGACTAAGGACAAATGGCAAAGGACCAAGGGCTAATGATTCGTGCCACCTGTGTCAGGCACAGCCTGACCTACGTCAGGTGTTGAAGTTTTTTCTGTTAAGAGCTGGCAGGCGATGGTCAGCAGGCGGGCCATTTCCTGTTGGTTTTGCTCGCCGTGTTTGTTGTAGACACCCTTGTCCAGGTTCTTGAGAACAATCGTCGGATCGAATGTTTCGTGCGAGTGGGCGTCGATCATGGCCGAATGCGGCGCCTTTCGCCAAGGCGGGCGCGGCGCTTTACGCAGCTCTTCCAGGAATGCGCTGCCGATCAAGCTGACGAATGTTCCGAACAGTCCCAGTCCGCAGACCATCATGAAGACGGCGATCAGTCGGCCGGCCAGCGTCACGGGCACTTTGTCTCCGTAACCGACGGTTGTCAGTGTCGTCACCGTATACCAGGCCGCATCCGACAGTTTCGCAAACATCACCGGCTGGGCCGCCTTCTCGGCCTCATAGATGCCCACCGAACACAGGCAGGCGAGGGTGAAGACGGCGAACCCGAACTCGTAACGCACGCGAACGAAGGCACTTTGAATACCACTCAGGGCGTTCGTGTAACGGTACAGTTTCATCAGCCGGATGACGCGTCCGGCACGAATCAATCGCAGCGACCTCATATCCAGCAGGAAGCCCAGATAAAACGGCAATACCGCGAGGAGATCGACAATGGCCATTGGCCGAAACGGATAGAGCAGACTGCGCGCGTTGATCCAGCGAACGAAATACTCAATGGTGAATAGAACGGTCACGACGCGTTCGGACCACAAGAAGAACACGGCCGCATTGTCGTTGTCGGCGAACTCGAGTTCCAGCAGATGCGTGATGATGCCGTAGAGAATCAACAGCAGAATGAAGATTTCCAGGTAGCGCAGATGCGACTTCATAGCGATCGCTCAATCCTTTGAGCCCAACATTGAGGGGCACTGCTGACGCGCCACCGGGCGGCGGATGATAGATCGTGTTCGGGATCCGGGCAAGACCGACGGAGGAATGTCGAACTTTCGACATTCGTCATTTCGCATGTGCGCCCCATCATATTTCATTTGCCTCCACCACTTCCACTTGGGTAAAATACAAGCCACATCTCTTGTCTGCGGATTCCACTCATTGTTCTAGATGAAGTAAAGGAAGTCGCGTATGGCTATTACACAGGTCGAAGGCATCCGGAATGTGGCCCTGGTGGGACACGGGGCCGTGGGAAAGACTACTCTCTCGGATTTGATGCTGTTCCGAGCGGGAGTGACCAACCGACAGGGATCTGTCGATGATGGCACGAGTTTGCTCGACGTTGACGATGAAGAACGCGAACGCAAATTCTCCATCAGTTCCCACATCGCCCACTTTTCTCGTTCGGGTCACTGGAACAACATCATCGATACCCCGGGGTATCCCGACTTCATCGGCCAGACGATCAGCGCTCTGCGCGGCGTCGAAACAGCAGTGATCGTGATTGCGGCCGATTCCGGCATTGCAGTCAACACGCGCAAGGTCTTCCAGCAAGCCACCCAGAACGGGATGGCCCGCATGATACTGCTCAATAAGCTGGATCACGACAACATCAATTTCTCTCAAGTCGTCGCTGACATTCAATCCACATTCGGTGCCAATTGCTTGCCACTCAATGTGCCGGTGGGAATTGGGCCGGGATTCAAAGCGGTTGCCAGCACGCTACCTGGTGCTCCAGCCAAGTCCGCTGTAGTCGATGTGGCCACGTATGGCCAGCAAGTGATCGATGCCATCGTCGAATCCGACGACGCCTTGATGGAGAAGTTCTTCAATGGTGAGACGCTGACATCGGAAGAAATTGCCACGGGTATTACGAAGGCGATGGTCGCCGGGACGCTGATCCCCATGTTCTGTGCGAGCGCCCGCACCGGAGTCGGTGTCGATGAATTCATGGACGCCCTAACGCTCTATGCCGCTGCGCCCAATGCGTTGCACCGCATGGGAAAAGATGCCAACGGCACCGATGTCGATGTCCAGTCCGATGCCGATGGCCCTCTCGTGGGGCAGGTTTTCAAGACGCGCATCGACCCGTTCGTGTCGAAGCTCAGTTACATCCGTTTGTTCTCCGGCAAGCTGACGAAGGACTCGACGATTCTGTGTCCGACGACCGGCAAGCAGTTGAAGATTCACAACTTGTTTCATGTGCAAGGAGGCGTTCAAGAACCGGTCGATGTGGCTTTCGCGGGTGACATCATCGCCGTGTCGAAGGTCGACGATCTGCATACGGGCGATACGATTTGCTTTGGCAACGGACAGACTCGGGGCACCGTCATTCTGCCCGGGATGACTTTCCCCACGCCGATGATCGGCCTGGCCGTCGAACCCAAAAGCCGGAACGATCAACAGAAGATTTCGGGGGCGCTGCACAAGATTGAAGAAGAGGACCCCACCTTCAAGGTCACACGCGAGTCCCAGACGCATGAAATGGTCATGCAGGGCATGAGCGAACTGCATCTGCAGATTGTTCAAAACCGCCTGCAGAAGCGAGACAAGGTCGATGTGGTGACGCATCAACCGAAGATCGCCTACCGCGAAACATGTGCCGGAGCGAAAGAAGGGAGCTATCGGCACAAGAAACAGTCGGGCGGATCGGGACAGTTTGCCGAAGTTCACCTGCGCGTTTCAGCGTTACCCCAGGGGATCAATCCCGAGGAGTATTTCACGAAAGAGCGGTTCGATCATCTCCGCGAATATCACTACGACCCCGTATTGAACTTCGCCTTCGTGGATCGCGTTTCGGGTGGAACGGTGCCGAACCAGTACATCCCGGCGGTCGAGAAAGGGGTGATCGAACGGATGACGAAGGGGGTCGCCGCCGGATATCAAATCCAGGATGTCTGCGTCGAAATCTACTTCGGGAAAGATCATCCCGTTGACAGTAACGAAACGGCTTTCCGGATTGCGGGCAGCATGTGCTTCCGCAACCTGTTCCGCGATGCCAAGCCACAATTGCTGGAACCAATCGCACGGGCCGAAATCTATGTTCCGGGCGACAAGTTGGGGGACATCACCAGCGACCTCAACAGCCGTCGCGGCCGGGTGGAAGGTCTGGATACCGAAGCCGGCGGATATCAAATCGTCACCGCCCGGGTCCCGGTCTCGGAAATGATGACTTACGCACGCAGCATGTCGAGCATCACTGGCGGCCGAGGTTCCTTCACTCTGGAACTCAGCCATTACGAAGTGATGCCGCCGAATGAACAACAGAAAGTGATCGCAGCGGCGCAGATGAAGGATGACGAAGAGTAACAACTTTTAAACCGTTTAGGTGGGGCGATCAGGCCCTGGTTCTCTTCGGAGAGCCAGGGCTTTCTTTGTTTTGGCTCGGTTCGAGCGGCGTGGTCTTTCGGCACCGAGAGCAGGAGGGCCGCCGTCGTCCACAATTTGGCCGACGGTTCCGTCAGATCACTACGCAGACCGTGCGCTTCTGAGTACGATGGGACCACCGTTTACCGTCCTCCCCGCCTCCTCGCAGAAGTGAGTCCATCGTGGATCCCTTGCCATTGCTGCAGCAGCTTGTTGCGATTCCCAGCGTCAATCCGATGGGACGTGCCGTCCAGGCGCCGGAGTATCTGGAGACGCGACTGACCGAGTTCCTGTGCGGCTTCTTTCGAGACCTGGGCGTGCCCCATGAGGCCATCGAAGTGCTGCCTGGGCGGTCCAATGTCCTCGCACGGTTTGACAGTCCCGGGGCGAAGGCCACCGTCATTCTGGACGCTCATCAAGATACCGTCCCCGTGGACGGGATGACCATTCCCCCGTTCGCAGCCGAAGTTCGCGACGGCCGGTTGTACGGACGCGGTGCCTGCGACGTAAAGGGTGGCATGGCCGCCATGATTTCGGCGTTCGTCCGCCTGGTCCGCGAACGACCCGCCGGGGCAGCCAATGTGATCATGTCCTGCACCTGCGATGAAGAATGCACTGCCAAGGGAATCCTGGACGTCGCCAAGCTGTGGACCGACCCCAATCGTCACAGCCCGATCATTTCCGGTGCGCCCGATCTGGTCGTGTGCGCCGAACCGACCGATTTGAACATCGTGGTGGCGCATCGCGGGGCAACGCGGTGGAAGATTCAAACCATCGGCAAGGCCGCCCACAGCTCACGCCCGAGCGAAGGCATCAATGCCATCTATCGGATGGCCGACTTGCTGTCGGTGCTGGAGCACTTTGCGAATGAACTCCCCGGCATGGTTCCCGCCCATCGGCTGTGCGGCCCCGCCACCTTAAGCGTCGGGCGGATCGAAGGGGGAATCAGCGTAAACACGGTTCCCGACGAGTGCTCGATCGAAATCGATCGCCGCGTCTTACCCGGAGAAGACGGTATCAAGGTCATGCAGCAAGTCGAAGACTATTTGCGGCACCGCCTGGACGTCGACTTCAAGATGCTGCCGCCGTGGATCGTGGGGCAAAGCCTCTCGGACCACAACAACGGTCCGTGGGCCGACCAGTTGCTGACCGTGATTCAACGCCATGTCGGTACTCGTGAGAAAATCGGAGTCCCCTACGGAACGAACGCGTCGCGGACATCCGCGGCCAATGTGCCATCCATGGTCTTCGGCCCCGGTTCGATCTATCAGGCCCACACGGCAGATGAATGGATCGACATCGCAGAATTGCGACAGGCCGCTGAGATCTATTTTGATTTCTGTGCGCACGCGGTGGTTCCGTAACGGCCGTCCTTTCTGCCTTAAGAGCGTGTTTGAAAAGGGAGGACGAGGCTCCCGCCGAGCCGAAGACGAGCTTTAGCTCGGCGTCCGCCGGAGGCATTCATTGCAGCCTCCGGCGGTCGCCGACCTGCGGTCGTACTAGGCTCGGCGGGAGCCTCGCCCTCCCAAATCTTCCCTTATTAAACACGCTCTTAGGTCCTTTCCGTCCCTTGAGTCCCTTCGCTTGCAATAGGGACCAAAAGGACCTGAAGTCATTGACCACCTGATAGCTGCCACTATTCCCCAGAGCCCCTGCTTTAACCCTGCTGTCGATCTTTCTGCAGATTTTGTTGCCCATTCGTGGTGAACATGTGGCAGATGATCTTGCACGAATTTGCTGATTGACATACAGAACCCGCTCTTCACACAAGTCCTTGCGCCCCATCCCCTGGGGCGGCCCCCAAATCCCATCCCTGTTCCCATCCCAGATTGCACTCCGTAACTGTCGGTTACGCGAAGGATTTCGTAATGAAATCAGGTGTGTACGTCACCTGCTGTTTGGTCGTCATGACCGGCTGCGCCCAGTCCAACTGGCAGCAGACGGCGGTGCGCTCGTTGGTTCCGGGAACGGTTGCTACCGCTGCTCAAGAGCGGGTCTCGATGATCGAGAAAATGCTGGATGACGCCGACGTACCGGCTCGTCGGCCGGTGCCGCTGTTGCGAGCTCAAAGCCAGGACAGTTCCAGTGTTGCGTTAACGTCCAGTTCGGCCACGAAAACACCCTTGATTTCGCACGATACGGCCACGCTGTCGCTGATTGAAAGAGAAACGCGCGAGTTCGCGCCCGATGATCGCGAACGAGCCATTGCCGCCCTGAAAGCCATCCCCTCGGACAGCGTCCCCGCCGTCTTACAGCTTTGGAAAGCGGGGTTGATCTCTCCGTTGGCCAGCCCCACCAGTCCGGTCGTAACGGCCCAGGCGAAAGCTTCGGATTTCGAATCCTCCGTCCAATTGGCCTCACACGATACGGGCCGAGCCAATGGCGGATTGGGACAAAGCAGCCCCTGGAGTAACCGGATGTCACAGTTCAGAGGTGACAGTCCACAGGACGACAGCGTCTCCGTGGCTGCAGAGCCCTCGTCCGACCAGACCTTTGGCAGATCGCAACAAATTCAACGCGTCAGTCATCCGCCTGTTGGCTTTTCATCTCCGTTTCCGGAGCTGAATCCCGATGCCGAGGTCTCGCCCCAGATAAATCCCGCCACAACTCAACAAACAACCGGCAGACGCATCACAATTCCGCCACAATGGGACCGCAATGGCCGAGCCCCGACTAGCCCCCGTACCCCCATGGCAACAGCACCTGCAATTCCGGCCGACTGGCCCACCGCAATGGGCGCGACGACACCCCGCATGACGAGAACTGGCCAGCATTCCAACCCGTTCGGCAATGCTGCCCAGCGACCGGTGATCAGTCCCCCGGATTGGCAAAGCACAGGATCGCAGCGTCCGCTGGCAGTCACTCGCAGTTCCGGCGTCGTCATCACACCGCGAGCGCCCGTGAGGCCACAACAATTCCAATCCGACCGTCTGGAACAGACCGCGGCGGACGAGTTCCCGGCTGGTGTGGAACAGGCACGTTTCTCGGAAAGTCCAATCGGTCCCGGCCAGACCGAGATTCCGTTGTCGCCGGGCCAGGCACTACCAGGATTCGAAGGATCTGTCCCGCCCGTCGTCAGGCAACTCCCTGCCGAGAGTGTGATCACTCGTGGACGCCCCCAACCGGGCCGCCCTCAGCCAGCCCCTTCCCCAGCACGACCGGCACCAGACGAAGCCTTGCAATTTTTGATTAAGGCCACCGAATCGGAAGTGTCTCAACTGGTCGCCGGCCAAACGGCTACGGAACTGCATTACTACATCCAGCGTCACGTTTATCTGCGACTGCTGTATTTGATGAACGGCCAGACCGAATGGGCATTGCGACCGATCCCCAACATCCCTGGCGCCGATCAAGAGTTCTGGACACAGGTGTTATGGGGCGTCCACAACTACTTTGATTTGCCCAAGATTCCCGATCACGCCGAACGAGCCGCCCAGACAATCTCGCAATTCAACACGGCCATGCTGCGGTTAAAAGAACGAGCGCCCCTGGAACTGAAGAACGTCACCTTCTGCCACAAGATCGAAGGCTATGGCGAATACAACACGTATCAAAAGGACGAGTTCACTCCGGGTCAGCGAGTCCTGATTTATGCCGAGATCGGCAACTTCCACTCCGAGCTATCGGCGGAAGGAATTTATCGGACCCGCTTGAAATCGACCCTGCAGGTCTTCAGCGCGGACTCACCCGACGAACCCGTCGAAGTGAAAACGTACCCCGTCACGGAAGACTTCTGCCGCAATCACCGCCGGGACTATTTCCACAGCTATGTGGTGGATATCCCGGTCCGCTGCGCACGCGGTTCACACGTGCTGAAGCTGGTCATCGAAGATGAACTCAGCGGCAAAGTCGGGACGTACCCGGTATCGTTTACCGTGCGGTGATGCAGGAATGACGAATGTCGAAACCCTCACTGAATCGACTTCACTTCGAAATCGAGGATATTTCCAGGTGCAGGTTCAGGCATGATCTCCGCCTCGAGGGTACTATTGAGGTTGTATTTCGGATCGACAACCTCCTTGTATACAGGGCTGCCTAACGGGGTCTTTTTTCCCGGGACTTCGCGGGAAACATTGACTTCCACCCGCCGATGTCCAGCGGTGGCCATCAACTTGTACGCACCGTCGACGATTTCGGCCGGATCGGGATCAAGTGTCATCTGCGGGTCGATGAACATGATTCGGCCTGCTTTGATCGGCTCGCCGTCGAGAGACACCGTACCCGATACGGGAAACCGCTCGAACTTGCTGTCTGTTTGCTGACAACCACCGATAGCTAAAATCAAACCACACAGGCAGAGGGTTCGCATGGGGAAAATGCTCCCAGATAATGTCGGCAGCCCGTCTGTCGGAAAAACAAACGGGCTGCCAATGCCAAGGTTAAAAATCGGAGACAACTTCACCGCCGTTGCGGCTGCCCAGCCTTTGAAAGGTGGTGCGGTCGATATTCGCCGAGACAAAACGAATGGCGCCGTCGGCCATCAAGACATGAACGCCGCCGGTGTGAAGGCTGCGAGCCGAAACATTCTGGTCATCCGCCGTACTCGAGCACGGAATGAGACCTGCCATCGGGAAGCATTGCGCCCCCGGCAGAGGATCGTCCATTTTGTGGCCGACCGACGTCATGGGAGGATAGAAGGTGGTTAACAACACACCCGCGCGGACGGAAGCCCAGTAGTTTCCGTGAACGTCGCTGGGACCGCTCGACAGGATGACTTCGCTCCCCATCACAGTATTGGAAGTTCCGTCGGTGACGTCACGCAATTGCGTACTCGGCAACGGCCTGAACATGCCGTCGCGCGTCATCACTGTGGCACTGGCTTGCGGTCCCATGGTCGTGGTTCCGGCGCCGCAGAGCAAATAGTTGCCATTGAACCCGGTGCCAAAGGCTGAAGAAGGATCGGTCTGCAAAGAATTGGGGTCAGAAGGACAACCCAACATGGAGATAATCGTCGCTCGATCCGTGGCGCTCGCCCCGGCCCTGCCGACGGTTCCACCGAAATTCAACTTGTTATACAAGTTCGCCTGGTCGATATAAGGCAGAATCATCTGCATCCAGCAGATATCGTCTGATCCCCCCCCCACCCGTGGCCGGGACAATGCATCCGCTAAAACGAATGTAGCAGCCCATGCCGTCCATTTGTCCTGGCGGAAATAATCTGTGCGTATCGTGGTAATTGTGCAGAGCCAGGCCCACCTGCTTTAAATTGTTCTTGCATTGCGAGCGCCGGGCCGCTTCGCGCGCCTGCTGCACGGCGGGCAAGAGCAGGGCGATTAGAACGGCGATGATCGCGATCACCACCAGAAGCTCGATCAACGTAAAGCCCCGATTTCGATGCACTGCGCGACGATACATCATATGACTCCCGAGTTGAGACGCGAAAAAATGGGAACTGAGGGGCGAAAAACTCGCCCCCGTACACTACCCAGCGGAACTGCGAAGAACATGTGAATTCTACAAATCACTGCACAACTGTCCGGATATAAGTCGAACAGTGTCAGTTGTTTAGAGCCACCCTGTTCTTCATTATGTCGTTTTTGGGTCAAAAACAGCGTTAAAAGCGGGGTTTTCTCAAAAAGGTTGAGGCTGAGAATTTGCAAAACCTCACTGAGACTAAGTTCGACCTTCATTTCCCGTTTGATGATCGCCACCAGCACGTACGTACTGATCGCAGTCCAGACCTGGGTCTTCACCGCGTTCATGCTGGTTCCGTAGAACGCTTTGATCCGCAGGTTCTGCTTGATCCATTTGAAGAACAGTTCCACCTGCCAGCGGCACTTGTACAACGAGGCGATGGTCAGCGCTGGCAATGCGAAATTGTTCGTCAGAAATACGAAGCGACGTTGTGTCTCGGGATCGCAGTAAGTCACCCGACGCAAGGGTTCGGGATGCAACAGCGACGACTTCGGACCTGTCAGACCGATGGTCTGATCGGCGCGCAGTCCAGTGGCCTTGTCCACGACACGCCGCCGACTGCGCTTGTAGACCATGTTGCGTTTGGCGCGCGTCACGAAGAACGCGCCCCCGAGAGTCAGACGACGCAACCGCCGGAAGTCGACGTACCCTCGATCCATGATATAGAACGCGCCGGGCTCGATGGGCAGGCAGTCGAGGACATTCACATCGTGCGTTTTTCCCTGAGTAATATGGATGAATGTCGGGATGTTGCCGCGCAGATCGATCAGCGTGTGCAACTTCACGGCTCCCTTCCGACGACGAAACCGTGCCCAGGGAAACAGGCTCAAGCACAGATCGATCGTCGTCGAGTCGAGCGCGTAGACGGTCTGCTCCAGTGTGACTCCGAACGGCGAGTGAGAGTACAGCAGGCGAGCGCGAGCAATCAGAACCTGGGCAAAGTCGGCCACGATTCGCCAATCGTGAGCCAGGTTGGCGTCGGCCAGTGTGCTTCGCGAAATCTGTCCGCGGAATCCGGCCTGAGACAATTTTGTCCCCATCGATCGCAAGCAGGTCTCGATGTCCCGCAGACTTTCGCGGAAGGTCAGCTGAGCGAAGGCCAGGCACAGAAACTGATCGCGGCACGAGAACCCGCGCGGGCGAACATCGCCGCCGTACCGTCGCACGCAGGTATTGAATTCGGATCGCGGAAAGAAGTCCATCAGCTGTGCAAACACCAGTCGACCCGAATGCATCTGTCACCCCCACGAGATTGGAATTGGTCCAAAACCGGGAATTCTGACAGATCGAGTTGAAAGCGTGCGCGCTCATTTTTCTGCAATAGCCGTTATGTGATAAATACTTACGATAAATTCCAAATCGATTAGCCGGACACTACTGACTACTTTAACCAACATGAGGCGAATACCGCACTCTACCCTGCTGCTGACTGGATAGGGTTGATAATAAACCGTTCGACGAATTGTCCTGACCGGGTCGGTAAGGTTACGAGTTGACAAGTTTGAAATACTTATACATTTGATAACGCATTGTCGATCAAACAGCGACTGAGCGTTCCTCAATAAATGAAGTCGATTCGTCTTTTTTTGAGTCTGTCGTTGTGCGATTTCACTCCTGGTGGCATTTTCCGTTATTAAAAAGGGGTTCTATGGTCCGTTCTTCTCGAAAAGTCGGTTTTACATTGATTGAATTGCTGGTGGTGATTGCGATTATCGCAGTCCTCATCGCGTTGTTGTTGCCCGCCGTCCAGCAAGCTCGCGAAGCTGCGCGACGGTCGCAGTGCAAGAACAACATGAAGCAGATTGGGTTAGGACTGCACAACTATGAAAATACGATGACCGTATTTGCACCTGGGGGGCTGGCTGGCGCCACGGGCGATCCTCACAATACAGGCACCAACTGGAGGACGTTCATTCTTCCCTATTTGGATCAAGCGCCGCTGTACAACAAGCTGAATTTCATTGGTGGCTCATGGAGCAGTCGTAATGTCGGTGGGGCAACCATCTACGGTGGTGGGAACGAAGCCCTGATTGGGATCATC
>CAMAVF010000072.1 GCA_945861445.1 Planctomicrobium piriforme | reverse complement strand
CGGAAGACTTTATTCATCGGGACCCGACATCACAGATCTGGCACTTGGGGAGGGGGAAGGTGTGCGCTGAACCACTTCATCGAAAGGGGGAACACACACCAGGTACCAAGCTGGCGAATTTGCGACCACCGATGAATAATCCAGGTTAGGGCTTCTACGATTAAAAACTGAATCCGGCACGGATCAGGAAGGTATCTGGCGGAGTATAATCGGGGGTCCCGCTTGCATACATCAGCTTGCGCGCCGTGACCCATCCCGTTTCAAACTGAGCCCCAATTCCGGCGGTAAATGGTGTCTCATACCCCACCACGAATCGCAAGTCGCGATAGGTCGCCACGTCGTGAGCCCCGTTCGCACGCTCGATGGTCCAACTGTTGCCGCCTAATTCCCCCTTGAGATACACCCAGCCACAGTCGCTCGGATTTTCTCCCACGGCCATCGCCAGCCGCGGCCGGGGAAATACGAACTCCAGCTTCGTTCCTGGATTGGGTTGCCAGATCCAGCCGACGATCGGCAGGGCAGGTATGTCCTCGCGATCCAGATATACGAAACCCAGCACGCCTTGCGTCGTCGCGGACAATTGGCGGGCAAATACCGCGTGCCCCTGCAGGCGGAAGCTCTCGCCACTCAGATAGTTCAAATCGGTGTTGAGACCAGGGCGGATGCCGACGTCCAATGTCCAGACTTGACCCAATTGATAGGTGGCCGCCAATTCGATGGAGAACTCGTCCAACTGACCAGGCAGATCAGGGGTATCCGGTCCGGAAACATAGCGGGTCATGAAACCGGGGATCAGCCGGAATGGGGCATACAACGGATTCGCGAACATGAACCGCTTCTCGAACTCGACAAACCCCAGGGTGTTGCCCGTCCCGGCGACCCAGGTCCATTGGCCGTTGGAAAACGGCCACAGCCAGGCATATGGAAACCACTTGGGAGCGACAGGTTGCTCGCACGGCCGGCCTTCGTAGGAATCACATTCATAAGCTTGTGGAAATGGCGAGGGATCAAACAACTCTGGAGCGGGAGGCGGAATTCGGAACGGCCGGGGATCGGCGGCCGTTCCCGGCGGACCAGGTTGCAAGACATCCAGGGGGGGCGGATTGACCTGGCGGCGATCCAGCTGCGGCCCCGTGTCAAAGGGGCGAGCGATCCGCAGGGGAGCCGTATCTTCCGCGGGGGCAAACAACTGACGCAGGGTGCGTTCGTCGCGCTCGTCGGTGACGGTCCGCTTGGCCCGATCCGCCGCGCACGCCACCCCGGTGCCGACTTGCCAGATCATGATGGCGGTCAGCACAACCCGACAGTATTGAAGTAAAGAGCCTACTTTCATTGTGCTCGCAAGCGGAAGTCAAAGCCCCGTCGAGGGCTACGTAACAGTTTCGTAAGGTACGGTCAATACGATGTCAGACGTGAGGTGAAATCGTTTTTCTACCTCTTCATTAGACACAAAGTCTTGACGCGAAGCCTCTACGACCTTTTTGTCTTTGTGTCGTCGGGCGACTTCAAGAACAATTCGGCATTCCAAGTCGATCCAACGAATCTGCGTGGGGGTCGCTACAGGCAATTCTTCGAGTCAATTCCACACAGTGCGAATAGTCTCCGGAAGTCGTACATCCCGTACATCACGCAAAATCGGCACGATCATACGTGGTCTTCCCAGAGTGCCGTGGGGTGGGATAGGCTTCCAGCCTGTCATTGATGGGAGAAGATGGCAGGCTGGAAGCCTATCCCACGGGGCGCACAAGTTACGATCACATTCTTGGGGACGCGCCAAATCGATGGAGCGCTCGGCGGCCTTCACGCCGGAGCGTGAAGGCTGCTATGGATCCATCGAACTTGCTTTACGCGTCAAACATCTCACAATGGAGCGCGGCGGCGTCCCTTCGCAATTCATCAGTACGACATCGAGGCTTCTCATGCGCATCAATGCTGTGTTTCGTCGTGCTTGCTGGTTGGCTTTCCTGGTCATCGGTCTGTCGGCTGGAAGTTCAGCTCGATTGGATGCTGCAGACTTGCCGCTGGTGGAGAAGGTTGAGTCGCAGCCGCTGATATCGGCGACCGACCGGCTGCTGCAGACCCTGGAATTCGTCGGAGCTCCGCTGAAAAAGGACGATTCCGACAAGCTGCGGGAGGTGATGAAGGGCAGCGATGCCAGGGTCGTGACGGAACAGGTTCAGAAGATTCTGGACCCCTATTGCCTGGCACTCGTGGCCATCAATCCCGAAAGCCGCGTTTCGGTCACGGAAGGTCCCGTGGCGAAAGAGCTCGTGCAAAATGGCTGGCGAACTTACCTTGTCAAAGTCCACAACGATGCGGGCGTCACGGCCCCGTTGAAGCCTGAGAGCCCGAACATCGCGCCGCTGTTCAAACGCAGCACGGGCAAGGCCAAGCCGGAGATCGTGATCAGCCCCAGCGATGTCCCGCAACGGTTCCTCGACGCGGTCATGTATGACAAGCAGCCTCTTAAGGCCGAACTGTCCGGGTTGAAGCTCGAATATCGGATCATTCAGCTCTACAGCCGCGAGACCGGCCGGCGCGAGGTGCAGTTGGGATTTCATGTGGGACAAGGGACACAGGACCTGGGCTTTCGCAACTCGGTGCCGATCTTGTTTACTTGCATTCCGGCAGTCGATGTCGTGTTGCACATTACGGACTTTGATGGCACGCCAACCACGGCCGCGTTCGTGATTCGCGATAAGTTTGACCGAGTTTATCCCAATCCCGCCCGACGCCTGTCGCCCGACTTCTTCTTCCACAATCAGATCTATCGCACGAGTGGCGAAAGCGTCCAATTGCCGCCGGGCGAATATACGGTGGAAGTGTCTCGCGGCCCGGAATATCCGGTCACCACATCGCCACTGACGGTCCCGGAAAGAGTCTCCAGCACGAAGGTCTCCTACGCGTTGAAACGCTGGATTCATCCTGCGCAGCGACGCTGGTTCTCGGGCGATCATCATGTGCATGCCGCTGGCTGTTCGCACTATGAAAACCCGACGGAAGGGGTGACTCCTTCGGACATGATGCGTCACATTCTCGGCGAGGATCTCAATGTCGGCTGTGTGCTGAGCTGGGGTCCCTGCTGGTATTCGCAGAAGCAGTATTTCGAAGGGAAAACTTCTGCGTTATCGCAGCGCAGTTACCTGATGCGCTATGACGTCGAAGTGAGTGGCTTTCCCTCTTCGCACGCCGGGCACCTGTGTTTGCTGCGGTTAAAGGAAGATGATTACGAGGGGGCCGAATTCATCGAACAATGGCCCAGTTGGACGCAGCCGATCTTGCAATGGGGTCAGAAGCAGGGAGCGGTTGTCGGCTACAGCCATAGCGGCTGGGGGTTGGCGTTGCCCGATTTTGATTCCAAAGGCAATCGGGTTGAAACGGGTAAGGGAACGGCGGCCGACAAACTGCCTGATATGGCAATGCCCAAGTTCGACGGTATCGGCGCAAACGAGTACATTGTCACGACGGCCCATGGTGCGTGCGACTTCATCTCGGCTGTGGATACGCCGGCGATCTGGGAGCTGAATATCTGGTATCACACGCTGAACTGCGGCATGCGTTCGCGTATCAGTGGTGAAACCGATTTTCCCTGCATCTACGGTGACAAGGTGGGCCTGGGGCGGATCTATGTGAAGCTCGATCCCAACCAGGAATTGACCTACGAGACTTGGATCGAAGGCTTGAAGCAGGGACGCAGCTACTGCGGCGACGGTCTCAGCCATGTCATCGATTTTCGCGCCACCGCTCTGAAGGACGGCGCGGCGACAGGGAAAACGCTGGGGATGGGCGAGGCCAACGACAAGGCGCAGTTCAGCCAATTGAACCTCGAACAACCCGGCAAGGTGCGCGTGAAGTTCGATGCGGCAGCGCTGCTGGCCGAGCGTCCGACTCCGGCGACCGAAGCCATTCGCACGCGACGACTGGATCACAAACCCTATTGGCACTTGGAACGCAGCCGCATCGGCGACACGCGTGAAGTCCCCGTCGAAATCATCGTGAATGGCAAAGTGGCCGCGACGCGCAAGCTGCTGGCGGATGGTGGAATTCGGGATTTGACGTTCGATCTCGACATCACCGATTCAAGCTGGGTGGCGGTGCGGATCTTGCCGTCCGTTCACACAAATCCGATTTTTATCGAGGTCGGAGGGAAACCCATTCATGCCAGTAAGAAGAGTGCCGAGTGGTGCGTGCAGGCGGTCGAAACGTGCTGGAACGCCAAGGTGAACGGCATTCGTGAGAAAGAACGCGAAGTTGCGAAAGCCGCTTACGATAAGGCGAAAGAAATCTATCAGCAGATCGCGACGACGGCTGTCGCCGATTAGGAATTGTACGGTCTGCCTTACAAATTCTGTTGAGTTGCCGTTTTTTCTTTGGTCCGCCGTGTTAGAGTGGCGTGTAGGACGCAGATGTCCCAAGCGTTCTGTTCAGTCGCTTGTATTTCCAATCCCGCGCGCCGCTCCTTCTTCGGATGCTAGTCAAACATCATGATCTGCATTTCCGTCGTTCCGGAATCCCGTCAGTTGGCGAAGGTTGACATCTTCAACGCCGCCAACCAGGCCGACTTGGTTGAAGTGTGCCTCGATCATCTGATCAAGGAGCCCGAGATCCCGGAACTGTTGGAAGGGGCCAAGAAGCCCATCTTGCTCTCCTGTCGTCGCGAGATCGACGGCGGGCATTGGAGTGGGACGGAGGACGAACGCCTCTTGATGCTGCGGCAGGCCATTATTGCCGGGCCTGAGTGGATTGAGCTGGAAGTCGACATTGCGAACAAAATCCCGCGCTACGGTAAGACCAAGCGGCTGATCAGTTTTACGCAGCTCGATCGACCATTGGGGAACCTGGAAGCAGCAGTGGAACGGGCCACGGCCTGCAAGGCCGACGCCATCAAGTTCACCGGCCCGACTCCGACGCTGGATGCGGCCTGGCCGCTGTTGGCAACCGTCACGAAGAAGCGGGATCTGCCTGTCGTGGGCATGGGACTGGGGCGGCCCGGTTTGACGTTCTCGCTGTTGGGTCGCAAATACGGTTCGCCGTGGATTTACGCAGCTCTTGAGAAGGGAATGGAATCGTACGAGGGGCAGGCGACGGTCGGAGAACTCGACAATATCTACCGCTGGCGTGAGATCAACCCCCAGACCCGGTTTGTCGCGGTCGCGGGATTCGGTGAAACCGAAACGATGACCGTTCGCGTGATGAACGCCGGCTTCCACAAATTGGGGCTGAACTATCGCTGCCTGCCGATGGAACTCGACAAGCTCGACAACTTTGCCCAAATGTTTGACGTCCTGAAGATTAACGCCCTGTTACCCGACAAACGCTTGGGCGGACAGATTCTGTCGGTCGTGAAAGAGGTCGAGGATTCCGTCAAATCCAGTCAATTCACCGACCTGTTGGTCCGGCCTCCGAATCAGGGATGGCAGGCTTTCAATTCGCTGTGGCGCGGTGCCTTGCAAGCGCTGGAGGCAACACTCGGCAAGACCGGCCCCGAGGACCGGCCACTCGATCGCCGAAGCGTGCTGATGATCGGGGCATCTCCGATTGCTCGTGCGTTGAGCTACGGTATTCAACGCCGCAAGGGACTGGTCAGCGTGGCGGCGACGGACGACGAACGGGCCCAGTTGCTGGCCCAGATGTTTGATTTCCGGTTCGTGCCGATTGCCAACATCTACACGACACTGTGCGATGTCGTGATCCTGACCGAATCAACGATGGAAAAGGGACGACTCAAGCAGACCATCAACCCGGCCATGTTCAAACCGGGCATGACGGTCATGGACGTGACCAATCTGCCTCAGAACACACCGTTTCTCGATGAAGGCCGGATGCGCAGCTGCAAGGTCGTCGAACCGTTACAGGTCTATGCAGATCAGCTAGGCACACAGTTTAAGGCCATTACCGGCCAAGTCTTGCCGCCAGAAGTATTTCAGGAAGCCCTGGCGGCAGAGTAGACCGTGGGTGGTGGCGCCCTCACATACGCCATGAAGAATTTGTAGCGGAATCTCGTAAGAGTTCCGCCATCGCCGACCCACTTTGTAAGTTCCTAAACAGCTCAACCGTTGGGGCACGCGTCAGAATTCTTACGAATTCTGCTACGAAACGCTAACAAAACCTCTGCGTCAGTTCAGAACCGCTTGAAATATCGCGGTTCTGAACCTCCCACAACCGGTTTTGTTAGGGGTTCTACATCAATATCCTTCACGGCCAACGCGGCTACCGGGATTCCACGAGTTTCAGGAACCGATTCACTCGGCTTTCGACGACATCCAGACTCTTGTTCCAGAAATCGGCAGTCGTCAGGTCGTAGCCCAGGGTCGACTGCACCGCCTCTTCTGCATCCTGACAACCGGTGGCAATCAGCAACTGGCGATACCGCTGCGGGAAGTTGTCGGTCTTGCCGCCCGCTTCATTCGCCAAAGCATAGGCCCCCAGCGACAGGAGATATCCAAACGTGTATGGGAAGTTGTAGAAGGGGAGACCGCTGATATAGAAGTGCAACTTCGACACCCAGAAGCGTCCGTTGTAACCATCGTCGGCCAGGGCACCGCAATAGGCTTCACGCTGCGCGGCGACCATCAACTCCGACAGCCGGCTGGCACTCACTTCCCCGGCGGCTCGTTCACTGTGAAAATTGTTCTCGAAGATGAAGCGGCAGTGGATATTCATCAGGAAAATTGACGCATCCGACAACATGTTATCGAGCAGCGCGAGCTGCTCGTCGGGCGATTTGCACTGAGCCAGCCGTTCTTCGGCCAGCACGCATTCGGCAAAAGTGGAAGCCGTTTCGGCCAGATTCATCGGGTAGTCCTGCAGCACCAGGGGCTGGTCGCGCAGCACCCAAGAATGATAGGCATGGCCCAGTTCGTGCGCCAGCGTGGACATGCTGTCCTCACTGTCAGTGTACGTCATGAAGATGCGTGATTCGCCTTTGCCGGGGAAACCGGTGCAGAACCCACCCTGGCGTTTTCCCGATCGGTTTTCGCCTTCCACCCAGCGTTGTTCAGCCGCCATTCTGGCAAAGTCACCGAAATCGGGGCTGAACTGGGTAAAGGTGCGGATGATGTGCGCCATGGCCTCATCGTAGGGAATTTCTTCGCTCTTACCGGGAGTCTTGGCGACGGGATAGGGGGCACTCTGGTCGAACCACGAGAGTTGCTTCACCCCCAGGGCTTCGGCCTTCTTCTGGTTGTACTTCAGCAGCATCCCCTTGCGTTTGGAAATCGCGTCCCACATTGCATTGAGTGTCGCACGCGTCATGCGATTGTGTCGCAACGGCAGATCGAGATGATCCTGCACGCCCAGCCGGCGATAGATTGCCAGCCGCGTCCCAGACAGATGATTCAGAGCATCGGCACAGGAATCTTCAATCTTGCTCCACGCCTTGTCCGCCGCGTAGAAATTGTTTTCCCGGGTCGATCGATCGGGCATATCAAAGCGCACCTGCCCTACCGATTTTTCGACCAGCTCACCCTTTTCTTGCACGCTGATCCGCAGTTCTCCCGACAACCGATCGTAGAGTCGGCCCCAGGCATGAATGCCGTCCACGGCCAAGTCTGCCGCCAGCAGTTCCTGCTCTTTCGGCAGGCGGAAGGCGGCATTGCGGCGATGTGACTTCAGAAAATACTCGACCTTTTTCAATGCCGGATGGGCTGCCACAAACTGGGAAAAATCCGCATCGCCAGCCGCCTTGAGAGCAAAGTCGATGTTGGTCGAAACCCGCTCCCGCAGCGGGTCGAGGGCCGACAGCGTCGCCTCCAGTTGCTGGTACGATTTGTTATTCGCATCCTCGGCGGCATAGCAACCGATGAGAGCTCGTAAATCGATCGACCGTATCTCCACGCGTTCGTACTCGGTGAGAAATTCCACCCAGTACGAGACCGACGCACTGGCACTGCCGACTGCCGGCAACTGATCCGATTGTTTGGCCAGTTGTTCGAGATCGTCCCGATACTTGGCAAACAAAGTCTGGAATTCGGGAGTGCTCGGATGCGGCAGCAACGAAATCAGATCCCACTTTTGCGAATAGCTGGCGGACATGTTGTGACAACCTTGTGGCAATGTTCGGATTAGCGGGCGAATTGATGAATGGAGTTTTGGTGAGCCGGCTGCCGTAAGGCCGGGGATTCCGTGGCCGACGCTGCTAGCGTCGGCGTTGACACCGACGCTAGCAGCGTCGGCCACGGAGCGGAGTCCGGGGACTTACGGCACTCGGCTCACCTTGTCAATTGGGGGATCGACTCAGACTTCCTACTTCGGAGCCTGCAAAACCTGCGGGGGAATCTCTCGCAACCAAATGTTGCGATAACGAATGGGATTGCCGTGGAATTGCAGTTGAATGGGTAGCCGGTCAGCGTGCTTGCTGTAGGCCGGTGCCTTATCGTAGTACGTGCCACCGAGTAACTCGGAATGATTCTGCACGAGGACCCCGTTATGGAATACGGTCAGATAGGCTGGCTTCGTGACCTTGCCATCCTCAGCAAATCTCGGGGCCGAGAATACGATGTCGTAGGTCTGCCATTCGCCCGGCTTGCGGCAGGCATTCACCAGCGGCGGAAATTGCTTGTAGATCGCGGCACACTGGCCGTCAAAGTAGGTCTTGTTGTCGAAGGAATCGAGGATCTGCACTTCATAGATCCCCATGAAGTACACGCCGCTGTTCCCGCGGCCCTGGCCAGTCCCTTCGACCTTGGAGGGCGTCGCAAATTCCAAATGTAACTGGCAATCGCCGAAGCCTGCCTTGGTGGTGATACTGCCCCCGTCGGCGATGGCCTGGCCCTCTTCAATCTTCCACTTGTCGCCGCCGCTCCATTGGGACAAGTCCTTCCCATCGAACAACACGACGGCGTCCGACGGAGGCCCGCCGGCTGGACCGGGATCAATCACCTTGGGCTCGGCCCACAGGATGCCGCTGACGTATTCGGTCACAAAAGCCCCTTCGGCGGTGTAGGCGGAACACAGCCCCAGCAGGACACACAGCACTCCGGCTCGACCACTTTTCCACAAGCTGACGCGCATCGCACGGTCTCCCCAATGGCAACGGATGAGACGCAGGAAGGCACCGCTGCCTGCGTGAGACGCAAATATAGCAAGCGGATGTCTGCCGAGCCACAGAGCGGCTTGCCCCTCGTGCTGTGTCGGGCAATTGCCTAGAATCTGCACAGCCGTGTGACCATGCAATGCCCCTCGACGATCGATGAATCAGCGATATGACTTTCTTTCGTTTACTGCTTCGTACCATCCAATTCCATCGTCAATCCAGCATCGCCGTGTTGCTGGGGGTGATGATCGCCACGGCCGTGATCTGTGGTGCGTTGATCGTCGGCGACTCGGTGCGTGAGAGCCTCCGGCTGATGACGCTGGCCCGTTTGGGACAGATTGACCACGTCTTGCAGAGTCCAACTTTCTTCCGTGAAGACCTCGCCACCGATCTGAGGAAGCAGCCATTGTTTCAGGACTATGCTGAAGCGGCCCCGGCCATTTCGTTGGTGTGCGGATTGCAGCACGCCGCACGTCCCCAGGGAGGCAAATCTGCGGATAGCAGTGCGGACACGACTCGGGCCGGTAAGGTTAACCTGTTTGGAATCGATGATCGCTTCTGGAAATTGACCGAGCATGCGGACTATTCTCCACCGGTCGAAAACGAAGTCGTTCTGTCGCACCGTGTGGCCGAACAATTATCGGCGCAGGTGGGAGATGACGTCTCACTCTGGTTAGAAATCCCCAGCACGGTGCCACGCGAATCATTGTTGGGCAAGCGCGAGTCGGGAACCTTGCAACTGACCCTCAAGGTAAAAACTGTCCTGCCGGAAGCACTCGGCCTGGGTCGCCTGGGACTGCGGCCGAATCAGCAATTGCCGCTCAATGCCTTCGTCTCGTTGAAGACATTGCAGGAGGCCCTGAAACTGAATGAAGTCCGTCCGTCATTTCGTGATCGCACGGGGGCTCCCGCCCGTGTCAACACACTGTTCGTAGCGGGTCGCACCGACCAGAGCCGGTTGGCAATTGGTGCCGATTTTCTGAACTCAATGCTGGCTTCCAGTCTGCAATTGCGTGACCTCGATCTGCGAATTGTCGACCACGAACAGCGTGGCTACTTCGCACTCGAGAGCTTCCGCATGATCCTCGAAAACCAGGTCGCCGATACCGTACTCGAAATGGCTCAGCAACAGCAACTTGCCACGTCTCCGGCCTATGTTTATGTCGCGAATGAAATGAGCACCGCGAAGTCCGATAAGACATTCTCGATGTACTCAGTCATCGCGGGACTGGATTTGCAGAGCAAGCCGCCGTTCGGGCCCTTCCAATTCGTGGGACCGGCACCGCACAGCCCGCTCGCGGAACACGAAATCGTGATCAACGAATGGTTGGCCGAAGACCTGCAGGCCAAGATCGGTGACACGATCAAGGTGAAGTATCACCTGGTTGGTTCACGGGGCGAAATCCCCGAAGAGATTCGAGACTTCAAAGTGGTCGGAATCCTGAAGTTCGACGAAAAGTCGATGGCGCGGGACAAAGGGGTGACTCCGGAAGTCAAGGGAATCACTGACGTCCAGACGCTCGACAAATGGGAAGAACCCTTCCCGATGGACAAGCAGCGGATTACCGACCGGGACCACGCGTACTGGAATCAGTATCGGGCAACGCCGAAGGCATTTGTGAGTCTCGCCACTGCCCAGAAGTTATGGCGCAGCCGCTACGGCAAATTGACCTCGGTCCGCATCGCTCGCACGCCCGGCCTGGACGGAAAGCTGCTGGAACGCACCGAGGGCGCCAAGCTGCTGCAAAGGTTGCCTCTGGATCGGTTGGGCATGGCGTTCGTGCCGGTCAAGGCGATCGGTCTGCAAGCCTCCAGCGGGACGACCGATTTCGGCGGCTTGTTTATTGGATTAAGCCTCTTTCTGATCGTTTCAGCCGCCATCCTGGTGCGTCTGCTGTTCAAGCTGGGAATCGAGCGCCGGGCCTCGGAAGTGGGGCTGTTGCAAGCGGTGGGGTTTGCCCCGCATCGCGTCGCCTGGTTGTTATTTCTCGAAGGGCTGCTGATCGTCGTGGCGGGCTCATTACTGGGTTTGCTGGCAGGTATTGGCTATGCGTCCGTGATGATCTACGGCTTGAAAACCTGGTGGATTGGTGCCATCGGTACGAAATTCCTGGTCGTCTCCGTGCAACCGCTCAGCCTGGTGATCGGCTTCCTGATCTCGTGCTGTGTGGCTGGACTGTCCGTCTGGCGCGCCTTCGGTCAGTTGCAGGCCGTCTCAGTCCGAGGTCTGCTCGGCGGGCAGGCGCAACCGGACGTCTCATTGAACAGTGCTGCCGTCGCGAATCGTCGCTCCGTGCGACGGTTGATGATCAGTGGTTCGCTCTCGTCATTGTTGATCGTCGGCAGCATTCTGCATCTGATTCCGGATACGCCCGGCCTGGGCCCCTTGTCGTGGCGGACTGTCGCGTTCTTCCTGGGAGGCATGAGTAGCCTCGTGGCCGGACTGTCGGGATTGGCGTGGTGGCTCGATCGCGATCATGGACAGGCCGTGCGGGGCAGCGGTCTGCTGGGATTGGCTCGGTTGAGTCTGCGGAACGCCAGTCGGAATCGATCGCGCAGCGTGTTGACCGTCTGGTTGATCGCCTCGGCGACGTTTCTGATCGTCGCCGTCGCCGCCGGTCAGCGTAACCCGGCGAAGGAAACGCCCGAGAAATTCTCGGGCAATGGTGGATTCACGCTGGTCGCCGAGAGTTCGCAACCCATTCTGTTTGATCTCAACACGGCCGCTGGTCGAGCCAAACTGAATCTCAGCGATCCCGCCGCCACCGCGATCTGGAAGGAAACTCAACCGCACATCTATCCGTTCCGGGTCAAGCCGGGAGATGAAGCCAGTTGCCTCAATGTTTATCAATCTCAACTCCCCACGGTCCTGGGTGCCCCGCGCGAACTGATTGAACGGGGCGGGTTCCGCTTTGTCGGGATGAGCCAGCCTAATCCCTGGACGGCGCTGGATGAGCGTCCCGCGTCGGGTGAGGTCCCCGTGCTGGGTGACATGAACACGCTGATGTATAGCCTGCATAAAGGCGTAGGCGTGAAGCTGGGAGTACCCAACGATCAGGAACCGCAGCATCAACTGCGTATCGCCGGCATGTTCGACGGTGCGGTCTTCCAGGGAGTGCTGGTGGCGTCGGAAGAGCGATTTCTAGAGACATTTCCCGAACAGGCCGGGTTCCAGTATTTCCTGATCGAAGTGGCTCCGGAACACGTTGCCAAGCTGTCGACTCTCTTAGAAACACGCCTCGAACAATTCGGCTTTGATGCCGAGCGTGTCGCGGACCGACTGGCCGATTTCCTCTCTGTTCAGAACACCTACCTATCAACCTTTCAAACACTGGGCGGCCTGGGGCTGTTACTGGGAACATTGGGACTCGGAACGGTCATGCTGCGGAATGTGCTCGAGCGTCGCTCAGAAATCGCCCTGCTGAAATCGATTGGCTTCAGCGCTCGGCAGACCGCGATCCTGGTGTTGTGTGAGAGCTCGGTCCTGTTGCTGTGGGGTCTGACGGTCGGAACCATCTCCGCATTGCTGGCGATGTTACCCCATCTGTTGAGCATCGGAACCGACTTCCCCTGGGACGACGCGGCTCTGATGCTGATCGCCGTCGCCATCGCGGGGACCCTGGCCGCTCTGGTGGCAGTTCGCTCGGCAGTCAAATTGCCGACGCTGGAGACATTGCGTCGCGAGATTTAGTACCGGCAGAGATTTTCTTGGTGAGCCCAGTCCCGTCAGGGCTGGGGTGGAGTAGCGACTTTGATTGCCGATCGATGTCACTCGATGTTGGTTCTGCAACGGGAGTCTCAACTCTACCCCCGGCCTCACGGCACGGGGCTCACCTGGTCTTTCTGGTCCATTTGTGTATCTGATTCCAAATTGAGAGTGAAGAGCAGGAATTTGTCGCGGATGAATGGCAGAATGCGTACTGATTACTGCCGGCGACGATAATTCTGCTGCTGAGCCCTCCACGTGGTATAGCTCGCACTATTCTGTCCTGTCTCGGCTGTGTTAGCATACGGTGCTGGCCACAAACGAGGGCGGTCCGGCTGTGAGAGTCGGTTCGCAGTGGATTGGCGGACGGAGGCGGTTGGGATGCGCTGGGAACAAACGGTCGAATTCGCAGCGCTCAGCGACATTGGTTTTCGTCGTCAAAACAATGAAGACAGCAATACTGTCTTAATGGCTGCCCGCTCCGAAGTGTATCAGCAGTTCGGCCACTTGTTCCTCGTGGCGGATGGCATGGGTGGGCATGCGGTGGGCGAATTGGCCAGCAAAATCGCGGCCGACACCGTGCCCCTGGCCTTTCAAAAGGCACGGCCCGATCCGTTCGCCGACGCGTTGAAACACGCGATCGAAGAAGCGAACACCGTCATTCATAATCGGGGCGAGAAGAACAGCGACTTCCGCAAGATGGGGACGACGTGTACCACGCTGGTCCTCTCACCACAGGGAGCGCTGGTCGGCCATATCGGTGACAGCCGCTGCTATCGGATTCGCGGTCGCCGCATCGATCAACTGACGTTCGATCACAGCCTGCAATGGGAATTGATCCGCCAGGGTAAGCAGCGGCGCGAAGACATCCTGCTGCAGCAACCGCGCAACGTCATCACTCGGTGCCTGGGACCCGAACCCGACGTCGAGGTCGACATCGAAGGCCCTTATCCGGTGGCCCCCGGGGATATCTACCTGCTGTGCAGTGACGGACTGACGGGGCTGTTGACCGATCCCGAGATTGGACTGATTGCCCGCTACCTGCCGCCGGTGGAAGCCTGCCGGCTGTTGGTGGACCTGGCCAATCTGCGTGGCGGGACCGACAACGTCACGGTGGTCATCGCCCGAGTCGGCGATCTGCCGGAGGGGCTTTCCGAAAGTTCGGTCCCGATGCTGGCCGTGCGCCCCGACCGCACCAGTTGGGGGTGGTTCGCAGCGTGGTGCGGCTGGGCCTTGCTGCTGGCCATTTCGATCGTGCTCATGATCTCCGGACGGGTCGTCGAAGGGCTGCTGGTCCTGGGGGGCGTGCTGATTGGGTTCGGAGCCCTGATCATTTGCGGCCTGAGATTAAAGACGCTCGCTGGACCTTCCGACGACCAGGAGCAAACGGTCCTGTGGCGACCACACCGTTCCGCGGAATTCAAATTGTCATCTGAATTCCTGGGAATGTTGGCGGCCTTGGAACAGACGTTGCAGGCCACCGCTTTGGAAGAAGGTTGGAGCATCGACTGGAACGACCACAAGGCCGCCTACGAGCAAGCCTCGCAAGCACTTGCAGCACGGGAGTTTCAAGCAGCATTGCTCCCGTTGGGCAAGGCGATCCACGTCCTGATGGCTTCGATCCAGGAAGCTCGGCGACGCATGGATCGCGCAGTCAAGTGGGGAGGAAAAACTCCCTTGCCCCCCAGTCGCGCCAAATCACCAATCGATCCAGCCGATCCCAAGACCCCGCCCGAAGAGCAGAAACCGGGGAAATAGGCTGCTTAGACCGGTCACGGAGTGATCGCCAATACAAGCTCGAAGCGCAAGCGAGTGCATTCTGATAACTGCTTCAAACGGAATTCACTCGCTTGCGCTTCGAGCTTGTATTCATCACAGCTTAAAGCCGGGGGCGCAGTGAGTCATTCGATTGACTAGAGGCCATCCTATTCAGCGCATAGCCCGCTTTCATTCAAAGCTGCCTATTCCACTCATGACTCCTGTGTCCGCATGCCTTTCATATCACAGACTTCCCATCTATCGCATATATCCAATTTAGACACCGGATTCACGGAAAATGCGGTGTGTCTGGACATTCCGGCAGGACCCGATCAATGAGCATTCTCCTCACAATTACCAAAACCGTTACAACCTGACCTCTTTGATTCAATGTCACTTCCGGTTTTATCCGAAGATTCAGAACAACCGTCGTTTTGACCAGAGCCGGTCCATCTATTGGTGGACGATAGGGCTCCGTCCAGACCGCGCCATCGGAGTTCGACGCACCGTGGTGAGGTAGTTGATCTGGAGAGACAGACTCATGTCGATGACCCGCACATGTTTAATCAGTTTCGCGATGCTGGCCGTAGCGGCGATGGGCTTCCAAGCTCCGTTGAATACGCCGACAGACCCCTCCACTGCGGGGGACGATGTCGCGGGCCGCGTCAATGTTGGCGGTCAGGGCGGATACTTTCGCCTCAACCACATTGAGGGCAACGGCGTCGGCTGGAACGACGGCGGCTCCACCGCAGTCGGTGGATGGTTACCGTTCAACGAATTTGGAGCGGATACCTTATGGTACGCCGATCTGCGGGCCTTCCTGACAAATAATGGCTACGTGGGCGGAAACGCGGGACTGGGTGTTCGCGGCTACAACGCCGATTGGGATCGCTTCTTCGGCGGAGCCGTGTTCTACGATTACGACCACGGGACCAACAACAACGGCTTCGGCCAAATCACGACCAGCCTGGAAACCATCGGGGGATTCTTCGATGCGCGGGCCAACGCGTACTTTCCCGTGTCGAACAGCACGCGCACGCTGCCGGGTGGGGAGATCACCGGCGATCCATTCTTCAAAAACAACCGCATCTTCTTCCCTGGGACCGGGATGTTCCTGGAGGCGCTGCAGGGGGGTGATGCCGAAGTCGGTATTCCCGTCTCGCGAGACGCCCAGTGGTTGCGGGCCTATGCCGGCTACTACGCCTACAATTCAAACAGCCACAATGACGTGGAAGGTTTCCGCGGCCGTCTGGAAGCTCAGTTGAGTGACGACCTGTCCGTGCAGGGGCAAGTCACCGACGACCGGACATTCGGCACCCTGGTCAACCTGATCGTGGATGTCCGCCTGGGCGGAGGCCGTCCGATCCGGGCGTTCCCCAATCTGAGCAGCCGCGAACGAATGTACTTGCCGGTGCAACGCAACTGGCGTATTTCGACGAACACGTATAAGGCGCCGATCGAAGTGGTGGCACGCGACGTCAACGACCATCACAAGCTGGAAGTCGCCTGGGTCGACAATGCCGCAGCTCCGGGTGGAGACGGCACCTTCGAGAATCCCTTCCAGACGCTGGCGGGAGCCGAGGGTGTGCCGGCGGCCGACTTCATTCTTGTGCGGCATGGTACGGGCGACACGTATGACGGCGGGATCACGCTCAAGGACAATCAACGCTTCCTGGGTGAAGGCGTCGCGCATCAGTTCGATGCCTATGCGGCCTTCCAGAAGGTTTCCATTCAGGGAACATTCACGCTGCCCGGCTTCACGAATGATCCGTCGCTCACCCCGACCATCACCAACAGTGCTGGCAATGCGGTGACCCTGGCCAACAATAACGAAGTCTCTTCGTTCATCATTGACAGCCCGACGGGTGTGGCAGTGTTTGGCAGCGGAATCACCGACTTCAACCTGAATCACCTGGAGATCAAGGACCCCGACCTGGGTGGAATTGTCTTGAACAATGCCGCCGGCCAGGGGCGAATCGACACCGTAACCATCAACGGCGGCTTCGGCCCGGGCATGCAGATTGCCAATGTCAACACCGCCCCGTTGAATCTGGACATCACGAACATTGGTGCCGTCGTCGGAACGACGCAGGCCCTGTCGATCGGTGCCAACAATTCCGACATCGTCGCCAACATCGACGGCTACCTGGCTTCGGGCAACATGTCGGGTTTGGACATCACCGCGGCTGCCGGTGGCACGTTTACCGGCCAGTTCCTGAACAGCACGTTTGACGGGTCGACGTCCGGGGATGGCATGCGGTTGACCGCCGTCAATCCGAGCAGCGTGATCAACGTCGCCATGCGCGACACGACCGCTGTGAACAGCTTCGGGAATGGCCTGGTGGTTGATTCCAGCGACGGAGCAGTGATTGCGGCCGACATCACCAATGGTGACTTCAGCAACAGCGGTTTGGATGGCGTGCGGGTGCTGGCCAACGACTCGGCCACTCCCAACACTCTGACAATGACCGATACACCGGCCGCGAATGCGGGCATTGACGGTTTCCATGCCGAGATCACGAACAACTCGATCTTCACGGTGGACATTACCAACGGCGACTTCTCCGGGGCGGGCCAGGATGCGATTGACACCACGGTGGATGGTGGCTCGATCCTGAATCTGACCATCGACCCGACTCCCGCCAACGGGGCCGGTGCGAATGGTTACCGCCTCCAAGTTGCCAACGGCTCGACTCTCAATGCCAATCTGATTGATGTGGACCTGTCAGACGCCGCCTTGAATGGCGTTCTGGGGAATATCGACTTCGGAAGCACGGCCAACCTGCTGCTGCAACGGAGTGTCGCAACCGGGGCGGGATTGGACGGCATGCGAATCACAGCCGCCAACGGCTCGAACTTCAATGCCCTGATCGAAGACGGAGATTTCTCCGACAGCGGTCTGAACGGTATCAACCTGGCACTCTCTTCAGGGTCCCAGGGTGTCATTACCGGCCTGGGAGGCGATCCGGCAAATTTGTCGTCGGCCAGCAACGGACTGAATGGTTTGCTGGTTGATCTGCAATCCGGCGCCACGCTGGATGCCGCACTGTCCAGTGGCAGCTTCTCCGATAACCTCGTCAATGCGATTAACCTCACCGTTGACGGAACGGGGACTGCGGCCAATCTCAACCTGACCGACATTGTCGCCACGAACAGCGGTGCGGACGGATTTATTTTCCGTGCCCAGAACGGTGGCGACGTAACGGCAACGGGGACGGGCGGCTCCTTCAATAACAGCGGCAATCACGGCATTCGCGGCCTGATCGATAATGGCTCCTCGGCGTCACTCGACTTTGACGGGACCACGGCCGCCAATTCGCAGGCGGATGGCTTGTACATTACGGCCTCGGGCCTGTCGTCATTCAACGGAATCTTCAGCAATGGCTCGTTTGCGAACTCTGGTCTCAATGCGGCCAGTCCGAATCGCAATGCGGTCGAAATCTCCATGGACAATTCGAACGGCAGCCTGAACCTGACGAACACTGCCGGTAACAACAGCGGGCAGAATGGGTTGTTGATGACCACCCAAAACGGAGCCACGCTGACGACGACGGTCGTGGATGGCAACTTCAACGACAGTCCCCTCAATGCCATTCAGTCGAATGTCAGCGGGGCCGGGTCGGTCAATACACTGCTCCTGACCGATACGACGGCTGACAACAGCGGCCTGGATGGATTGCGGTTCAACGTGTCGAACAACGGCACCTTCAATGCCACGGCCTCGGGTGGTTCGTTCAACAACAGCGGGGACAGCGGTCTCCGCGGCGTGCTCGACAACTCTGCCCAGGCGACCCTGGACTTCACCAATGTCGCTGTCAACAACTCGAATGACGACGGATTGCTCGTGAGCAGCACGAATGCGTCGATCTTCAACGGCACCTTCTCAGGCGGTTCCTTCAGCAACAGCGGACAGGATGCGGGCAGTCTCAACCGCAATGCCGTGGAGTTGCTGGTCAACAATTCGACCAATACTCTGAATATGACCCACACCGCGGGTAACAACGCCGGTGCGGATGGTTTGAAATTCCAGGTCAACAACGGCGGTCAGTTGACCGGTACGCTGGTGGGCGGGACGTTTGCGAATGCCGGCAGCAATGCGGTTGATGGGTTGACGACCGGTGCCGGCAGCTCGGCGAATGTGTCGCTGGATGGCACGCTGGCCAGCAATGCCGGCAGCGACGGCGTCCTGTTGAATGCCCAGTCGGGTTCGAATCTGGACTTCAGCTTTGCGAATAGTGCCATCTCCAACAGTGGTGCCAATGGCGTGCGGTTGACGGCCGATGCGGCGGGGACCACAACCAGCCTGACCCTGACCAATGCGAATGTTGATAACAACGGTGTCACGAGCGGCCTGGTGCGTGATGGCGTGAATCTGTCCGCGACAGCCGGTGCCACGATCGATGTGAACCTGACCTCGGGCACCATCAACGGCAACCGGAACGACGGCATTCGGGCCGCGGTCTCGGGGGTCGGATCGAATATCGACTTCAATGGCAACGGGACGGTCGTCAACGGCAATCTGCGGGGTGACGGTTTGGGCTTCACTGTCACGGGTGGCGGCTCGGTGACGGGTGGCTTTGTCGGTGGTGCCTTCTCCAACAACGGCGTCGTGGTGGCGGGCAATGGTGTTCGCGGCAACGTGAACGGCCCGGGCTCGGTCGCCGACCTGACGTTTGACGGGACTGGCGTGGACAATAACCGTGCCGACGGCTTCAACATGACTGCACTCAACAGCGGATCGCTGACGCTGAATATGATCAATGGGGCGTCGGCCTCGAACAATCTGGGTTACGGAATCAACTTCCTGCTCGATGGTCCCAATTCGGCCGGGAACCTGTTGATGACGGGTGACAACATCGTCAGCAACAACGGACTCGGCGGCATCCTGTTCAATGCTTCCAACGGGGCCCAGACGACCTCGACGATCTCCGGCAACGTGTCGAACAACGGCGGTCCGGGTGTCAGCATCATCGGTACCAACCTGACGATCAACAGCCTGGCCTTTACCGGCATCTACAGCAACAACGCCGGCCAGGGTATCAATGTGGCATTGAACAATTCGACCGTCGATTCTCTGACCGTGTCGGACGCCACTGTGACCAACAACGCGGCACAAGGCGTGCGGCTGTCGGGAGCGAATGGCAGCCATATCAACAACGGTTTGATTACCAACAACACCATTAACCTCAACGGTGGCGACGGGATCCTGTTCAGCCTGGCGAACTCGGACGCCACGCTGTTCTCCATCGACAACAACCTGGAAATTAACCAGAACGCCGGCAGCGGCGTGCATGTGATGTTGAACACGGCTCCGACGAACGACTTTGCGATCACCAATAACCTGGGGATCAACGACAATACGCTCAATGGCGTGGTCTTCGACCTCATCAACTCAGATCTGACGGATGTGCTGGTCTCGGGCAACGCGATCCAGGGCAACCTGGGGACTGGCTTGCCGCTGTCCGGGTCCGGGTTACAGTTCACGACGGCGACCAGCAACGTCAGCGGTGCCATCACGGACAACGTGATCTCGGGCAATACGCGAGGTGGCCTGGGGATTACTGCGAAGGATGGCGCGGCGGCCACCAATATCGATTTCGGCAACACCGGTTTGGGACATGAAATCTCGGGTAATATCATCAATGGCAACGGCAACGCCGGGGCCGGGGCGGGAATCCTGGCCAATGTCGGCCAGAATGTGCATCTGGATGCGACGATCCGGGACAACATTATCCGTCAAAACCAGAGCTTCGGCGTCGGAATCACCTCCACCGACGGCTCTGTGGATCTGACGATCGGCGGAGCCACTGCGGCCGACGGTAATACATTCGATCAGAACGTGGGAGCGGGCGTGGCCCTGACTCTGAACAATTCTTCCACCGGAGTTGTGGACATTGAGAACAATACGATCACCCAGACGGTCAACAGCAATGCCACCTTCGCTGGTGATGGCATCAACATCCGACTGCAATCGACGAATGTCTTGAATCCGTCGACCGCGCAACTGACGGCTACCGTGATCAGCAACAACGTGATTGGTGACACGACGAACGCGGGCCTGGGCAATGCCGGTCGCGGTATCGTGATCAGCAATGACGGTAATTCGCTGATCAATGACTTGACCCTGGACAACAACGTCGTCGCCAACAACGGGGACGACGGCATTCAGTTCAATAAAGATGGCGATGCCAACATCACCAATGTGTCTATTACAAACAGTCTAGTAACCAGCAACGGCGGCGATGGTGTCCAGATCCTGGTGGCCAACGGAAACCAGACGACGACTTTTGATATCGCTCACAATGACGTTACAAACAATGGTGATCGAGGGTTGAGCTTCATAATGGCGGCCGACTCGAAAATCGATGTGGACATCACGGACAACCTGCTGAGTGGTAACCGCCTTCAAGGGATCAATGTGGGTGAACAGATCAACGATCCCACCGACCAACGCGATATCACCGGGACTTGGATCCAGAATCGGATCTTGAACAATGGGTTGCCGGTTGGCGGGGCCAGTGGTATCGCCATCCTCAGCGCGTTCGGTCGTTCGAGCGCCTTGATCATCGGCCAGGATGGTTTTGATATGAACGGTGTTTCGCTGGGAAATATCATCGATGGCAACGGCAACTTCGGCATCTCGATCGCTGGTGACGGCAATACCATCATCACCAACAATATCATCACCAACAACGGAACAGGCGGCATCGCGATCGACAGTCTCGGAGCAAGTTCCTTGACGGCCACTCTGGACAAAAACCTCATCGCCCTGAATGATGGAAACGGACTGAGCTTTGGTGCCACTAACACGGCATTCCTGAGTATCGTCGCCACGGAGAACAGTATCGTCAATAACTCCGGTCGCGGTGTCAGTGTGCTCAACCAGGTCAATGCGACGACCTTCCTGCAGTTCGGAGATGGCACGATCGCTGGCGGCAATCTGATCTCGAACAACCAGGGTGAAGGCTTTTATGTGGTCAACACGTCGTCGGCCAACCAGACGCAAAACGCTCCTGCCACAACCGCGCTACTGGCTGACGGAGCGCTCAACGTGTCACCCGACATGGTTCTCGATCTGCAGTTTAACTCGATCATCAACAACGGCAGCCCCGGTAACTTCCCGAGTTCCGGCCTGGTGCTGCGAGTCGGTACCAGTAATAGTGCCGGACCCAACCTGTACAGCAACGGAGCTGCCGGCGTCGGCAATACCGGGCTGGTGGGTAACGGCCGCGTAAACGCTCGCGTGGTGAACAACGAATTCGGCGGCAACTTTGGTACAGACGTGCTGGTCGAATCGTTCACCTCGACGATTGATCCGGTCACCTCTGCGGGAGTGTGGGATGCGGCCAACTTCGGTCCCATCACAGCCTTCCAACGTGACCCATTGGCTCGCTTGAACATGGTGTTCCGTGACAACACGGGTGATTCTCTCGACGTCACGCGTGGCGAATCGGATCGGACTGTCAATGGCGACCCATCCACGGGTGCGTTCTACGCAAATCCCGAAGGGGCGTTCAAGTCTCGCCTCTTCACCGCGACTCCGGGTGGGCCGTTCACTTTGGACACACGCGGACGTAATGCCCAACGCCTGGCCAGTGCCAATGGTCCGTTTGCAGCACCCGGATTCCCCGGCGGTGCGGCGGGATTCGCCTACGATGGTGTGGGTGACAGCACCTTCCGCATCGAAAGCGACTTCAACACCGGTGGCTTCACCAGCGGCGACACCTTCCTGGGAGACTTCGGCGCTGTGCCGCCAGTCGCCAATGCCAACGGCGTGCCCTTCACGAACCCCGTGTTCGGCGAGTTGCCCTTCGGCTGGGATACCAGTGTCGCGGTGGGAACCTTCCAGTTCCTGCTCCCGTAAGCGGTTGACGGAACCAGAACGCAATCAGAAATCAAACACCCCGGTCTCACTTGAGACCGGGGTGTTTAGCGTATTCGGCAGACGCGACAAGAACGGGACAAATCATCTCCCCTCGCCCTGGTACTCCGGGGAGAGGGGTTGGGGGTGAGGGGCTTTGCGAGCGTCATTGAGATAGATTCGTCCAAATGGCCATTTCCCCTGCGAATTCAGCACTCAGGGTCGATGGTGAATCGTGCCCCTCACCCCCGGCCCCTCTCCCCAGATTACTGGGGCGAGGGGAGAC
>CAMAVF010000071.1 GCA_945861445.1 Planctomicrobium piriforme | reverse complement strand
TCAAAAACAATACTGATTGGAAATCTCGATTCGCCAACGCCTAATCTCTTAGAAATTCACTTGACTATGAACACAGCCGCTCTCCCCGGAGTACCAGGGCGAGGGGAGCAGTTTTCCTTATTGAAGCAGCGTTTATTGAGAATCTACCTTGTGTAAACACCAAATTACCTATAGGGCAGTGGTGATTCGGAATCACTGGGCTCACCTGCACAGTTTACTTCTAGATTTGCCTGTTCCACTGGCCGTGCCGAATCTTGTCGAGCAGCACTGCTCCCAGAATCACGCAGCCCAGGACGACTTTCTGCGTATAGCTTTCCACGTTCGTCAGGTTCATGCCGTTCTGGATCACCGCGATCGTAAAGGCCCCAATCAGCGTGCCGAAGATCTTCCCTTCTCCTCCACTGAGGCTGGTTCCGCCCACGACCGCCGCCGCGATGATATAAAGCTCATACATGTTACCGTAGGTCGCGGAACCGCTTTTCAGTTGCGAGGCCATGATCACCCCGCCCAGTCCCGCGAGCAACGCACTGGCGATATAGGCGAACATTAACACGCGCCGGACTGGAACACCCGACAAGCGGGCGGCCTCGCGGTTGCCGCCCACGGCGTACAAGTGCCGTCCAAGCCGCATCCGCGACATCAACACGTGTGCGGCGACATACAGAATTAACATGAGCAGCACAGCATTGGGAATTTTCAAAAAGCCTTCGCCGCGGCCGAGCCAGACGAAGGAGTCAGGAAGCTGATAGATCGACTGACCGGCCGCCAAGATGTAGGCCAGGCCGCTCCCCACCAGCATCATGGCCAGCGTCACAATGAAGGGCGGAATGCCGAACACGGTGATCATGCCGCCGGAAAAGGCTCCGATCAGTCCGCAGATCAGCATGGCCGCGATGCTGGCCAACGTCATGCCCAACACCGAGGCTTGTTCGGCACCCGCATAGTCACGAATAAATCGCGAGGCCAGGACTGCCGATAGCGCAATCAGGCTGCCGACTGATAAGTCGATTCCGCCGGTGATGATGACCATCGTCATGCCGATCGCGATAATCGCGATGACTGCAATCTGATTGGCAATGTTGACGAGATTCTCGGACTTCAGAAAGTTCGGCCATTTTTCGGTGCTCGGTTGGACGAGACGCGGTGTGCCGAGGGTCGGGAAGTCGGTTTTCAAGTCGGCAAAGACATGCCACGCGGCGGTCGTTCGCGTACAGGCGATGGCGTCCAGCGGACCACCGCTGGAGGCGATTTTCTGCAGGGCGGCACGGGCGTCTTTCGGCTCCCCCTTCACCACGGCCAGCGGCTTCGTGCCAGTCTTCTCGAGCGCAGCTTCCAGCTTGTTGGCAAACAGGGCTTCGTCGGCTTGATCGCGAGCGACGATCAATACTTTTCCCTTGTCGCCAAACTGGGCGGAGAGTGTCGACGCGACTTGCCGCGCGGCTGCTTCACCGGTCGGCGATTGTTCGCTGTAGGTCGCAACACTGAAGAAGGCGCACAGGATCGCCAGCACGAATACCATGCCATAATCAGTCAGGAATCGTGATAGCAGGAGACGAGACATGTGGTTCCTGAATTCAGGCAATAGCCAACTTCATAATCTGTTCCTGTGTGGCACGGCGCGCATCGGCGATCTCACCCGTCACACGACCTTCGTGCAGGACGATAATCCGGTCCGCCATGCCCAGGACTTCTGGCAACTCCGAGCTGATCATGATAATCGACTTCCCCGCCGCAATCAGCTCATTCATCAACAGGTAGATTTCGTACTTTGCTCCGACATCGATCCCGCGCGTCGGTTCGTCGAAGATCAGCACTTCACAATTCCGGGCGAGCCATTTGGCGAGCACGACCTTTTGCTGATTACCACCCGACAGCGTTCCGGCAGGTTGCTCGCCACTGGAGACCTTGATGTGCAGCGACGAGATATAGCGCGTGAATTCGTCCCGTTCACGGCGCAATTGCACAAAGCCCCAGCGCGACAGCCAATCCAGATTTGGCAACCCAAAGTTCTCGCGGACAGCGTGCCCCAGGACCAGCCCCTGCAGCTTGCGATCTTCCGTCAGCAAACCGATCCCCGCGGCAATCGCGTCGCGTGGCGAGCGAATCGCCAACGATCGGCCGTCGAGGCGAATGGTTCCCGCTTCGCGTGCATCGGCACCAAATATCAACCGCACCGTTTCCGTGCGACCGGCTCCCACCAATCCGGTCAGCGCCAGGATCTCACCGCGTCGCACCGAGAATGACACGTCCTGGACCGCCCGTCCGCGACGCAGGCCGATCGCTTCCAGGCGGGGTGGTCCGATGGCCGTCGACCGTTTGGGAAACTCGTCGCTGAGTTCACGTCCGACCATTAACTCGATCAGCTCTTGCCGGGTGACTTGCGAAATCGGCCGCTCACCGACATTCTGCCCGTCGCGCAGGACGGTCACGCGATCCGCCACCGTGAAGATTTCGTCCAGGCGATGACTGATGTAGACGATCCCGATCCCCTGCCGTTTCAATTCGTCGATGATCGCGAACAGACGGCCGACCTCGTGCGACGTCAACGCGGCACTGGGTTCGTCCATGACGATAATCCGCGCCTGGCACGCGAGGGCCTTCGCGATCTCCACGAGCTGTTGTTGTGCAGTCGTCAGCCGCCGGCACGGGGTGTCGAGATCAACCGCGATGCCGAGTCGCTGGAATAACTCGGCGGCCTGTCGCCGTTCCTGGGTCTGCGAAATGAAACCTGCCCGCGTCGGTTCCTGGCCAAGAAAAATGTTCTCACATGCGGTTAATCCCGGGACGAGATTGAATTCCTGATAGATGACGGCCACACCCGCGCGGCGCGAGTCCTGCGGCGAGGCAAAATGCTGTTCGATGCCATCGATGGCGATCGATCCCGCGTCCGCACGAAAGGCACCGCCGAGCACTTTCATCAGCGTGCTTTTTCCGGCTCCGTTCTCTCCCAGCAACGCCAACACCTCGCCGGCTCGCAGCGACAGGCTGACACCGCGCAGGGCCTGCACGCCGGGAAACGATTTTGTCATCCCGTGCATGGCGAGTAACGGGGCCTGCTGCGTCGAGGACGCCGGGCCGGGGGCGCTCATAGTCCCAGTGCCTGTTCGAGGGCCCGTCGCATCACCGTCGCATCGGGTTCGATGCCGGTCCAATACTGGACGCCGACAATCCCCTGATTGACGAGCATTCCCAATCCATCGAGAGCCGTACAGCCACGCTCGGCCGCGTCGCGCATCAACCGCGTTTGCGGCGGATTGCCGATGACATCCGCGACAATCATTCCGGGCTTTAATGAACTGACATCCAATGCCAGTCGGGCATTCGCGTCATAGAGCCCGATCGAGGTCGCGTTGATCACGAAATCGGTGCCCTCGGGAATCACGTAGTCGCCATCCCAGACGATCAACTTGGCCTGAAGCTGTAACTTGTCACGCAGCAATTCAACCAGGTCGGCACCGCGCGACGCAGATCGATTGACGACCGTGATCTGGCGGATTCCTGCGAGTCCCAATTCAACGGCAATGGCTCGGGCCGCCCCACCGGCGCCGAATATGACGACAGCCTTGCCCCGTGGATCGGTGGCCGATGTCAGCGACTTGAGAAAACCCTTGCCGTCGGTGTTCTCACCGATCAATTTGTCACCGCGCCTCACGACGCAGTTGACGGCTCCCATCACGGCAGCCGATTCGCCAAGCCCATCCAAGTGCGGAATGACCGTGACCTTATGTGGCAAGCTGCAATTGAACCCGCGAAAGCCCATCGCCTTCGCGCCCCGCACGGCGACACCCAGGTCTTCCGGCGTGACCTCCATATTGACGTAGCGCCAGTGGAGCCCATGATGGGCAAACGCCGCCTCGATCATGGCGACCGTGGGATTCCCGGCCGCTCCCTGCGACATCGATCCGACAAGTTCATGCAAGAAGTTGGGTTGAGCACTCATGTGTGGCCTGAGAGGAGTCGAGGAGCCTGCATCAAGGGGTGCCACCAACTCAATCGGTTAACGTCAGGTCCAGGACCTCCGCAGAACCTCCGTCAATTGTAACTGTCAGGCCGGAGGTCTCGGGGTCGTTGTACTTCTTGGGAACGGCGAGATTGCTGTCACCCAGACGCGCCAGGTCTGCCGGTGCAATATTCTGCAGGGGAACTTTGTAAGCGACAACTGAAATCTTATATTCGCCGGCCATCAGGCCCGAAAGGTTGTTGTTCGTGATTGCGACATATTTCCCATCTTTATCGGTCGTGGCCGTCCCTGGTTGAGAATTGCTCAAGTCAACCGGCGCAAAGAGAATTGACGCATCTTTGACCGGTTTGTCCGCATAAGTCACAACACCTGTCAATGACGAGGTTTTCGGGCCTGACGGACCACAACCGGCAAGCGGCAACAAGACCAGCGAAGCCCCCAGCAGGAGTTTGCTGGCTCTGGATAATCGGCTGTTGGCCATGTTAAAAGTACCAGAGCTGGACCATTCGCAATGTTTGCCGAGTGCTTGCATCAGGGAACTCACCTTTTCTCAACTGAAACAGCCGCAACGCATTGCGAGGGGCTGCTTAAGGAAATAGAAGTTTACAGCCCGTACCGGCCAACGGAGCAGCGCCGCGGCCAGTACGTGCCGTGAATCAGAAACGCATTGTGGATTAGAAATCACTCGGCGTCTCGCCACTCCCCTTGGTTCCCAGCATACAGAACGTGGCGATGTTGACATTCTCGCTAATAAAGCGGACTGCGCCATCGGCCATCAGGAACTGAGCTCCGCCAACATGCATGCTGCCGAAACCCTGACCGTAGTAGTCCGTGGTGACATTGCGATTGACGCCACGAACCGTGGTCGTGACGGAAAACGGATCCATCCACTGATGGTAAGCCACGGCAAACCCGCCAGACGAATTACCCAGTCGTTCTTCACCGGCAAACAAGGTATTCGAGGTCCCATCAGTCACATCCCGGATCAGCACGCGTGTCGCCCGCAAGCTGAACATTCCGACGCCACCGCCGGGAACTCCACTGGCATTGAAATTGCCAGAGCCACGGTAGAAGACGCAGGGACTCACGCAGATATTTGTTTGAGTATGTTGGGCTTCCGGCCCGGCACTTCCAAAATAGCTGGCCGGTGCGCCTGCGGCAGGGCTGGGATGGCCGGATCCCCAGTTCGCCCCCACACCAGACGGTGCATCGGAACGACCCGATAAGGGATCGCTGGGACACTGGAGTACCGGCAAGCTTATCTTTTGCGCGGCCAAGCCTTCGTACGCCGTCTTATATGCTGCTGACACGCCGCCGACAGGCTGAGAAATCGGCTGTCCGGCGGCTGCCATATCCGAGGCCATTTTATTGTACAGCGTCGCTTGATCCAGATTGGGCAGAATCAAACCTCGCCAGTTATAGATTCCGTGGCCGGTCGTGTCATTTGCCCCCCAGTTATAACCGCTGTCAGTGCTGCCCCCGTAGGGAAAGCAGGAATGCGTCTCGTGGTAATTGTGGAGGCCCAAGCCGAGTTGTTTCAAATTGTTCTTGCATTGCGAGCGGCGCGCCGCCTCGCGAGCCTGCTGCACCGCCGGCAACAGCAGCGCAATCAAAACGGCAATGATCGCAATCACAACGAGCAGCTCGATTAAAGTAAATCCCCGGGAACGAACGACCTTACGACAACTAATCTTCATAAAACCTCCATAAAAAAAGGGGCGCTCGTAGAGACAATAAAGAGTATGAAGAACTACTGTCACCTGCGAAGCGACCGAACACATGCATCAAACAATGCCATTATGTCTTGGCCTGTCTCGTTTGGCAATGGAATTCCCGAGATCGATGGCGGCGCGCCGCGTCCGGGTCCGAGGGGGTCGGAATCACGTCCCCGCTGGTTTGCGTCCGCATCACAAGTTCTTGCTTCTCGCTACTTCAATTCGGGATCCGCGTCGGCGTCAGCTTTGCGGTACAGCCGCGTGGGGATCAGCTTCTGGGGGGGCAGTGCTTCGCCTTTGGAATGCTGGATGATGGAGGCCACGATTTCGACTCCCATCTTGTCGGGAAACTGAATCGGGTCGGCATAGATCTTGCCTTCCTTAATCGCCTGCTTGCCTTCCGGTTGACCGTCGAAGCCGACGATTAGTACCTGATCTGCCTTGCCGGCCTTCTCCAATGCGGCTCGCGCACCCAGGGCCGCGGGATCGTTGATCGCGAAGACGCCACGCAAATCGGGATTGGCCTGCAGCGAATCCTCCGCCGCCTTGTAGCCCATGTCCTTCGCCCCGCCGCTTTCCAGCTCGGCGACGAGTTCAATCTTGGAAGCGGCCGTCTGGTTGTGGGCGTCGATGATCTCGCGGAATCCTTTCACGCGGAGCAAACACGATTCCGCCTGCTTGAAGTGCAGGATGGCCACTTTGCCCCCGGCCTCACCGAGGGCCTCGATCATCGCGTGGCCCGCCTCCTTGCCACCGCCGTAGTTGTCGGTCGCGACTTGGGTCACGATCTTCACGCCCGGTTCGTTGCACGGAATGTCAACAGTAAAGACGGGAATGCCGGCGGCGTTGGCCTCTTGAATGACGGGCAGAATCGACTTCGAATCGCACGGGCTGAGCACAATGGCACTCACCTTTTTGACGATGAAGTCCTTGATCTGATTGCTCTGCTTGGCCACATCCTTATCGCCGCTGACCACAATCGTTTCGTAGCCGTGCTTGGTTCCCTCGGCAGTGATGCTGTCGCCGATCACCTTGAAAAAGGGGTTATCCAGCGTCAGCAGCGAGACCCCAATCGTGCGTTTGGGAGCGTCGGGCGTGGTTGCCGACGACGATGAAACACCCGGCTTCTGGACATTGTCCGGCTTCGTACATCCGAGCGAACAACTCACCACGCACACGAACAGAAACCCGAGCGAGAGCTTCATGATAGTTCCGTTTCTAAGATAGGGCTGCCAACTTCGCGATGTCGACTCAATACACGATGATGAATGCACGCCCCCATTGCAACCGACACGCGCGGTCACGGCTCGATTTCGACTGTATCACGCGAAATACCAGCACAACGCCAGAGTGCAGACGATCAACACGATGGCCCAGGTGCGATCATCCTGCCACCAGGGCCGGGCGATGAGGCTGTCGTCCGCAGGATTGTGGCGATAGGTCCACCACAGGTACTGTTCGCGGTCGGCGCTCCGTTCGGACTGAGTCGCCAGGCTGACCACCACCAGGACGGCATAACTGGCCACGGTGGCCAGGCCGGCTCGATGGAACGCTTGCAGCGAGTGACTGAACAGTCTCGACGCCCCCTGCTCCAGGATCACCGATGAAATCGGGCCAGCGAGAATGCACGCCACGGCTCCGGTCGGAGTGAGGAACTTTTGAAAAATCCCAGCTAGAAAAGCGATCAACACTCCGGGAACCAGATAGGCGTTATAGTCGGCCATCAGGTTGAAGATGCCCCCCTTGGTCTCGCCAAATTGCAGCGACATCCAGATGGCGATGGACACCAGCACGAGCATCGCGATTCGGCCGATCCAGATGAGCCGCTTTTCGGACGCCTTGGGGTTTACGTATTTCTGATAGATGTCGAACGTGAACAAGGTCGCCGTGGAATTCATCATCGAATCGATTGTCGACAGAATTCCGCCGACCAGCCCCGCCATCACCAACCCGACCAGGCCATACCCGGCGGGGACCAGCGCCCGCGTCAACGCGGCGAACGTCGTGTCACTTTGGGTCTCGCGGTCGATCGTCAGGATGTACCCGGCCGCCATGCCGGGAACGATGCACAAGAACGGGATCAGCAGCTTGAAGAACCCGGCCGCGATGATCCCCATCCGACCATCCCAGCCCGATTTGGCTCCCAGGGCCCGCTGCACCATGAATTGATTCGTGCCCCAGTAATAGAAATGCAGCACCATCAATCCGGTCAGCACACCGGTCCAGGGCAACTGCGGGTGATCGGCGGGGAAGAAGACGTGAAACTTCGTCGGCTCCTTCGCCAGCAGCCCGGCAATCCCGCCCACGTTCGGATGCCAGATGGCCAGGACCGCGATGATCGCCGATCCGATCAGCAGCAACACGCTTTGGATCACATCGGTGTAGATCACAGCCTTCAGACCGCCGAAGACCGTATACGCCGCCGCCACCAGCGACAATCCCCAGACTGCCGCCGCGTAGCTGACGGGATATTCGGTGCCGGCCATCAGCGTCTCCACCGTGACCGCGCCCAGGATCAACGTGCCGCACATCTGAATCAACAGGAACGCAATGTTCGAGACCGAATACAACATCCGGCTGCGGTCGTCGTAGCGCCGGCCCAGGAATTCGGACAGGGTGTAGACCCCCATGCGGCGATAGAGGGGCAGAAAGAAATAGCACAGCATCAACAGTCCGCAAATGGCACCGAACTCAAAATTGGCCTGAGCGAACCCTTCTTTCAACCCGGCCCCCATCATGCCGACCATGTGATGCGAACTGACATTCGTACCGAAGATCGATCCGGCGACCGCCCACCAGGCAACGCTTTTGCCCGCGAGGAAGTAATCGCTGGTCCCCTCTTCTTTGCGCCCCACGTACATGCCGAACAGGGTCACGGCGACGATGCTGAACACCAGGATGACCAGGTCCAGGGTGTGCAACGGAAGGCTGGAAGATTGAGCGAGCAGCAGCATGTCGATGACGCAACTTTCTAAAGAGCGAAGACCGCAAGGTATCGCTCATGAGCCGACCGGGATTCCGTCGCGATGGCACAGATTTCGTCCAGAATCCGCTGACTAAGACGTGCCAAGGCCAGCGGCTTCAACTTGCTCAGCAACTTCCAGTCCGACTCTTTGATGGCGATGCCCCTGGTCGAAATGAGGTCAGGTTTGACAGAAAAATGAGACGACAGAAAGATCATGGTCCGTCGATTCACACAATGGAATTGGTCTCCATTTTTCTGTCGTCACATTTTTCTGTCACCGGCATTCAGACGAGCATATTAGCGTATCGGAATTGCTGACGACACGGAAATCGCAGTCGAATTGGCGAGTTTGCGCCCTCGCCGACCAAGGCGCAAAGCTCCAAAACGGACCACATTGAGGATTCAGAAATGCATATGGGGAACACTGATCTACGCTAATTGACGCTAATCAAGACAAACCAAAAGTTACGCTTCAAGCTTGGGCATAGTCTGAATCAGTGTAGATTAGTGGAGATCGGTTTCCCCAAATGAATTCTTCTGCATTGCGTCTCTTCGTAGGCGAGCGTCCGGTGTAAGCCGGATGGTTTTTAGCGAGTTTCTGCCATCACGAGTTCAACGATGTCTGTCATTGGTCGAATGGTTTGAATGGAGTTCGATGGTTGCCTCGATCGTATAACAACCATCCGGCTCACGCCGGACGCTCGCCTGGGAACGCTCATCACTGCGTGATGGCGTAGCAAAACTCAGACCTTTTTGGGCGCCGGCAAGCAGGCGCGTAACGCTGGCTCGGCGTCCCACAGCATTTCGACGACCAGCGGTGCGATGGCTGCCGCTCCTTTGTTGGACAGGTGCGTGCCGTCGAACTTCCCGGCCTCGGTCGGAAGCGGCGGGCCGTAGGTTTCCGCCTCGGCGGGCCCGATACGCTCCAGGTGTGCGATACTGCGGCCGTGGAGGTCCACCAGCGGCACCTTCTGTTCGGCTGCGACGGCTTTCATCGCCTCTACATAAGGCGCGAGGCTCGAACTGATTTTGCCCTCCGGGGTGAAAATCCGCCGAGCCATAGAGGTCACCAGGATCGGTTGAGCCCCCGCTTGCCGCGCTTGTTCAATGTACCGGACCAGATTGTCCCGATAGGTCGTTTTGGGATCGGTCTCACGGTCGGGCCCCTTGCCCGGCTGGTCGTTGTGGCCGAACTGGATCAACACGAAGTTCGGCTTCTGTGCCAGCGCCTGCTTCCAGGATCCCTGGTCATAAAAACTCTTCGAACTGCTGCCGCTCCGAGCCATGTTCACGCACTCGGCCGCGGGCTTAAGCAACCCGGCAAACGCCAGCCCCCAGCCAGACTGGTCGGTGACGGTCGAATCACCCACCAACACGATCCGCACCTTTGCGGTCTTCGGTGCGTCGTCGGCTTGAACGTCAATAACCAACGCCGTCAGGGACATCATCCCGACGGAAACAAGAGCGATTCGCCAGGGCCAGTTGAGCGTTGAAAAGTACCGCATTCTATCTCCGATTTGCCGACTACGGGATCATCATTTCGAATCACGGACGCGTTTCACCGTGAATTGCCACACGGCCTTGTCAAACGACGCGGGCCGCGTCTTATAGTCCAGGTTCGTGCCCCATTTGAGCGTGTCGCCGTCCAGGGAATAAATCCGCTGGTCGGCATTCGCCTCCGTCTTGTCTTCACGCCACCAGTTGAAATGCTTCGGGTTCTTGGTGGAGTCGATGCGAAACTTGTTCTTCTGCTCGCGAACCGAACCGTCCTTTTGCGGAAAATGCCAGGTCAAATCGGTGTCTATGATGACCGCCTTGACCCCGACGTAGCTTTGGACTGCCTTGCCGTCCTTCAACGTCGCCACACAGACCCAGGTCCCCTGCAGCTTTTTCAAATCCGCATCAGGCGCCTGCCCGACGGCAGAGGCCGCGATGCTCAAGGTGACTGCAAAGCACAACAGAAGTCGACCTCGGCGAAAGTACGTGTTCATGGTGGTCATTCCTGAGAGAATTAATCAGAAAGAATTTTAGCCACGGATTAACACAGATGAAACACGGATTGGGTCAACGTGTGCCGCGCCGATCTTGGCATGTAAACTCGATCGTTGGTGACATTTTCGATGGACGGACAGATCCGGATTGCTGCTGTCTTTGTCCGTGTTTCATCCGTGTCAATCCGTGGCTAAAACTCTTCGTGAAATTGGCCCCACAGTTTTGTTGGCGACATGCATCACGTGGATTTCAGTGCCGCCAACAATCCCGGTTCGGCATGCAGATGGCTGATTTCTTCCGCGCTGAGTGGACGGTTGAAGAGTGAGAATTCGTCGAGCAGTCCGATGTAGTTGACCGCGACGTAGATCCCTGTCTTGGCGATCTTCCAACGCATGGCAATTTCGCAATCTTGCAATTCGCCGATCCGTTTTCCATCGACATACAAAATGGCATGAGCATTCTTCTGGCGCGTGTCGAAGTTTTTCCAGGTGATGGCGAGATGATGCCATTGCCCCACCTTGAAGCCGACCTGTTTCATCCACACCAGCGGTGCGTCGGGATCGGATTCTTTGAATGTTTTCCCGTCGTCGGTTGCGGCCGGAAAGGCGCCCAGGCGCATGTCGCGCGGCTTGACGTCGGGAAAGTCGATCCACAGGCCACCGTCGTTAGCACCCCGTTCGGTGATCTGAACGGGATCGCAGAAGGGCGTTTTTAAGGACGTGTCGGGGTCAGTGTTGATCCACAACGACACGGTCCCGCCCCAGCCCTGGGGATCGAATTGCAGATTCTTTTCCGCCGGAAAGTACAGCCGCCCGCGGAGCGGTAACACGTCAGAAACGTGGAGTGCTCCACCGTGAATTCCACGATCGGGCGCGATCGAGAAGATCTTCGCATCGAACCCCGGCTCGTAGACGAATTGACCCTTCTCGGTGGGATTGTCGAACCGCGTTCCGGCCTTCCGGACGCCGGCTCCGAAATCGGCAATCACCGCCGTATCAAACGAGGCATAAAACGTGGCCGATTTCCGAATCAACGTCTCGTCTTTGGCTGCCATCTGCGTGCTCCCATTTAACATGCATTTTGCAACGCGGGATTTCTCGATCCAAGACGAAGTCTACCGGCTTGATGGACTCTTCGCGATCTTACTAGCGGCAGTCAACGCTGCCCGTCCGACGGTATCGCGATGACCAGTATACCCCGGTCCGCCGCCGGCGACGTAGCCGCCGCTGGCTCCCGCTGCATCGGGACTGACCCAGAAGGAATACAACTCGCCCCCCTGCAGATGAAACCGGAAGCGAACAGGTTTGCCTGCGAGCCCCGACGGATCTTTCGCTCCCTTCCAAGTTACAGGAACCAACGTCGCGTCGGTGGTGACAGGCAAACAATTCTGCTGGGTGAATGGTGCGATGGGTTGGCCGGCTTCATCCAGGATTTCGACTTGCAACTTGCCCTTGGCCGAGGCGACATTCACAAACAACTGTTGGCCCGAGAATCGCACGGGCCGGGTTGTCAATGTGCCCGGCGTTTGGTCGGCAGCGACTGATGCGAAGCCGTCGCGCCGCAAGACAGCGAGGCCCGTGCTGCCGCCGGATCCGTCATCCTGTGGCTTATGGCTGTTGCGTCCGCTGCAGTAGAAATAGAGCTTGTCGCCCACTACCAGGCACCCGGCACCTGCCGGTTGCACGTTGCCGTAGTTCCACGCGGCGGGGTCATCGGAGACATCCAGGAACGGCCGCCGATCGGGACGGTGCCAGTGGAAACCGTCGCGGCTGAAACCGAGCGTCACGTGGTTGAGCTTCGGCCGATTGCCTTCCGAGATCTTCGAGTGAATCACGAATTCGCCAAGCATCAGGCTTTCATACGGTGTGGCATCCAGATTGTAGAGATCGGGCCGGTCGTCCACGTATTTCACATTGCGCACGCGATCCAGCGAGTCCGCACACATCCACTGCGAGAGCTCGGGATAATCAGTAAACGCCTGTTTGGCCAGATCCGTGGTCTCGGCGTAATACCGGCAGCGTCCCACGCCGCGGCGGCTGCCGCGGATGCTGTAGACCCAGACCTTGCGGAAGGGATTGTAAAACATGGTAGTCCGGTCGCCGGTCTCGTGGACGGCGACCGGTTCGCTCCAACGAATGCCGTCGGCCGAAAACAGCGTGAACAATTTCGAACGGAAGTAGACCATCTTAAATCGCCGTTCGGGGTTCGGATCATCGAGATCGAGCCACACGGTCGACGAATCGCGCTGGATCGGTTCGATCTTCAAGACGTTGCTGTCGGGGTAGAGCTGATTCAGATTGGGACGGTCCCAATGAATGCCATCTTTCGAGGTCGCATAGCAGAAATAGACACCGCTGCCACCCTGATACCACATCTTGAACGTCTGGTCGCGCGGGTCGTACCAGACACCGTCGCTAAACGGGGCCGCGAACGGGATGTCGCGCGTCCCGTGCTTCTCGTACAACGTCTCCGCCTGCAACACGGGCGTCGCCGCATGCCAGACCGGCTGATGAAACTGCCGTTTCAAATTCGTCTCGGCGATCAAAAAATCGTCGACGAACAACTGCCGGCCGACGTCAATGGAAATGACACTGGGCGGGCTGACCAGATACGGCGGCGTCTGAGGTTTGTCGCGCTGAAACGCTTCGGGCTTCGGCGGCCAGACATCAGGCAGTTGAATCCCGTTGTACAGCAACTCGCCGGCGAAAGATTCAACGCTGCCGATCAACAGCATCGATATGGTTAAAAACATAGTGACACAGAAAAGTCTGATGCTCAGCATGCTGTCCACCTTCTTGGGTCAAGTCCTACGCTGTCAGGGTTCGGGTCGATGGGAGTGCGACAGAAATCGTCTTGGTGAGCCCGGTGGCGTCAGCCCCGGGGTGGGGTTGCGACTTTGATTGCCGATCGATGTCACTCGATGCTGGATCTGCAACGGGAGTCTCTACTCTACCCCCGGCCTCACGGCACGGGGCTCACCTGGTCTTTCAGGTAAAATCACGCGTCTCGGTGATGAGTTCCTTGGAAGTCGCCGCAGTCAATCGGATGCTGAAAGACCACGCGGTTCGGCAGGAGCCTCACCCTCCCATGATGCCGACAATGGCCCCCGCAGCATTGTACAGCAGTTTCCACATTGCAACCATTTCGACTGCGTCAGGATGTAGAACAAGTTGAGTCGTCGATGATCCGTAGGATGAGCAATCTTGCTATCATTCATCCGGTATTCCCCGCTAGGTCGTCGTTCCTGACCGCATGAAATGGTAACTCGATGAAATACGTCCTTGCCCTACTGCCAGTTTGTTTCGTCACGGCTGCGGTGGCATCCGCCGCGGAAGACATCCGCGTGTTGCCCGCACTCCAGGGCGACCAGGCTCCGGGGGCCTTGCTGGAAGTCTATCTGAAACAGCAGGCATATGCGGCGATTGAGCGCCGTAAGGGGGCGTTCGATAAACTGAAGAGCCAGGCCGAATGCCGCACCTGGCAGCAAGCGCGCCGCGAGTTCTTTCTGCAACAGCTTGGCGGCCTGCCCGAACGGACGCCGCTGAATGCCAGGGTTGTCGGTCGTCTGAAGGGGGAGGGCTATCGGCTCGAGAAATTGATGTTCGAAAGTCGTCCTGATTTTCATGTCACGGCCAATCTTTATCTGCCCGTCACTCCAGCACCCTGGCCGGCGGTGATTGTGCCTTGCGGACATAGCCATGACGGCAAGATGTCGGGTGGTCATCAGCGACTGTGCAGTCTGCTCGCCCGACACGGCATGGCGGCCATGTGCTACGATCCGATCGGGCAGGGAGAGCGTTATCAGATGCTCGACCTGACCCGCGAGCGAACGGCATTTGAGGACGCTCCGCATGTGCCGGTGCCTCATCCGAATGTGCGGTGTTTATGTACTGACGAACACACTACGATCGGATTGAGTTCGATGTTGCTGGGATCGAATGTGGCTCAGTACCGTATCTGGGACGGCATGCGGGCGATTGATTATTTGCAGAGCCGGAAAGACATCCTGGCCGATAAGATCGGCTGTGCCGGGAACTCGGGGGGCGGGACGCTGACGGCCTATCTGATGGCCCTTGACGATCGCATCGTGGCTGCGGCGCCGACGTGTTATCTCACCAGTTTCCGTCGGCTGATCGATACGGCAGGTCCGCAGGACGCCGAGCAAAACATTCACGGCCAACTGGAATTCGGCCTGGACGAAGCGGACTATCTCACCATGCGGGCTCCACGTCCGACGTTGATTTGCGCCGGGACGCGAGACGCGACGTTCGACATCAGCGGCACGTGGGAGGTCTTCCGCGAGGCCAAGCGGTTCTACTCGCGACTCGGCCATGCGGAACGCGTGGAGATGCACGAAGCGGATGCACCGCATGGATTGGGCATCCAACAGCGGGAAGCGATTGCGCGCTGGATGCACCGCTGGTTGCTCGGGGCGGACAAGCCGATCCACGAGGTGCAGCCCCTCCCCGATCCATTGACCGACGAGCAGGCTCGACTGCTCAACAAGGGGGACTGGACGCCTCAAGAACTGCAATGCACCCCTTCCGGCCAGGTTCTCTTAATGGAGGGCGAACGCTCCGTCTTTCAGATCAATGCCGAGATCGCGGCCCAATTGAAGATGAACCGCGCGGATGCCTGGAAGCAGCGGTCGACAGACGAGAAACGCCAGCTTGTCCGCGAGACGATTGGCGTTTCGTTATCGTCATCGTCTGCGAACGGCAAGGCAGCCTCTGCGCCACCAATCGAAATTGTGGGCAGCATTCCGCGAGATGGTTATGTGATTCAAAAGGTTGTCCTAACGCCCGTCCCGGGTTTGCGGCTTCCAGCCCTGGCGTTTGTCCCGCAGGCGCCGCGCGGTGTCGCGACGCTTTATCTGCACGGGACCAGCATGCAAGCCGATGCGGCTCCGGGGGGGCGTATTGAAACGCTGGTGAAGCAAGGTCAGATTGTGCTGGCGGCCGAGTTAAGCGGGATCGGGGAAACGGAGACGGGACATGGTAAGAACGTCTGGGGCCGCGTGCATTTCGGCCAGGACATCCAAGAGGTCTTCCTGGCCTATCTGCTCGGCCGCTCCTACGTTGGAATGCGAGCCGCGGACGTTGCCTGTTGGGCGAGCGTTCTCAAGAATTTTCAAACGACCGCGGACAAGCCCCACGAATTGCACCTCGTCGCCATAGGCGAAGCCGCGATTCCGGCCCTGCATGCCGCAGCGCTCGATCGAGACGGCTTCCGCACGGTGGCGCTGCACGGCATGCTGCGTTCGTGGGAAGAACTGGTAGGCGCGACCGCGAGCCACAATCAGGCGGTCAATGTCCAGCACGGGGCCCTGCTGCATTACGATCTTCCGGACCTCATCGAACTGGCGGGAGTGGCAAAAGTCCGCGTCGTTAATCCCGTGAATCCGTTGGGGAAATAGCGATTAGTCACGAAGTGACCGCGAATACAAGCTCGAAGCGCCAGCGAGTGCATTCTTGCGAATCATTCAAATCGAATTCACTCGCCGGCGATGTTTGAAGTTGCACAGAAGAATTCGTTTGGGGAAACACTAATCTCCGCTAATCGACACTAATCAAATCAAATACAAGCAAAGTGGCGACCCCTGCGTTTATGGTCGCTCGAGACGCACGCTGGTTCGGCCGTAGATTGGCAGGCCGTCGCGGGATGATGCCGCGTGAATGATGAGCGTGCTGCGGGGTGGAATGAGGGCGTCGGCGGCGAAATTGAGAGTCAGCGTGGCGGATGTCTGATCGCCGTTGACGGTGACCGGTTCCGCGTTCAGCGGTGGGATTCCCGCCGGCTGTTCGATGCGGAGCGTGATCGGGTCCATGGCGACCCGCCGCATCAACTGGACGCGGATCTGGACGGGCATGCCGGGCCGAGCAATCACGACGGACGGTTCGGTGGTCATGGTCAGTTGGCTCGGCTGGCAGCCCATCGACATCGCGCCCGGGGCCACGTGAAAGACCAGGCAGGGCTTGCCATCCGCGGCCAGCACTTCGGCGACACCCATCACGCGGCAGCGGTGCGTCGTCCCTTCGATGACCCCGTGTTGCACGATCAAGGGGATCGTCCCCTGGTTACTGCCGACGGCGATGTTGCCATCCATCGGGATGACGGTTCCGCGTCGATCGGGTTCAACTCCCACGAGGCGGACCGGGCCGGCAAAACCTGGCTTGCGTTCCAGGATGACCGGAAACGGAAAGGCGGCCAGCCGGGGGGCTTCCAAGATCGTCGTGGTCGTCTTCAAGGTGAAGGGGACCTCGGGCGTAACGGCCACCCAGAGCCCCTGACTGCCGGAGGTGGCCTGCGGATTCTCTGCGATCAGAGCTTCCTTCTGACGTGGCGATTTGGGATCTGTCGTGCGGACGATGATCCGCGTGAGTCCGGCCACCGATCCCAGTTTGGCCGCCGCGATCAACGGCAGTTGAATCACGGCAGTGGGCGTTTTCGGGACCGGTTGGGGCTGTACCGTAATGCCGCTCGGCAGGTCGATGGCGGTCACTTCCAGGTCCACATCAAACCCATCAATCCGTTCCACTTTCACTGGCAGGTTGACCGTCTTGTCACTCATTAAGGCAAACGCGGGGACATCGACGCGGGCCTTGAAGTCAGGCTGAAAAGGAGCGATACGGAGACGATAAATGAAGTCGTCACCTCCCTGGCGGCTGTGTTCGCGCAGCACGATGAAGTGCCGTCCGTCGGCCGCCGCCGTGTAGCGCAGGCTCGGGTCGCGTGAACCGGGCCCATCGTCCAGCTCCACCAGGACCTTGCCGGTAGCATCCAGAATGGAGAGTGTGGGATCCCCTGGAAATCCAAGCGACGCCGATGCCCCTTCGATGACGAATCGCTCTCCCTTGGTCGCCGTGAAGGCGTAGGTGTCGACGTCGCCGGGCTTGTTGAGCCGGCCATTCACAACCACTGGCTGCATGACCGGTGTGGCTTGCTCGGCAGCATCGTTGGGCTCAATCTCGACGACTTCCGGGTGCTGGCTGACCGGCACCGGCAGGCGATTGCCGGCGCCCGGCAACGTCAATTCCAGCGTTCCCGCGGCACCCGATGGAAAGCGGTGTGGCATCGTCCGCCCGTCGCCACCCGGCAGATTCCAGCCGTACAGAGTCACGTCACGCTCGCCGTTTTCCGTGACACCGGCGGGAAAAGTACGGTCGAGCCACGGGCCATCCGTGACGGTCAAGCGATAGATGTGCTGCAGACTGCCCGTGAACTGGAAATCAAACACCTGCAGCGTGAATCGTCCCGGCTGTGCCGCGCGAAAGGCCAGCAGCGAGTCGGCGGAATGTTGAACGCTGCTCGTCGCGACGACTTGGCCGGTAGCATCCAACAGCCGCAGCGCGGCGTCGACGGGCGATCGAATGGCGCGGGTCGTGGCGGCGCAGACGATCTGTTGTCCCGCTTTTAATTCGATCGCGAACTGATGGATTTCACCAGCCGGATGGAACCGCCCATTAATGGTCACGGGCAGTTTCAACTCGCGCACTTCAGCGGACTGTGCGTGGACAATTTCCGGGAGGTCGCCAATGACAAACGGAAACGGCGGCGATCCACCTTGAGCGGCAAAAATGCGGACTTCAGCCGGTCGGAGCGGAGCGTCGGGGGCAATAGTGACCGCCAACCGGTCACTGACCGTGGCGGTTTCGCTGGTGATCCCGACCCCGGTGACGACCAGACCGCAGGGACCGGGCATGAACTTTCCACCCAGCCGAATTTCCGCACGCGTGCCGCGCTGGGCTCCAGCGGGAAAGAGGTATTCAATCTCCGGGGCGGTTTGCGCGGAGACGCTTCCAGCCAGCAGGTAGCCGATGAGAATGAAACGGATCAGCGAACATAACGTGAACCTAGTAGGCATGTAGCCGCAGTCTCCTCGGGGATCCACTCTTAAGCACCAACGGTGGATTTCGTAGCGGAATCTCGTAAGAGTTCCGCCGATTGCGGACCGACTTAATAAGTCCCTGAACATCGCAACCGCTGGGACACGCGTCAGAATTCTTACGAATTCTGCTACAAGACGGGCAGGAGTGCCCGTCCTACGGACTGTCTCCGTTCGCTTTAGAACAACTCTTCAATCGGTTTGCCGCCGTTGACGATGGGGACGGGGCGGCCTTGCGGGGTGATGTATTCCTTGTGCGGATCGATCCCCAGCTTGGCGAGCAAGCTGCACGCAAAGTCCTCGACCTTCAACGGACGTTCGATAGGAGCCGCCCCGTTCTTGTCGGTGGCGCCGATCACCAAGCCACGCGGGACACCCGCGCCTGCGGCAACAACTGACATTGCACCGGGCCAATGGTCCCGACCGGAATCCTTATTAATCCGCGGAGTGCGGCCGAATTCACCGAGTGCCAGAACCAACGTGTCCTGCAGCAGGCCACGCTGTTCCATGTCAGTTAGCAACGTCGAGAAGGCGAGGTCGAACGTCGGCATCCAGCGGTTCTTCAGATAAGTGAAAATATTCGTGTGATGGTCCCAACCGGCGTGCTGGACGGTGACAAACGGCACACCCGCTTCCATTAGCCGCCGAGCCAGGATGCATTGCTGTCCCACCATCGTCCGGCCATAGGCGTCGCGCAACTTGGCCGGTTCCTGACTCAAGTCAAACGCCTGCTTCGTTTGGGGCGACGTGATCAGCCGCTGGGCCTGATCGTAGAAGTTGTCCAGCCCCCGGGCGGGATCGGCGGCGGCTTCATCACCGATCCGTTCCAGGCTGTCGAGCGTTCGTCTCAAATTCACGCGCGAACTGGCCCGGCCTTCCGAGATGCCCGGGGGCAACGTGACATCAGCGAGCTGAAAGTCGGGGTCGTTGGGATTGCTGGAGACCAGGAACGGCGCGTACTTGCTGCCGAGAAAATTGGGGCCACCCGAACGCAGCGGGCTGGGGAGCGCGAACTGCACATACGGCGGCAGGCCGGCTGCCGGGCTGGTTTCGCGGGCGATGAACGAACCCAGGCTGGGATGAAAACTCGCTGAGTCACCGCAGCCGATCGGGACGGGTGTCGGACTGCCGGTGGTCAGGTAGTGATTGCCGCCGCCATGACCGGGATCGTGATGAGCGATCGACCGAATGACCGTGACCAGATTCATCACCTGTGAAGTTTTCGGGAGCAGGTTACAGACCCGAGTTCCCGGGACGTTGCTGGGGATGGGATCGAACTCGCCGCGAATCTCGACCGGCGCATCGGGCTTCGGATCGAAGGATTCATGATGGCTGGGTCCGCCATCCATCCAGATCAGGATACAGCGTTTGGCCTGCGGGGCGGGCTGTCCCGGTTCCGCGCCGTGGGCCGTGGCTCGCAACAGTTGCGCGAGGCCCAAACCGCCGGCCGTACCGAGTCCTGTCTGCAGGAAGTCGCGGCGTGAATGTCCGTCACAATAGCGGTTCGCCATCTGAGGATCTCGCATGATTAATGATTCAATACAAATTCGGCCGAATTCAGCAACGCCCACAACACGTCTTCCGCAGCACTGCGTCGCGTGGCCCCGTCGGCGGTGAAAGCTTGGCGGGCTGCGGACAATTCGGCTTCGCGCGGTGGACGGCCGAATGTCGCCAGATAAAGTTGTCCAATGATGTCGTCCACACTGCGTTCGCTGGCGGCCAGGCTGGCAGCGCGACCGGCAGGTGATGCGATTTTGTCGCTGACCACGGGGGCGTTCATCAGATGCAGGACCTGTCCGAGTGACGTCTCCGCCACTCGCTCACACTGGCAGACCGTCTTGCGTTGCGGCCGGCCAAATGTATCGAGAAATGATGACGGCAGGCGGTGATCCCACAGTTGCACCGCCCGGGTTCCCGGTGGCATCCCGGCGAACACTTGGACGTCGCCGGTCACATCGCTGACGGCATCCAGCAGGACCTCGGCCCCCAGTCGCTTCCGGTAGGCTCGCGAATAGTTTTGCGTATCCCGAGCATTCGACACATTCGGCTGGGAACTGAGCCCATACACGCGCGAGGTGGTAATGGTGCGAATCAGTTGCCGGATGTCGAACTGATGTTCGATGAAATCTTGTGACAGGGCCTTGAGCAGCGGTTCGTTCGTTGAAGGATTCGTGTCGCGCATGTCGTCAATGGGCTCGACCAGTCCCCGACCCATCAACTGGGCCCACACGCGATTGACCAGCGTCCGAGCCACGAACGGATTCTGCGGGGCTGTCACCCAGGCGGCGAGAACTTCCCGTGGATCGCCAGACGCTGCCGGATCCAATGGTTCGCCGAGCAGCGCTTTCGGACGCATCAGGGCATTGGTTCGCGGGTGTCTCACTTCGCCTTTGTCACCGACGAAAAAGGTCAGTTCGGTCCCGTCTCCCTTTTTCTTCTGCATCCGGGGGAAGAAGGCGGCCAGCCCGTAGAAATCTTCCTGTCCCCATTTCTCATAGGGGTGGTGATGACACCGGGCACATTCCAGCCGCACTCCTAAAAACACCTGGCTGACGGCAATGGTCAGGTCATTCGGGTTCGGGAACGCGGTGAAGAAATTGACCGCACCGTTACGCTCATTGCTTCCTTGAGCCGTCAACAACTCGCGGAGAAACTGGTCATAGGGCCGATTCTGCTGCAGCGACTCCTTCAGCCATTGATGATATTGATAGGCTGGCCGAGGCCCCAGATCTTCGCGGTTGATCCGCAACAGGTCGGCCCACTTGAGGGCCCAATGATCGGCGTATTCGGGCCGGGCCAACAATTTATCAACCAGTTGAGCACGCTTGTCGGACCGGGTGTCCGCGACAAACGTGGTGACCTCGTCGGGCGTGGGCAGCTTGCCGATGACGTCCAGAAAGACGCGTCGGTGAAACGTCGTGTCGTCCGCTTCGGCCGACGGAAAGAGATGCAGTTGTTCCCACTTGTCAGCAACGAGTCGATCGATGAAGTGCGATCGATTCCACTTGGCCAGTTCCGTCGGGACGGCCAGATCCTTATTGAGTGGCACGGTAATGCGGCTGGAGGCGACCTGTTCGCGGTAGCGGGCGACGATCGCCGCTTCACCGGCCAGCATGGTCGTCGCAATGCGCCCTCGCGCATCGACATGGGCGAGAGTTTCGTCATTCGAACTGTAGAGCGTTTCGTGCGTCACATCCCGCAGTGTGTCGTCCGAATAGTAGGCCGTGACCAGCAGTTGCTGTTGAGACTTTTCGGTCATCACGCGTTGTTTGGGATGGACTTCGATTCGGACCACCTGGACCGCGTCATCGGCCCCCTTGGGCACGCCGGAAACCACCCAGCGCAGCAGACGTCGATACTCGATGGAATCCTCTTCCAACCGCCGTCCACCGCCATGCGGGACGCGATTGCTGGCTTTGGCGAGTAGAAGTGACTGGCCAGGGACTGCCGGAAACAACCGCCGACCGCGGCCTTCGTGGATCAATGATTCGTAATCGGCCGCCGCATCATGTCCAAACACCGACAGCTTGAATCCGTTCTGGCCGCTTTGCTTGCCGTGACAGCCGCCCGAATTACAGCCCGCCTTGGTCAGCAATGGAATGATGTCATTATTGAAATGCAACGGAAGTGACGTTTGAGCCCCCTGGACCGCGACGTCGACCGACGATTCGAGATTCTCCACGGTGGCCGTGATCCGGGCCACGCCATCAGAAACCGGCAGCAGCACGCCATCGTCGCGGACGAGGGCCACAGCGGGGTTCGACGACCGGAACTTCGCCACGGCGGTCAGATCCAAATCACGGCCGTCACGCGACCCAGTGACCAGCAGTTGCTGACGTGCGTCGGACCCGCGTAACACGGGAGCCGCAGGCTCCAGGCGCAACGGTGCCTCGGCAGCCACCAACCAGCAGGGGCCCGCCAGAACGATCAGGATTCGCAGCAAAAAGTCTCGCACCGTCATTCTGAGGCGTCTTTCAACAAGCGCAATCCGAGGCAGTTGAGCGGTTGGAACGGGAGGGCATGTTCGAGGAAGTTCAAGTATTCATCATATCGGCAGTAATTGATGCAAACAAGCGGTGTTTGAGCGATTCAGTAGAAGATAGCACAGATCTGGTGTGATGAAAAGGGGATGATGCGGCCGTGGTCGGTTCATCCGGATTTTGTTTCGGGGGTCGGAGGTGGATTGTAGGCCAACATCCGCAACGCTTGTACTGAAGGCCCGAGAATGTTGCGACACCAGTTCCAGACGGCTTTGG
>CAMAVF010000070.1 GCA_945861445.1 Planctomicrobium piriforme | reverse complement strand
CCAACCTGTTGAACGACGAAGCCGGTTTCATTGTCTCTGCCGAACTGGTCCTGGTCGCCACGATCGGCGTCCTCTCCCTGGTCGTCGGACTGTCGGAAGTCGCTTTCAACATCAATCAGGAACTGGAAGACGTCGGTTCGGCCATCGGCTCGATCAATCAGACTTACCAATACAACGGTGCCGCAGGGCACAAGGGACAAAGCTCCGGCAGTGCCTTCTGGGACAACCGCGATGCGGGTGATTGCGATTGCGACATCGTCTGCAACGTCTCACCCACCGGCGAGAATTAACTGAGAATGACCTCTGGCTGTGGTCTGGATCCGTGGTCGGTTGTCTCTGACAATCGACCACGGATTTTTTGTTTTGGGTCCTTGGTGATGGGTCGGGCGTGCGATTTTTCGAAATTGGCCGCTTCAACGCTGAATTGCAATCAGGACGTACAGCGGCCAAATTCGAAAAATTGCACGCCCGACCCTGACCTCAGTTTACACGAACAGCGGGTAGTCAACGCCCAGGGTGGACCGCTGAATGTTCGTCAGCACGCGGATTCCCTGTTCGGCCAGATTCAGTTGTTGATCCAGTTGTTCGCGGTTGAACGTGCGGCCCTCTGCGGTCCCTTGAATCTCCACGAATTCGTTGGCGCCCGTCATGACCACGTTCAGGTCGACTTCGGCGCGGCTGTCTTCCGAGTAGTCCAGGTCGAGACGCAATTCCCCGTCGATGATTCCCAGGCTGACAGCGGCGACATTCGATCGAAAAACCGGTCCGACCTCTGGCGGCAGGCGGTCGCGAATGGCATTGACCGCTTCGGCCAGAGCGATCCAACCTCCGGTAATACTGAGGGTCCGGGTGCCGCCATCGGCTTCCAGCACATCACAGTCGACGTAAATAGAACGCGGCCCCAGGGCGGCCAGATTGACCACGGCCCGCAAGCTGCGGCCGATCAGGCGTTGGATTTCCGTCGTGCGACCATCGACCGAACCCGCTCGATCGCGGCCCTTCCGCGGCGCGGTGCTTCCCGGCAGCATGCTGTACTCGGCGGTGACCCAGCCGCGGTCCGGCGTCTTCATCCATTTCGGCAGGTTTTCATCGATGCTGGCGGTACAGAGTACCGTCGTCCGGCCGGCAGAAATCAGGATGCTGCCCGCGGTGGCCTTGGTGAAGTTGCGTTCGACACGAATGGGACGCAGTTGGTCGGGAGCACGGTCTTCAAAGCGCATGGTCAGTTGGGTTTCGAGGCAAGTAGGTGGTGGAGTCGTCATAACGTCGTCGATGTCGGACATTGTACTCTTCGCCGCTGGATTGCGCCTTCCCCGAGCCGAGCCCGTAAGGAAGCGATGGTCGGTTTCAACCCGTTCTGCATGACCATTTCGACATTCGGAATTGGTCATTCATTCCTCATTTATTCAGCCTGGTTCTCTGTCGCAGACACCGTGTACACGCTCCATTGGGCAACGCCCTGAAGGACCTTCGGCCCCATGGGAGGGTGAGGCTCCTGCCGAACCGCGCGGTCTTGCGACGCCCGATAGACAACCGCGGCTCGGCGGGAGCCTCGCCCTCCCATCAACTTGAATCACGAATTGGGCCCGAAAATCCTTCACAGCGTCACTCATGGGGTTGCGGTTGTTCTCGGGTGGGTTTGGGCGGTATCCTGTAGTCACATCGGACAGGTCCAATGCGTGACCGGAGTGCTCGAAGTCTCCTTATCATTTAGTGCAGGAGTTTGCCATGTTCCTTCAGTCGCGTCGTGAGTTTCTGGAACAGTCCATGCTGGCGGCAGCCGCCACCGTTGCGGGTACGGGATTTCAGGGTGGCGTTCACGCCTTCGCCCAGGAAGGGACTGCCAGTCCCAATGATGTGATTCGAGTGGCCATTCTGGGGGTGAAAGGGCGCGGTGGCGAACATCTGTCTGAAACATTGAAACGCAAGGGCGTGCAAGTCGTCGCGATCGTCGACCCCGATGAGGAAGTCGGGCAGACCAAGGGGGTCGCTCGAGTCGAAAAGGAAACAGGCAAGAAGCCGACCTTCTACAAGGACCTTCGAAAAGCCTTCGAAGACAAGTCGATCGATGCCGTCACGATTGCGACTCCCAACCACTGGCATTCATTGGCCGCCATCTGGGCGATGCAGGCCGGCAAAGACGTCTACGTCGAGAAACCCGTCAGCCACAACGTGAGCGAAGGCCGCCGTGTGGTCGAGTTCGCGAAGCATCTGGGAAAGATCTGCCAGGCGGGAACCCAGTGCCGTTCGATGAAGGGCACGATCGATGCCATCGCTTACGTCCATGCCGGCAAGATTGGCGAGGTCAAATTGGCTCGCGGCTTGTGCTACAAATCGCGGCCGTCGATTGGTCCGAAGGGGATGTACGATCCGCCGAAGAGTTTGGACTATGATATCTGGACGGGCCCGGCTCCGATGCACGGGGTCACTCGCAAACAGTTCCACTATGACTGGCACTGGCAGTGGGATTACGGCAACGGCGATCTCGGCAACCAGGGCATTCATCAGATGGACATCGCCCGCTGGGGGTTGAATGTCAACGACATTGGCCAGGGCGTGTTGAGCTACGGTGCGCGGCTGGGATATGAAGACGCCGGCGAAACGGCCAACACGCAGATCAACATCCACAACTATGGCGACAAGAACCTGGTGTTCGAAGTGCGTGGACTGCCGACCGATCCGTTGAAGGGCGCCCGTGTCGGAGTCATCTTCCACGGCAGCGAAGGCTATGTGGTCCTGTCGAGCTACAACGGGGGAGCGGCATTTGATCTCGAAGGCAAGATGACCCAGAAGTTTGACGGCGGCGGGGACCACTTCGGCAACTTCTTCGACGCCGTGCGGTCTCGCAAACCGGAGAATCTGAACGGCCACATCGAGCAGGGGCATCTGTCGAGCGCCCTGTGTCACCTGGGAAATATCTCGTACCGCATGGGTGAAGCGGTCTCGGTGGATGCCGCCAAGGAACGCCTGAAGGACGCGGCTCCTCAGCCCGAAGTCGCCGAAACCTTCGAGCGAGTTGCCAAGCATCTGGCTGACAATCATGTCGACATGATGGCCGCCAAGTTGCATGTGGGACCGCTGCTGACGATCGATCCAGTCAAGGAAACCTTCACAGGATCTCGTGCTGAAGAAGCCATTCCGATGCTGACCCGCGAATACCGAGCCCCGTACGTGGTACCCGCCAAGGTGGGGTAACGACGTCGCAGAAATCTGATTTCGATCACACAGCCCGGCTGCCAATTGGCGGCCAGGCTGTTTCATGGTGGCAGATCATGTTTTGGTATTTATCCCGGAGGGATTAAAGAGATTAGCCGGTGGTTGAGCGCAGCGACACCACCGGAATCGATTCGCGTGATAGACGCACCCTGAAGGGGTGCAAGAAATGTGATTGATTCATTTCGACTGATGTTCCCGTTCAAAAGCGGAGCCAAGCCACTATGGGTTCGACATTCCTAAGTCTGAATTATCACGCAATTTTCAGTACCAAGGATCGTCGCCCATTCATTGAGGCCGAATGGCAATCGCGACTGCACGAATACATGGCCGGAACGATTGTCGGGTTGCAGGGTGTTCCACAATGCATCGGGGGTGTCGCGGACCACGTGCATTTGCTATTCGGTCTGAAGGCCACGCATTGTCTCGCCGACGTGATGCGGGACATCAAGAAGGCCTCGTCCGTGTGGGTGCATGACGTCATAAAGATTCCGGAGTTTTCGTGGCAGGAAGGTTATGCAGCATTCACGGTCAGTCCGACGGCTCGTGAGGCGATGAGCGGATATATTGAAAATCAAGAATCACATCACAGGCGAAAGACATTTCGAGAAGAGCTGAAAGAATTGCTCATCCTTGCCGAGATCGAGTTCGAAGAGCGATTTTTAGATTGAATGTCACGCTCTGGCACCCCTTCAGGGTGCATCTCCGTTCTGGATCAGTTCCGGTGGTGTCGCTGCGCTCAACCACCGGCTAATCTCTGCGACCCCCTCCGGGGTCGAATACCGGCAGCGCCGGCCACGGGCAGAACCCCCATTCCCACAAAATTCTGGTGCTGCTAAGATATTGCCTCAATGGAGTTTACGCGGTCTGAACACGGATCTGATCAATCTGTTGTAGGGTCGCGCTCGGTGATTAGAATTGGCTGATCCGTGGAAACGGAATGGAGTCTGACCCATGAGAGACTGGTTTTTGTCTCGTAGCGCACTGGTATCGCGCTTTGCCGTGATAGTCATGTTGTCGTCCCTGACCGTTGATCCGGCGTGGGCTCAACAGTCCCCGGGGGTGACGGTGCCCGAAGGCTTTCAGGTCAGTCTGTATGCGGACGACAATCTTGCGCATGACATCTACAGTCTGACCGTCGACTCCCGCGGGCGGATCGTGGTGGCCGGAAAAGGCTACGTGCGGATCCTGATCGACGAGGATGGCGATGGGAAAGCCGAGAAGTATCGGCAGTATTCGGACCTTCCCGCCAATGGTGCGATGGGGATGTTCTTCCTGGGTTCGGATCTGATTTGCTCGGGAGACGCGGGTCTGCTGCGGTTTCGGGATGCCAACGGTGACGATCAGGCCGACGGACCGCCCGATGTGTTTCTCAAGGTGAAAACCGGCAACGAGCACGACGCACACGCGATTCGACGAGGTCCTGATGGCTGGTGGTATCTGATCTGCGGGAACACCGCCAACGTGACGGCGGGATATGTCACGCTGCCGAACTCACCGGTCAAACGGCCAGAGTTTGGGACCGTGCTGCGACTGAAGCCCGATCTCAGTGGCGGTGAAGTGTATGCCCACGGGTTTCGGAATGCCTACGATTTCGACTTCGGCCCCTTGGGTGATCTCTACACCTTCGACAGCGACGATGAGCGTGATTCCTCATTGCCGTGGTATCGGCCCACGCGGGTATTTGAAATCCTGCCCGGCCAGCATGCGGGGTGGCAGTCGCAGAGTTGGAAACGGCCTGATTATTTTCTCGACATGCTGCCCGTGCTGGGCTCGTTTGGCCGTGGTTCGCCGACCGGCGTGACGCATTACCGGCACACGCATTTTCCTGCCCCCTATCGCGGTGGACTGTTCGTGATGGATTGGACGTTTGGTCGCGTCATGTCGCTGCCCTTGCAGCGAGCGGGGGAAGTCTGGCAGTCTCAACCGACCGATTTCATGCGGGCCAAGGGTGAGTTTGGATTCGCGCCCACCGATTGCGACGTCGGTCCTGACGGCAGCCTGTATGTGTCAGTGGGCGGGCGCGGCACGCGCGGGGGCGTCTTTCGCATCAGTCATCCGGAAGGTTTGAAAGCTTGGACCGAACAACAAAAGACTGCCTCGACCGACAAGCTGACCAAGTGTTTGACGGCCATCGATCCGCTCAGCAGTTGGTCACGCGCCCTGTGGGAGCCCGTGGCAAAAGAGCTGGGTCGCGCTGCGTTTGTTACCGCCGCGTTGCAGGCCGATCTTCCCGCCACGAGCCGCGTCCGGGCGATTGAAATCCTGACCGAGAAATTCGGCGGCATGGATGCCGCATTAGTCGCGCGGTTGCGGCAAGCGGGGGAACCGGACGTGCGGGCTCGTGCCGCGTGGTCGTTGGAACGCGGGCCGGCGATTCAGTTGCCTGCCGATGTCTGGCTGGGGTATCTGCAAGATCCCGATCCGCTGGTGCGGCGATCGATTCTCGAAGCGGCGGCGACTCACGCCGCGGTGGTGCCGACACCGGCATTGGCCGTTGGATTCCGGCAGGTGCTGGGTGATCCGCAGCGGTTTGTGCGTGTCGCGGCAGCGCGCGCGGTGGCGGCGTTGAATGCCAATGATTTCCAATTGGTGGGCGAAGAAGTTCGCAAAGGGAACTGGCAAATCGCTCTGACTTATGCCTATGCCCATTACCTGCGCAATCGTGGCGATGGCTTGAAGGTAAATGCGTATGCCATCGAAATCGGCCGGCGCATCCTGGATGCCGAGCATCCCGCCGCGTTGAAGTTGGAAGCCGCGCGGCTGATTCAATTGGGACTCGGTGACCTGGGAGCCGTCGGAAAATTGCCCGCGGCATATCACGGCTACGTCTCGCCGCTGGATCTGACGAACGTCGAGCGTGAGCTGGACCCGTTGCGTGTGGCAGTGACCAAGGGATATCCCACCCCCGATAAGAATTTGAACTACGAGCTGACCCGTTTGATGTCGGTCTTGTCGGTCTTCAACGATGCGGCATTGAATAGCGTGCTGGCCCAGATCACCCCCGAGTCCGACCCGATCGATGACACTCATCATCTGCTGGTGGCCTCGCGCATCCCCGTGGATCGCAGCCTGGCCCAACGAAAACTGATCGCGACGGCACTCGTCAACATCGAGCCGAAGTTGCAGACTCGCAAGATGGTCCAGGACACCAACTGGCCCGACCGGTTTACCGAACTGTATGCGACATTGGTGGACCTCGATCCCGAGTTGCCGGCGGCGATCCTGGAGCAGCCACAGTTTGGGCGTCCCAGCCATGTGATCTTCTTGTCGAGTTTCCCGCCCGACCTGGCACCCGTCGTGCAGAAGAAATTCTACGAGGCCGTCCAGCGTGATCCGGACTACGCCTGGAATAACGACGTTGTGTTCTTGTTCGCTGAATCGTCGACGCCGGAAACGCTGGCCCTGTTGCGAGCCCGCTACGAGCACTTCAACACGCGGAGTGCAGCGATGATTTCGCTGGCCCGTCGCCCCCAGTTGCAGGACCGTCAGAAGTTTATCGAAGGGTTGGACTCGTCGCAGCCGGAAGTCTTACGAGCCAGCGTGGAGGCCTTGGAGAAACTTCAACCGGAGTCCAATCCCCAGGAAGTCGTCGTCTTGATCAAGACTCTGCGGCGGTTGGGAACCGAAGCTGCAGAGTTTCCCTTGCGCGAACGAGTCGTCGCGTTGCTGGAGCGGGCGACGAACCAGCGATTTCCCTTCATCCGCGGTCCACAAGGACATCGCCCGCAACCGGAAACGGTCCAGGCCTGGACGAACTGGGGGCTAAAAGCCTATCCGGAATTGGCACATGAATTACAAGGCGGAGCCGGAACGGAACTGGCCGAACTGAAAGCACTGCTCACGACGGTGGACTGGACGATGGGCAATACGGCTCGCGGCAAAAAGCTGTTTGCCGAGCGAAGCTGCAGCCAGTGCCACGGCAGCGGTCAGGCGTTGGGGCCCAGCTTGTCGGGGGTTGCCGGACGCTTTTCTCGCGAGGACCTATTCATCGCGATTGCCCTGCCCAACCGAGATGTCTCGCCCCGCTATCAAGCCACCACGATCGAGACCAAGACCGGCCTGACACATACCGGTCTGGTCGTCTATGAGTCGGCCGAAGGGTTGATTCTGCGGAACACGACCAATCAAACGTATCGCGTCGAGACCCTCGATATTGAATCGAAATACAAACACAACCGGTCGCTCATGCCGAGCGGCCTGTTGAAGGACTTGAAACCGTCAGAACTCGCAGACCTCTATCGATATCTACAGACGGTGCAGTGAGTACGAGTTGATGAGATGGAAACGCGAAGTCATTCGCGTTCCCAGGCGAGCGTCCGGCGTAAGCCGGATGGTTGTTGGCGACTCGCATCAATCAACGACGAGCGATCTTTTTGGATCGGCTCGAAGAGCATTAGAAACTCGCTAAAAACCATCCGGCTTACGCCGGACGCTCGCCTACGCAGAGGCGGAAAGCTAACGCGCTTTAACGCGGTGTGAAATCGCTGTCGGCATTCAACGTCACGCAGAACTCGGCAATCAACTGAGCGGCATTGTCGAGGTCATCCAACGAGATGACTTCGACGGGGCTGTGCATGTATCTGTTGGGAATGGCCACAATGGCTGTCGCCTGACCGCCGCGGCTGATCTGCATCACGTTGGCATCATTGCCTGCCGGCTTCGAAATTCCGGAAATCTGAATCGGAATTTCCTTTTCGATCGCCAGCAGTTTCAGTTGTTCGTGCATGACCGGGTTCACATTTGGCCCACGGAACACGACTGGGCCTTTCCCCAGTTTGACATCGCCGAACTGCTTCTTTTCGACTGTCGGGCAGTCGGTCGCGTGCGTCACGTCGACCGCGATTCCGAGATGCGGATCGATCGAGAACGAACTCGTCATTGCACCACGGAGGCCGATCTCTTCTTGAACTGTGGAAACGGCATAGACCGCCGCTTCGGGTTTCAGCACGGCGATCCGCTGCAGCGCACACATCACGGTCCACGTGCCCACTTTGTTATCCATTCCCGGGGCTGCTGCCAGCTCATTGCGAAGCTCGCGCATGCCGAGCTCAAACGTGACGGGATCACCCACCGCGATGATCGACAGGGCTTCCTCGCGATGAGCAGCACCGATGTCGATCCACAGGTCTTTGACCTCGGGGACCTTGAGACGCTCTTCATTGGTCAGCAAGTGAATGGGTTTGCGAGCGATCACGCCGCGCACCGGTCCGGCCGCGCCCCAGACGACCATGTGCTGGCCAATCAGCATCTGGACATCCCAGCCGCCGATGGGATCACACCACAGGTATCCCTGGTCATCGACATGCTTCACCATCAGGCCAATCTGGTCGCAGTGTCCGGCCAGCATGATCCGGGGGAACCCCGTGGGATTCACTGCGGCGAGGACATTGCCATGCCAATCGGTCCGCACCTCATCCGCAAATGCGCCGGCGAATTCTCGCACGACCTTTTGAATCTGCTGCTCGTAGCCCGACGGACTGGGCGTGTTGAGAAGATGTTTCAGAAAATGCAAACCGGCGGGATCCATGAGTGTTGTCCGTGGTCAAATGGCGTTGTTCGATGGTGCGCGTCGCAGTTACCCGCGATCCATCGGAATGGGTGCAGGAAAAATGAATCGGCCCCGGTTCAGGAGGTCTTGCGGGTCCAGTTGATCCTTCAGCCTCTGCATCAGCGGCCAACTGGGCTCGGGTTCGCCCCAGGTGGGGATATCTTGTTTCCACGTCTCAGGCGAATTCACGATGGTCAGATTGCCGTGATATTGCCTGACAAAACGACGGAGCGGAGTGAGTAACCCCGCTGCCGTTTGAGCGTTGGTGACTCGGTCAGGCAGGTGGCCAATGACGATTCCATTGCCGGCATGCGCTTGAACGGAGATTTGTTCCCGCGTAGCAAGCTCCAGGAATTCCATGGTCCGCGACGGCAGCAGATTGGCTTTGAACGTCAGCGGTTCTTCAGCAGTCAATTCAAACTCGGTCAAGGAGTTCCACAGTCCATCGGCTTCGGCATCAGGCGTGATGACCACTTGCCGTGGATTTCGCAGCTTGAGTTCGCCTTGTACCGTGTCAAGTTCCCAAGCGACCTCGTGGGCGCCCCCTTCGAAAGCCAGGCCCAGGAGCGGGCCATCGGTGGGCAGCGACGTGCGGGCTTCGGCGGCGATTTCTGACGCGGCCGAGGGATCGAGAACTTCCATCGCGATGGGTCGCGTGGCTGACAACAGCAGCTTTTCCAGCGTCGTTTCAATCTCTTGAAAACTGCCAAAGCTGGCCCACAGCCAACGCGTGGTCTCGGGGATGGGACGCAGTTTCAGCGTCACCTGAGTGATCATTCCCAGGGTTCCCAGCGATCCGTTTAACAGCTTGCACAGGTCATAGCCAGCGACGTTCTTGACGACTCGCCCTCCTGCCTTGAAAGGGGTGCCAGTGGCATCGATGGCAGTGATCCCGATGATGTAGTCGCGGAGCGTACCGAGTCCAAACCGGCGTGCGCCGCCGGCATTACAGGCAATGATTCCCCCCAGGGTCGCTCGATGCGCCTGGGGGATATCAATCGGCAAGCGCTGTCGTTCCTGCCGGAGTAATTCGTTCAGAGCGTCAATCCGGATCCCGGATTCGACTGTGACCGTCATGTCACGGGCAGGGTAGTCAATGACGTTGGTCAACTTCGCCGTCGAGATGGCGACACCCGGTTCGACAGCCGGGCAGCCAAAATGCAGGGCCGTCCGTCCCCCGACGGGATAGAGGACGCGTTGGCGCGAAGCCGCATTGTCCGCCATGAATCGGGCCAGTTCCGCCTGCGTGGCGGGAGTGAATTCTTCAGCAAAAGCGGCAAGTGTGGGCAGCGACATAAATCAACAGGCTGGGTAGAAAACTAGGCACTGATCTTACGGTCGCAATATCATACGCCAGACCCAGATGTTGCACCACGGAGTCACGGAGAGCACGGCGAAACCGATTGAGCCGTTGACCGATTACATTGCGGCCCGGACGCCGGTTCGGACGATCGGCTGCTCGGTCCCGCACGCTCCCGCTGTCGGCAACATTTTCTTCGGACTGCACAGTCCCGTGGGATTAAATGCCAGGCGCACTTTGAGGAACGTCGCCAGGTCCGCGGCGGTGAACAGCTTGCTCATGAAGCTGATTTTTTCCACACCGATCCCGTGCTCACCCGTCACGCTGCCCCCGAGTTCAATGCAGGCGTCGAGGATCTCGTCGCTGGCGTGGAGCACCCGTTGTACCTGATCGGCGTCGCGTTCATCGAACAGGATGATGGGATGAATGTTGCCATCACCCGCGTGGAAGACATTCACGATTCGCAGATTGTGCCGTTTCCCGGATTCGATGATCAATCGCAGAATTTCCGGCAGCTTTGTCCGTGGAACGACTCCGTCCTGCGTGCAATAACTGGGACTGAGGCGACCGATCGCACCGAAAGCCTGCTTGCGGCATTTCCAGAGCAGCAGTCGTTCTTTCGGCGTGTTGGCCTGCCGGACTTCCCGCGCACCGGAAGAATGGCAGATCTCCATAATGGTCTGGGCCTCCTGATCGACGGCGACTTCCAGACCATCCACTTCAATCAGCACGACCGCCCCCGCATCGAGCGGGAAACCAAAATGGAACGCCGCCTCGACCGCTTCAATGATGCCTGAGTCCATCATTTCCAACGCTGCCGGAACGATCCCCGCGCCGATGATGTTGCTGATCGTGCGGGTCGCGTCTTCGACCGTTTCGAAGATGCCCAGCATGGTCCGATACGCGGCCGGATCCCGGGTCAGTCGCACCCACGCCTTGGTGCAGATGCCAAACGTCCCTTCATTCCCTACGAAGAGGCCCGTCATGTCGAACCCCGGGGTATCTTCTGCGGGGCCACCGAATGTCACGACCGAACCATCAGGCATCACTGCTTCGACACCCAGGATGTGATTCACCGTCACACCATACTTCAGCGTGTGCGGCCCGCCGGAATTCGTCGCAACATTTCCGCCAATCGTGCAGGCCCCCTGGCTGGAAGGATCGGGAGCGTAGTGATACCCGGTCCCTTTCAGTCGTTGAGTCAGATGCACATTGACCAGGCCAGGTTCCACAATGGCAAAGCGGTCGCGCAGATTGACTTCGAGAATCTGCTTCATCCGTGTCAAGGCGATCATCACACCGCCACCCACGGGCAGACTACCGCCAGCCAAACTCGTCCCTGCGCCGCGCGGAATGAAGGGCAACTGCAGCTCATTGCACAGCTTGACGATCTGAACGATTTGTTCCGTGGTCGTCGGAAACACGACGACATCCGGCACCTGTTTTTCGATCGTGTAGCCGTCGCACTCATAAACCAGCAGTTCTTCGCGCTGGCTGAGCAGTCCTTCAGCACCCACAATCTCACGCAACCGGCGCAGCACATCGTGACCAAACGTCGGCGCTGCAGGAGTGGACACGGACATTGAAGATCCTTTCTTAGTAACACCAATCATTCGGGCTCTTCAAACCCTCCGCCGCTTTCGTCGTCGTTTTGCCAGGCTTCGATCATTTCCATCAGATTGGATTGTTCTTTGCTGTTGGCCCACACGGACTCACCCCCTTCCAGAGCGACTTCGTAGCGGCCTTCGCACTGGCAGTCGGGTTCGCCGCAGAAATGGGGCGTCGCCGCGACCCACAGGACGCGGTACAGCGGCAAATGTTTGTCATCGATACGACAGAAAATACTCATGATGCGTTGTTCTATTTATTCAGCAAGTTTCTTCAACAGCAATTCTCGCACAGTCGCGGGGTCTGCGCCTTTCAATTCCCTCATCACCTGACCGATCAACGAACCGGCGGCGGACGGTTTGCCCCCTTTGAAGTCCGCGACTGCCTTCTGATTCTTGGCCAGCACCGCGACGATCACTGTTTCTAATTGTCCGCTGTCGGCGACGATCGACAACCCCTGCTCCTGAATGATCTGGTCAATCCGAGCCACGTTAATGGTTGATGGGTCCGCGCTGTTCAAGAGATTCAGGAAGATTTCCCGAGCACTCTTGATCGTGATTTTCTTCTCGTTGATGCGTTTCAGGATCTCACCAAGAACCGGAGGCTGAATGGGAAATCCCTCGATCGTCAGCTTGCGGTCGTTCATTTCCCGCAGGACATCTTGAGTGACCCAGTTACAGGCTTGCTTGCCGTCGCCGCAGATCCTGGCGACATGTTCCACGAAGTCCGCGAACACGACACCCTGATCGATGATGACTGCCGCGTCGTAGTTCGACAGTTGATATTGCTGGATGAATCGAGTCCGTCGGGCGGCGGGGAACTCCACCATGCTCTGGATGACATTCTGCAGATACGCTTCTTCGACGGTCACGGGCACGAGGTCCGGATCGGGGAAATAGCGGTAGTCGGCGGCCTCTTCCTTGCTCCGCTGGGCGACGGTGATATTGCGGACGGCGTCGTAGCCCCGCGTCTCCTTATTGACCTGGCCGAAGGTTTTGCCATCCTGCTGCCACTGGCGATATTGCCGGTCGGCTTCGAATTCGATGGCCAGTTCGACGTTCCGGAAACTGTTCAGATTCTTGATCTCGACCAGCGGTGTCGCAATCTTTTGGCCGTCGCGGTGAATGTGTACGTTGACGTTCGCGTCGCAGCGCAAGCTGCCCTCTTGCATGTTGCAGTCCGAAACTTCCAGATAGGTCAGCAACAACTTCAGTTCTTCCAGGTACTCTTTGGCTTCCTGGGCTGACCGCAAATCGGGATGCGACACGATCTCGAGCAACGGTGTGCCGGCGCGATTCAGATCGACCTGGCTGTCGTGGCCACGGCCGGTTTCATCATGGGTATTCTTGCCGGCGTCCTCTTCCAGATGAGCCCGGATGATACCGATCTTTTTCTTTTCGCCCGTTTCCTTGTTGACGACAATCTCCAGCCAGCCGTCATGACTGAAGGGCAGATCGTACTGACTGATCTGGTATCCCTTGGGCAGGTCGGGATAGTAATACTGCTTGCGGTCCCACTTGGTGAACCGAGCGATCTGGCAGTTGATGGCAATGGCCGTCTTGACGGCCAGGTCGAAGGCATGCCGGTTCATCACGGGCAATGAACCCGGCAGCCCCAGGCATACCGGACAGGTCTGCACGTTGGGATTGTCCGGATTAAACTTCGTCGAGCAGCCGCAAAAGATCTTGGTCTTGGTCTGCATTTGGACGTGAACTTCAAGACCAATGATTGTCGTATAGTCCATGATTTCCGCTTTATTAATACGCTCTATAGGGCGTTTCAGTCAGAACCTGAGCGTTATCGAAAACGTCACCTGCCGCTTACAACGTCGCCCGTTTCCCTTGCCACTGTGTGGCCTGTTCATACATGCGTGCCGCACGCAGCAGTTTCTCTTCTTCAAATGGTGCAGCCAATAGTTGTAGCCCCACGGGCAGCCCCGCCTCGGTAAACCCGGCGGGAACCGAAATCCCCGGCAGCCCCGCCAGGTTGGCGCCGATCGTGTAAATGTCTTCGAGGTACATCGCCAGCGGATTGGCGGAATACTCGCCGATTTTGGACGGCGGGTTCGGTGACGCAGGCGAGGCCAGCACATCGATTTGCTCGAATGCCTTATCGTAATCCTGTCGGATCAGGCGCCGCACCTTGAGCGCCTTCAAATAATAGGCGTCGTAGTAGCCAGCCGAGAGTGCGTAAGTCCCCAGCATAATGCGGCGTTTGACTTCGCTGCCAAACCCTTCACCCCGGCTGGTCGCATACATGTCGATCATGTTGCTGAATTGTGCGGCGCGATGTCCGTAATGGACCCCGTCATAGCGGGCCAGATTACTGGAGGCTTCCGACGGAGCAATCAAATAATACACCGCGACACCGTAACTGGTGTGCGGCAGCGAGACTTCCTTGATCTCGGCTCCGAGCGACTTGTAAACCTGCAACGCGGCACGCAGTGCTTGTTCGACTTCGGGATTCAATCCTTCGACGAAATGCTCTTTGGCAATGCCGACTCGCAGACCGGCCAACGGCTGATTGACGGTCTGGCTATATGCCGGAACCGGGGCATTCACGCTGGTGGAATCTCGACAATCGTGGCCCGCAATGACCTGAGCCAGCAGTGCCGCGCCATTCACGTCATTCGCAAACGGGCCGATCTGATCCAAGGAACTACCGTACGCTACCATGCCGAACCGCGAGACACGTCCATAGGTCGGCTTCATGCCGACGACGCTACAAAAACCGGCCGGTTGGCGGATCGAACCGCCGGTGTCTGTCCCCAACGCGAGCGGGCTCATGCCGGCTGCGACCGCCGCCGCGGAACCGCCACTTGAGCCTCCAGCAGTTCGGCCCAGATCCCAAGGATTGCGAGTCGTTTTGAAGGCGGATGTTTCCGTCGTCGAGCCCATCGCGAACTCGTCCATGTTCGTCTTACCGATCAGGATCGCGTCGGCGTTTCTGAGTTGCGTAACAACATGCGCATCATAGGGCGGGATGAAGTTCGCGAGCATCCGGCTGGCACACGTTGTCTTGAGCCCCTTCGTGCAGAGGACATCCTTCACTGCCACGGGGATACCAGCCAAAGCACCGAGCGGCTGTTTGGCCTGGCGGCGCCGGTCGACATCAGCGGCCTGTTGCAGGGCCTCGTCGCCATTCACCGTCAAGAATGCCGCGACGCGGTCATCCTGCTGAGCGATGCGGTCGAGATAAGCGGTCGTGAGCTCAACACTGGTCAATTCGCCCCGTTCCAGGCGACTTAACAGCTCACCGGTGGTGGCTCCAATGATCGACATGTGTAGTGCAGTCCTCAAACGCGTGGTTGATGCTGGTCAAAGGCAGCCAGGCCCGACCCCCGATCTCACGGGCGCCGTATTGTGGCGGATTGGTGGTGGATTTCCAACACAGTCTGCTAAGGCGAGCGTCCGGAGTAAGCCGCTCAATGTTGGCGATGTTTCCCAATCTGAGCGAAGCGAAGCGTGGCTCCCCCCCTTTATAAGGGGGGGTAGGGGGGGTAAAATGTTGCCAACTCTTGGAATAGTGGCATTGTTGGCTCTGTCTATATGTGCGTACCGAATCTTGCATCACGAGTCGAACGACGCTCGTACCCCCCCCTGACCCCCCCTTATAAAGGGGGGGAGAGCACGTCGCTGCGTTCCGATTCCCCGCGCAGCAAAAAGCCCGGAATTCCTGCGGAAACCGGGCTGAATCTGATCGACCGACGTGCGGCGGGCTACTTGTCTTCCAGAATCTGCGGGACCAGGAAGAACGTGCCGTCAGTTTTCGGTGCATTCTGCAATGCGGCGGCTCGCGGTAACGAGGGCTGAACTTCGTCGGCGCGGAACACGTTACTCAGTTCTACCGCATGCACCATCGGCTCGACTCCCTCAGTATCAACCTCGTTCAGAGTATCGACGTACTTCAGGACATTCCCGAGCTTGGTCACATAGTCAGCCACCTCGGCGTCCGACAGCTTCAAGCGGGCGAGCACAGCGACCTTACGAACTTTTTCGGCGTCGAGGATTTCAGCCATAACTCACGTCGCGATGCGGGTTAGCCTGGAGGCAGCGAGAACAGCTTGCGGACGATGGCCTTCTTCACAGTCCCCGACCGAATGCACTTGACGCACACCCAGCGGCGGACGGTCTGGCCGCTTTCGTCCAGACGGACTCGCTGCAAGTTCGGTTGCCACTTGCGCTTAGTGATTCCAGTCGTCTTGCGACCGTTACCGCCCAAGTACTTGGCCTTACCACGCTGTTCGACGGCGTTGCCCGTTGACGGGCCTTTTTCGCAGACTTCACAAAACGGCATTTCCAAACCCTCATTTCAAAACGCAACCCGCGTGCATCGCGGGAGTTGTGTCGCAGATCGAGCAAATCAGCTCGATTCCTTCAGCAGATCAGCAAGATCTGTGTTTATCGGTCAGAAAATCGCCTGAAACGCACCTTTCCGACCGGGAAGCGAGTTATTTTAGCCGCCGGTGGGTCAATTGCAAGTGACGTCTCTCATTGGCCGAATGGACTGTCACAGGTAGAATCGGACCGTTCCGTTCGGATCCGCACAGTGCAGTCGGCTCAATCTAGAATTCTGGCCTTGGCATCTTCGGGCGCGCCCACCCCCGATGTCAATGAAAACTCGTCTGTCCACGTGCGGACTGCTCACCGTCTCCATTTAGAAAGTCGACTCATGCGTCGGATTGCGATTCTGACGGCCGGTGGCGACACGCCGGCCTTGAATGCCACGATCTACGGGGCGGTGGCTCGGGCCAATCAGTTGAAGGTGGAAGTCTACGGCATTATCAAGGGTTTCTCCGGGATGCTGAACCCCACCGTGCCCCACGTCCATCTGAATCCCCTGTTCTCGTCCATCCCGGAACTCGATCCGTGCGTGGGGGGCACGATTCTGGGAGCGTCTCGCGATTACATCGACCCCAGCCAGAAAGAGGTCCTCAAGCAAGTCGCCTATCGACTCGGCCGCCTGGGCATTGACGGCCTGATCTGCATCGGTGGCGACGGCACGATCAACGGCATGCAGCCGCTGGCCAGTTTTTTCCCCTGCGTCCTGGCACCCAAGACGATCGACAATGACCTGGGATTGAACTATCTCGACGAACCCAACGAATGGATTCGTGAAGCCGGAGAAAAACCCGGCACCTGGAAGTACAGCCGGCAAGGCGAACGGGATGAAATTCGTCTCGACGACATCGTGAACTTTGCGACTCCGGGATATGCCACCGCCGTCTATGTGGCAGCCAACGGTATCGACCGGATCCGCACCACGGCCGAAAGCCACCGTCGCATCGCGATTGTCGAAGTGATGGGCCGCCAGTCGGGCTACATTGCCCTCGGTTCCGCCTACGGCCAGCCCGACATCATCCTGATCCCCGAAGTCCGCATGAATTTTGAGAAACTCGAACGCCGCGTGCGTGAACTCTACGAACTGCAAAAGAACGTGGTCATCGTGATCGGCGAAGGAGTCCGGGACGACGAAGGCCGCGAACTGGGAGCCATCTCCGCCAGCCAAGATCCCGCCGGCAACGTCATTTTCAGCGGTGCTGCCGAGCAACTCGCCGACATGCTGGCGAAATCCTTCGGCGACAAGTATTTCGACGAGAAACGGCGGCACAACAAGGCGAAATCGGCCATTTTTACACGTAAAGTCGGGCACACTCAGCGGGGAGGCCGACCCATCCAGTTCGACCGATTTTATGCCGCTCAGTTGGGCGGGAAGGCGGTGGAATTGCTGGTCCAGGGCTACAACAACAGCATCGCCACCCTGCAATGGTCCGAGCAAGGTGGCTTCAAACTCGATTCCGTTCTCGCCAACACCCTGCGCGACCCGTATCAAAACATCCGCCCCCGAGAACTCCACCACAGCTTCTACGACCCGGTTCGCTTTCAACCGTCAAAGCTGGGGGTGGAGTACCTGACAAAAATCTTCACCGACGCCATCGGCCACGACGACGTCGAATCGATCCGGGTCAACCAGTTCCATCCAGGCAACCTGACAAATCGCTACCGAGGCTTCAACATCTCCATGCACAAGCGAATCCAGCGCCTGGGCCTGGAAGGCGACGACGACCTGATCACCGGCGGAACAGGCTGACGGGAAGGGGACCACAATGCGTGACCCTTCATAGTTGGGCGGGATTCGAGGATGAGAGAATGACTAATGTCTAATGTCTAATGTCTAATGTCTAAAAGGATCAATGACCAACCGCCAAGGGCCAATGACCAAGAACCAATGACAATCCCTCTCAACTTATTCACCGATCTCCCTCGCGAAATCCCCGAGGAACTCTTCGAGACTCTGATCTCCGCGAAGGGCCTGCGCATCGAGCGAATCATCTCGCACGGCCAGGCGTCACCTGCCGATTTCTGGTACGACCAGGACGACAACGAGTGGATCCTGCTGCTGCAGGGAGCAGCCCAGCTACGCTTTGAGAACCACGCCGAGCCCTTCGACCTGATCCCCGGAACGCACACCCTGATCCCCGCCCACACCCGTCATCAAGTCGCCTGGACCGACCCCACCCAGCCCACAATCTGGCTGGCAATCCACTACTCGCGAGACTGATAAGGATACCCCGCCCGGTTATTCCGACGTTGCCACTTCAAGGATCACTGTCTCTTTCCGGCTGGACGCTCTCTGCCCTTTCGTAGTCTTCGCCTTTGCGGTTTTGACCTTGATCTTTCCGCCGGCTGCTGTGAATGCCCGGACCAGTTGATCCATCGATACATCGGACGCGGCGCGTTCGATCTTGGCGACGCGAGGCTGGCTCGTCTTGAGCATTGCCCCAAGTTGTTTCTGCGACAAATGCTGGGCTTCACGTTGTCGCCGAACGGCCAGGGCGAGTTCGACACGCGCATCAAGCAACTGACGTTCTTCGTCACTCATCTCCAAGAACTCTGCGGCATCGCCAACCCTCCATCCGGCCGCTTCAATCGCTCTCCGTTTTGTGGCATCCATCAGTCAGTCCCTCCTTTCCCGGTTTGCTGCTTTGACTACCATGTAACCAGACCAGCGTAGAACGCGTGGTGGCCCGAGTTGCAAGGCAGTCTTGGCCAGCCTGCGATAGTGGTTACTCGTTCTGAAGTGGACGCTCTTTGTTGCCGAATGTCAGCTCCATGCGGTAGCCAGAGGGGAATCGCTCCCACCAATGTATGCACCAGGGGCCAATGGGTACGGTCCGTGTGGTTTGGGGAATTTCGACTGTGCGATGGTAACATTCATCGAAGGTAGCGAGTCCTGCCTCCGTGACACAATAACGATGCTCTTCCCAATAGTACGTAACCTCGACGTAAAGGTGATCCTCCCACTCTGGGCCAAAGATCTCGGCTGATACCTTGCGGTACAACTCGGCCCCCTCAATCGTGAACGCGAACTTGTCCCGATACTGCTCTGGTTTGGGGCGGACGGGAGTTATGGCAGAGTCGGAATTTAGTAATGTGGCAATCTCTGCTATGGCTTGGTCATCCATGTGACGCAGCCAACCTTTGCGTAAACATGCTTCCACGCCGCGTGCCCATTCGGCATCCAGAGTCGCATCATCTGAATTGTCTAAGTTCTCCGATGCGCCTTCGAAAACTCTGTAGTGCCTGCCATCCTGTTCTGCTAAGACGAACCACTCATTGCAATCCATGTCGTGATGGTTGAGGACATCGGAGCCAATCGCGCGATTGAAATGCAGGTCCCGCCAGTGGAAATACACAGATCCTTGACTATCCGCATTGTGTGCCTGCCATTGCATGCGTTGTTCGACATCGATCCGATAACCTGTAGAAAACCGGCGCCACCAGTTTGCACGCCAGGGCCCGATTCGAACTGGCTCCGAAACTGCCACGACATTCTCGCATTCCTTCCAGAGGTCGCGTTCTATGATCGCTTTCGCTTCAGACGGAAAATAGTACGATGATTTCTCGTGAACAACATCGCCATATGGGGAAGACTCCTCGGATTCGCGATCCCAGAGATGCTTCATTATGCGGACCCACTGCTCAGCGCCCGCGTGTGTAAAGTCGACCCCTCCAATAGAGGGATATCCATAGATTGGTCCCAGCATTCCTTCTTGTCGAATTTCTTCCTGAATGCGGCTGTGCGCAGCTTCGTCGATGACTTGCAGCCAGCCCTTGGCAAAGCAGCTCGCGAGTGCAGCTTGAGTTAATTCCTCGGTGATTGGACCACCGACTGCATAGACCTCGTGCGCTGCTCGGTAACACAAGTCGTCGACAGCTACCGTGAGACCGTAATCAATGACTTTGAACAGAGACGCTTCCGCGGGGGTGATTCCGAGACTGGCCAGCTTCGCGGCGTTCTCTCGGTTCTTCTGGGCGCGGGCTTCTCGACGGAGAAGATCTGAATCGTTCACAAGTGACGAGTGAGGGAGATTACGTCGATGCACTCACCAGACAGCCACCCAACGAGCCACTCGTTCGGCAGGGCGAGGATCGCGCCACTCACGTTAGTCGGCACTAGAATACCCATCAGCCACACCTGCGATCAAGTCTGAGTTTGCCATTATCGGCCGTCGAGACTCGTGGAGTTTATTTGGGTGAACTCTCACATGGTCTGCGATTTGCCATGACGTTCCGATGAGTTTCGGCCCCCCCATTGGGCTTTTGCAGACGGCAAAGTCTCGGCGACAGATTTCATCATGAGATGGCTGACGGTACAATGAGAGCTGACGGTGAATATCCGTAAGGAAAGGGTAAACAGGTGGATCTGAAACAGCTTTCGCAAGATTATGTCGACGATGCCAAAGCTCTGCTCGCAGCTCATCGATGGGCGGCTGCGTATTACCTTGCAGGATATTCGGTTGAATGTGGTCTGAAAGCATGCGTTATCAATCGCGTTCATCAGACTGGCATTCTTTTTGAGAGTAAAAAGTTTGCGAACGACTGCTTCACGCACGAGTTGGATGACTTGATTGATTTAGCTGACTTGAGAATTGATCTGGAGAAGGAATCGGGCACCAATCCAGCTTTGGCTACCAATTGGGCGCTCACCAAGGATTGGAGCGTGCAGGCCCGATATCACCCGAAATCCGAACAATTGGCAAAAGAACTTTCTGCCGCGATTTTTGATACCACAAACGGGGTTTTACCATGGATTCAGAAGCACTGGTAAACGAGCAAAAAGAGATCGGTGCAGAATTTGTCTCGAAGATGCGTGACAAATTCCCGCTCAGTGTGGCTCTCTGGGGTGAAGCCAGCGAGACCGGACGATGGAATCTGTACATTGCTTCGGATGAGATTACTGACGCCAATCTTAGGCTCGCCTATGGCGAAGCCCTACGGGTCGCGGCCGAACTTGGCAGCCCGTATCTTGATCCGTTTCAGATAAAAATCATCTTCATGGACGATCCGCTTTCCAAGTTCGTAACCGACCTGCATCAACGCCATCCCGTGAAACTTGGGACGTGGTTCAGAATTGGTAGCTTGACCGGATTGAGCGTTGATAAAGGATATCTCTATCCTCCTCAATCATCGGCGCCGGTGACGAAGGGTGCATGATCGCGCGAGAAGCGGTTCAGGGTGAACGCTCACATGGTCCGCGATTTGCCATGACGTTTCGATGAGTTTCGGACCCCTTAGTTACTTACTCAAAGGAACATGTCATGGCGAAGAAGTCCGTCAAGAAATCGACGTCAACTCTGGGTATGGTCGGTGGTGCGGCGGCGGGTGCTGCCGCTGGGGCGCTGCTGGGGCCCTTGAGTGCCGCTGTCGGGGCGGTGGCTGGGGGAATCGCTGGCAGAAACGCCAAAACCATCTCGAAAAACCTGCCGACATCCGTGACCGGATTGCCTCAATCAGCCAAGAAAACGGCTGGGAAAATGATGGAAAAAGCTGGCGATATGGTGACTGGCGGAAAGAAAACCGCCAAGAAAGCTCCGGCCAAGAAGGCTGCGCCTGCGAAGAAGGCGGCCTCGAAGAAGTCTGCCAAGAAATAGCCGCTACGGTCAGCGAAAAGGCCCTATTCTTTCAATAGGGCCGGTCTGATCACAGCGACCAGTGAGCGATTGCCTCGCATGTTGCTCGCGCAACGATCCGGTTGCAGACACGCTGACCAGCGATTGCGGGTGGGAAGCCATTCACGTAGGAGCGAAGTCAGTCAGGTAGCGCGCGCTGTGCCTGAGGTCTGGTCACATTCGACCGTCACATGGAATTCTCACCTGAGGTCGGAACCTGCGATCGTTCGACCATCATCTTACGTCGTTTGAGCGAGATCGGGGTGAATTCCGAACCTGAAGGGTTCGCAGAGAGTAGCCGGTGGTTGAGGAGCGGAGCGACGACACCACCGGTTAGGTCACCCTCAGGGACGCATCCTGGAGGGATGCCAGAGGGAATGTCCTTGAAATGTGTTAATTGGAAATGCTCTGCGATCCCTTCAGGATCGGTTCCTATCGCGGACAATGTCCGGTGGTGTCGTCGCTCCGCTCCTCAACCACCGGCTAATATGTGGCATCCCTCCGGGATGCACTGCGACATCCATTTGAATTTCGTGCGATTGAGGCAAAGTTGTATGATCGAAGGGTGAGTTGTGCGGACGAAGATTGGCGGATGAAGGACAACGTGGGAAGTGGGGAAATCTGGGCCTTGAGCTGACATCCTGAGGCAGACCAGGGCTCGGGCCGGTTGCCGTAGAGGGCGACTGAGCATTGGCAAACCGGTGCGGCAGGGGAGTCACCCTGCGCGGCTGTTCGGGGGCGCCGATGGTGCGCCTGCGCCGAGAGAGTTGATCGGAGTGAGTGGAGAATAGATTAGAACGGTTGCGGTTGCCGGCGCGAAGGAATTGGCGAATGTCGAAATCCGAATGTCGAATGAATGACCAATGACCAAGGACAAGAGCCCGTGGTACAGTACAATTGTTCAAAGAAGTTGAAGAAGTTGCGTGTGGACTTGGACCGTAAGATGGGCACTCCTGCCCGTCTGTATTTGTTGTGTCTCGAGTTCAAAGACGGGCAGGAGTGCCCATCCGACGAAGACCAGCGGTCTAGGAAATCCAAGGGATCAAAGAGCGCAAAGGGAACGGCAAGTTTGCGGCGTTGGTGCTGCGGACTGGGGTGCCTCGGACGGGTGTATGGCGACAATTAGATTTCCCGTTGGCGACAATTAGAATTCCCGGTTTGGACGCAGCAGATTGGTCTTGAGACGAGAATGGCAATTTTCCGAACGGCGGACGATTGCGATGACTCAGGATGTCCAAGTTCGGAAGCTATTTTC
>CAMAVF010000069.1 GCA_945861445.1 Planctomicrobium piriforme | reverse complement strand
GTACAAACAAAAGGGCACCGGCCGGGCTCGTATGGGTCCGAAGCGGAGCCCCATTCGTCGCGGTGGCGGACACGCGTTTGCGAAAGTGCCTCGTGAGTGGCGCTATCAATTGCCGCGGAAGGCGATTCAACTCGCGACCCGGATGGCTCTGTTGAGCAAGTTCCAGGACGACCAGGTGACCCTGGTGGATGCGTGGGCTGTGTCGGAACCGAAGACAAAGACCGTTGTGAATGCACTGAAGGCGTTGGGTGTGTCGGATCGGAGCTGTCTGCTGGCAGTCGATACACACAGCCCGGTGCTGGTGAAGTCGGCTCGCAACATTCAGGAAGTGGCTGTTTCGACAGCGGCAGACTTGAATGCCTATGTGCTGCTGCATCAGCGGCAGTTGGTGTTGACGAAGGGTGCCTTGGACCAGTTGCGAAAGCCGCCCAGGGCTGAAGTGGAAGCTCCGCAGTAAGTTGTTGCTCAGTCAGTCGCAGTGAGTCGTGAAGCTTGGAAGTTTAATTAGGTCTGGTTGGTCATCATGGCAATACTCAGTACATCAGGCGTTGTTCTCGAACCGTACCAGATTGTGCTTCGGCCTTTGGTTACCGAAAAGGGCACGCACATTTCGAGTCGCTACAACGCGTATACGTTTGAAGTGCATCCGCTGGCGAACAAGCTGGAGATTCGCGACGCCGTGCAGCAGTTGTGGAATGTTCGAGTGATCGATGTGCGGACGCAAACTCGCGTGGGCAAACCGCGGCGGACCAAGACGGGTGAGACGCTGACTCCGGGTTGGAAGAAAGCGATTGTGAAGTTGCACGACGAAGACCGAATCGCGTTCTTCTAGGCTCGACAGGATTTGCGGATCGCCGGGTTTTGAGTAACCTTTGGGCGAGCCGTTACGGGAAACAATCATGGGTATTCAGACATACAAACCGACAAGTGCTGGTCGCCGCAACTCGACGGTCAGCGATTGTGCGGATTTGACGTACAGAAAAAAGAACAAGCCAGAGAAGTCATTGCTGGTCCGCATTCGCAAGACGGGTGGCCGCAACTTCCAGGGCAAGATTACGAGCCGTCACAAGGGTGGCGGGGCGCGCCGGATGTATCGCTTGATTGACTTCAAGCGGATGAAGGATGGCGTGGTTGGCACGGTGGCGAGTGTCGAGTACGATCCCAATCGCACCGCACGCATTGCCCTGTTGCATTATGCTGACGGCGAAAAGCGGTACATCATCGCCGCCGAAGGGATGAAGGCCGGCGACAAGGTAGAGAGCGGATCGGGCATCGAGCCGAAGATCGGCAACTGCATGCCGATGTCCGAGATCCCGGCTGGTACCGTGATTCACAACGTCGAAATGATCCCTGGCCACGGCGCACAGTTGTGCCGCAGTGCTGGTTCGTATGCGACGATGAATGCCCGCGAGGGTGCCTGGGCTCAGATTACCCTGCCGTCAGGCGAAGTTCGGCGTGTGTCGAGCAAGTGCCGGGCAGTGATTGGGATTGCGAGCAATATCGAACACATTAAGGTGCGTTGGGGTAAGGCCGGCCGTACCCGTCACCGTGGTATTCGCCCGACGACGCGCGGTTCAGCGATGAACCCAGTTTCGCATGCGATGGGTGGCGGTGAAGGCAAGCGTTCGGGCGGTCGTGATCCGATGAGCCCGAATGGCAAGCTGGCCAAGGGTGGCCGGACTCGCAGCCGTCGGAAGAATTCGGCCAAGGCGATCATTCGTCGCCGCAAGTCGGTCCGTTACGGTCAGTTGAAATAGTCGGTGGGTGTTGGTCGGTGTTGGCATCTGAGATTTGAATTTCGTTGACAGTATTTGTTGACAGTGCATAGAGGCTAGCGATGGGACGTTCGTTAAAAAAAGGCCCGTATGTTTGTCCTGGGCTGATGGCCAAGATCGAAAAGCTCGAGGCCGCGCGGTCCAAGGATCCAATCAAGACTTGGGCACGTCGCAGCACGATCGCCCCTGAGTTTATTGGATATACGTTCCTGGTTCACAACGGCCGCATTCACATCAGTGTGTATGTGACCGATGAAATGGTTGGCCATAAGTTGGGTGAGTTCTCGCCGACACGTACGTTCCGTGGTCATACGGGTAAAAAAGGTAACAAGTAAGCGATCAGGCTTATTTGCGTTCTAATGGTGGGCTCGACCGCAGCGTAGGTTGGCAGCAAGCACAGGCACGAGCAGCTAAGACAGGGTTGAGACACACGGAGAGTTGGTAATGGCATTCGAAGCAACGCACCGTTTTGCACGCATTTCCGCATCGAAAGTGCGTCCGTTTGCACAGTTGATTCGTGGACGTGCAGCCCGTGAAGGGCTGGACTTGTTGAAGTACGTTCCGAACCGCGGGGCAGCGATGCTCCGCAAGGTATTGAGCAGTGCGATGGCGAACGCCGAAGATCGTGGCGCTCGTGACGTCGACAAGATGTTGATTAAGATCTCGAAGGTGGACGAAGGCCCGATGTTCAAGCGCTTGCACGCTCGGGCCCGCGGTATGGCGTACCTGATTCGCCGCCGGTTCGCTCACATTCACGTCGAAATTGATTCCATCAATTCCGCCGAGTAGATCCTCAGAATAAGTTTGTTTGAGTCATTGTCAGTCGGATGGGTCGTCAAGCTGTTGCCGGAAAGGCTAGTCCGGTAAAGCCCTTGAGTGTCGTCTGGCCTGCAGCCTAGTTGATTGGTCAGTTTTTATGGGACAGAAAGTACGTCCGACAGGGTTCCGCGTAGGGATCGTTGAAGACTGGCGCAGCCGTTGGTATGCGTCCAAGAAGGAATTCGGCGAACTGATTGTCGAAGACTTCAAGATCCGTCAATACATTCATAAGAAGTACCAGTTCGCCGGTATTCCGCGCATCGAAATCGAGCGGACCCGCGATCAGGTCATTGTTCATCTGCACACCGCGCGGCCTGGTATTATTATCGGTCGCAAGGGGCAGGAAGTCGATCGTCTGAAGGCCGAGTTGGAAGACCTGGTCGGCCGGCGGATGGACTTGAAGATTGTGGAAATCACCAACCCCAACCGCAGTGCGGTCCTCGTTGCCGAGGACATTGCTCAGCAGTTGGCCAAGCGTGGCAGTTTCCGACGTACCATCAAACGGTCTCTGGACCAGGTGATGGAAGCGGGAGCGCTGGGTGTGAAAGTGCAGCTCTCTGGTCGTCTCGGCGGGGCAGAAATGTCACGTTGTGAGAAGGCACATCGCGGTTCGATTCCGTTGTCGACGTTGCAGACGCACATCGATTACGGTCTCCGCAAGTCGCAAACGACCATGGGTGTTATCGGCGTTAAAGTGTGGATCAATCTGGGCGAGTATACAGCTGAGGAGTCTGGCGATGGCACTCATGCCAAAGCGGGTCAAGCACCGCAAAGAGCAAAGAGGTCGCATAAGAGGTAATGCCACTCGTGGCAATACCGTAGCAATTGGCGACTGGGGCCTCCAAACTGTTCAGGGTGGCTACGTCAAAGCGACAACGATTGAAGCGTGCCGCATTGCGGCGAATCAATATATCCGTGGCGAAGGCAGACTGTTCATTCGGATCTTCCCGCACAAGCCCGTGACTGCGCGACCGTTGGAAACGCGTATGGGTAAGGGCAAGGGCGAACCGGATCACTGGGTGGCCGTTGTCAAACCGGGAACCGTGATGTTCGAGTTGCAGGGCGTCAGCCGCGATGCAGCCCGTGAATGCTTTGCACGCCTGGCGTACAAGCTTCCGGTCCGTGTGCGTTTGATTGGCCGGCCGCTGGGAACATGACGGCGAAGTGCGGTGCCGCATCTGGTGCCGAGTCAGATCATTGGAAAAAGTGTAGCGATCATGGCGAAAGCGAAAACCAAAGTCAAAGCGAAAGACCTTCGCGAATTGAGCGACGAGCAACTTCAATTCTCGCTGAAGGGGGCTCAGGAATCGCTGTTTAAACTGCGATTCCAGTCCTCGTCCGAGAAGCTGGACTCACCGAGCAATCTGCGTCGCCTGCGCCGCGAGATCGCTCGGATTAAGACGATTGAGCACGAACGATTGCTGAGTCGCGGCCCCCTGGAAATCCAGGAAGTCGCCCAGTAGAGGCCACATCAATCGCGGCCCCAGCAGCGGTCGTCGGTACTCAGGTTACAGGTAGAAGCAAAATGCATAAGCGGATGGTCGGTGTGGTCAAGGGCGACAAGATGAACAAGTCGCGCCGAGTTGAAGTCGAGCGGACGTTCAAGCACGCGAAGTACGGCAAGACCGTGCGGGCGCGAACGGTGTGCCACGTCCATGACGAAGACAATGTCAGCCACCTGGGTGACACGGTGGAAATCGTGGAATGCCGGCCCCGGTCACGGCTGAAGCGGTGGGAACTGGTCCGCATCGTGACGACCGCGACATCGGATGCGCCCCTGGCAGTTGAAACTCCATCGACGTAGAGCCGCTACAAGATACAAAATAATTGTTGACATCGCAGGCGATTGCGGTGTTTGTTTGAGAATTTGACGGTCCGAAATGGGCCGCTGACGGAATGAAATCATGATCCAGATGCAGACGATGCTGGATGTTGCGGATAACACCGGAGCAAAGGTGGCCCGTTGCATCAAGGTGTTGGGCGGGACCAGCCGGCGAACGGCGGGTCTCGGCGACATCATCGTGGTAAGTATTCAAAAGGCACTGCCAGGTTCGGGCGTGAAGGCCGGTGACGTCGTGAAGGGCGTGATCGTGCGTGTGCGTTACGGAAACCGGCGTGCTGACGGTAGTTATGTGCGTTTTGACAAGAACGCAATTGTCCTGATCGACGCGGATGGGAACCCGAAGGGGACCCGTATTTTCGGTGCCGTGGCCCGTGAGCTCCGAGACCGGAAGTTCATGAAGATCATCAGTTTGGCGAGCGAGGTGGTCTAATCATGCGAATCAAGAAGGGCGATCTGGTTGAAGTCACGACGGGTGCGGATGCTCGTAAGCAACCGCGGAAGGTCCTGGAAATCGTCCAGGACGGCAAGAAGATCATCGTGGAAGGTGTCAACCGAGTTTATAAGCACGTGAAACGCGGCCATCCGAAGGCTCCGCAGGGCGGACGTCTGTCGTTGGAAATGCCGATTGCGATTTCGAACGTGCTGCTGTACTGTGATAAATGTGCGAAGGGTGTCCGCGTCGGCGTGAAGTACGACGCGCAGGGTGCAAAGAGCCGTGTCTGCCGCAAGTGCGGTCACGTGTTCAATGTCATCAGCCCCGCGAATCCGAAATATGCGACTCCGTCCAAATAGTTTGTGTTGACCGACAATGTTATCGCGAGACACGTCACGCGAGGCTGTTGACGTCAATCGCTGCGATAGGTGAATTTGAATGGCTCCGAGGCTGCAGGAACATTACCGAAACAACGTCATCATTAAGCTGACGGCCCAACTTGGCACGAAGAATTTGCAGGCGATTCCCCGCATGCAGAAAATCGTGGTGAATATGGGTGTTGGTGCGGCGACTCAAGATCGCAAGCGTCTGGAAGAGGCCGTGGGGCATCTCCGAACGATTGGTGGTCAGAAGCCGCAAGTGACCAAGGCGAAGAAGTCGATCTCGGGCTTCAAGCTGCGTGAAGGCCAGGAAATTGGCTGCATGGTCACCCTGCGTGGCGCCCGGATGTACGAATTCTTCGACCGGCTGGTCTCACTGGCCCTCCCCCGTGTGCGTGACTTCCGTGGCTTGAGTTCCAAGTCGTTCGATGGTCGCGGGAATTACACGCTGGGTCTGAGTGAATTGCTCGTCTTTCCCGAAGTGGATGCGGACAAGGTGCATCACCAGCAGGGTATGCACATCACCATTGTGACTTCGGCCGTGAATGACAGCGATGCACGGGCCTTGTTGCGTGAGATGGGCTTGCCGATGCGACCCGACGGTGAATAAAGCAGGCACCGGCTCACGGCGTCAACCCCCCTTAAAGTCATGGCAGAGTAGTTCATAGCAGAATTGTCTCCGCCCCCCAATGTCTCCGGATTGTGAGACGACTCGATTGAGTCAACTTAGCGTATGCGGGAATAAAACATGGCCAGTAAGGCAAAAATCGAAAAAGCGAAGCGGAAGCCCAAATTCAGCAGCCGACTGGAACGTCGCTGTGCTTTGTGCGGTCGTCCGCGTGCGGTGTACCGGAAGTTCACGTTGTGCCGCTTGTGCTTCCGCGACATGGCCCTGGATGGGCTGTTGCCGGGCGTCAAGAAGGCGAGCTGGTAAGAAATTTGGATCAAGTCCGTAACCCGCGCCGGGCTGTGCCCCGCGAGTCCGTAGAACTTGAATAAGTATCACATTGACGCCGTCGTTGACGCCGCGTTTGTACAGTAGAGTGCCAGAGCGAGCCGTTTTCATTATGATGACCGACCCGATTGCCGACATGCTCACGCGGATTCGCAATGCGATTACGATTGAGCGTCCCTATGTGGACATCCCCAGCTCCAAGCTGAAAATCGCTCTGGCCAATGTGCTGCAGCGAGAAGGCTACATCTGGGAGCACGAGATCATCGACAGCAAGCCGGCTCCGACGTTGCGAGTGATGCTGAAGTATGGCCCCAACGGTGAGCGGGTCATTCAGCACATCAGCCGCGACAGCAAGCCTGGCCGCCGCAACTATTGCACGGTCGACAACTTGCCGATCGTCTTGCAGGGCCTCGGCATCAAGGTGTTGTCGACGAACAAGGGCCTGTTGAGCAACCGCGAAGCGAAAGCTCAGGGGGTCGGCGGCGAAGTTTTGTGTACCGTTTATTAATGTGTAGCCTGACTCTCCAGGGTCAGGCCGCGCCGTTATGAGCTGATTTTTCGAAGAACTACACGGGAGAAACGCGGTTATGGCCTGTTCGCGATCAAGTCGCGGAATTCAGGCTAGGCTGGCGGAAACATCCCCAACATCGGATTCGATTTACTATGTCCAGGATCGGTAAGAAGCCCATCGCCGTCCCTGCTGCAGTCGATGTCAAAGTCGCTGGCGGCGAGGTCACGGTGAAGGGTAAGAACGGCGAGTTGAAGCTGACGTATCATCCCAGCATGACCGTCGAGTTCGATGCGGCCAGTCGCAACTTGAATGTGACTCGTCCGAACGACGAGAAACAGAACCGGGCTTTGCACGGATTGACTCGCAGCCTGTTGAACAACATGGTGACCGGCGTGACGACCTACTTCGAAAAGAAGCTGGAAATCCAGGGAGTCGGTTACCAGGCGGCGATCAAGGGCAAGAACGTCGAGCTGCAGGTGGGCTTTGCGAATATCGTCAAGTTGCCGATTCCAGCGGGCGTGATCGTCGAAATCCCCGATGCAACGCATGTGAACATGAAGAGTGCGGATAAGCAGGCGGTGGGCCAGTTCGCCGCCGTCGTGCGTGGAGTCAAGCCACCCGAGCCCTACAAAGGCAAGGGAATCCGGTACGTTGGCGAATACGTGCGTCGTAAGGCCGGTAAGGCCTTCGGCAGTAGCTGAGGATCAGCAGACCGCGAGCAGCGGTTTCGAGTTCGCGTGTTGAAATGTCCTTCTTTTGGTGTGGCGTCAGCGGCTTAGGGTAAAGAGATGAAACTGTCAGCTCGGATTGGTAAGCAGCGCCTGAATCGGCGGTTCCGGGTCCGAAATCGGATTCGCGCCACGGCGACGCGCCCCAGATTGACCGTATTTCGTAGCAATAAGCATATTTACGTGCAGATCATCAACGACGCCGACGGCCAGACGCTGGTTTCGGCGAGTACCGTCGAGAAGCAGGCGCTGGCTGAAGGCACGAACGGTGGCAACAAGGCCGCCGCGGTCGCCATCGGGACGCTGATTGCGTCTCGGGCCATCGAAAAGGGCGTCAAGGAAGTCGTGTTCGACCGCGGCCAGTATCGCTATCATGGCCGGATTGCGGCCCTGGCTGATGCTGCCCGGGCGGGTGGATTAGAGTTTTAATTGGGATCGAGTAAGGGCCAGGCGATTGAGAGCCCTGCCCCACAGACCGGTAACGACCGGGGAGTAATCAAGCCGTGGCGTCAGTATCCGAAGCACGATCCGATGGAAAAGAAAAAGTCGTCCAGATTCGTCGTTGCGCCTGCGTGGTCAAGGGCGGTCGACGTTTCAGCTTTACCGCACTGGTGGTAACGGGCGACGAAAAGGGCAAGACCAGCTACGGCTACGGCAAGGGTATTGAAGTCCCATTGGCCGTGGACAAGGCAGTTCGGTCTTCGATCCGTAATACGATTCGGGTGCCGATCGCCGGCAAGACGATTCCGCACATGGTGGAAGGCCGGTTTGGTTCATCGCGAGTGCTGTTGATTCCAGCCGCTCCTGGAACGGGCGTTATCGCCGGTGCCAGCGTGCGTGCGGTTCTGGAATCGGCTGGTGTACACGACATTTTGACCAAGGCCCGGGGATCGACCAATCCGCTCAACATGGTCAAGGCGACCATGAACGCGTTGTCGAAGTTGCGGACGCGTGAAAGCATTGCCCGGTTGCGTGGTGTGGAACTCGGTTAATTTAAGCAAATGACTTGTCGAGCGAATCAGCTCACGAGTGAAATATAGGTGTCGCTATGATTTTGGATGACATTCACAAGGGCATTAAGACCAATACTCTGCGGAAACGCGTGGGTCGCGGTCCTGGTTCTGGCCACGGTCGGACCTCGGGTCGCGGTGAAAAGGGTGCCGGCAGCCGTGCGGGTAATTCGCGTCGCTTGAGCCACGAAGGTGGTCAGGTGCCGATGGCCCGGCGTATTGCGAAACGTGGTTTCAATAACAAGTTCTTCGCGACCAATGTCGCGATCGTGAACCTGTCGGATATTGAAAACGTGTTCGAAGCGGGTGCCGTCGTTGATCCGGATCTGCTGAAGATCACCCGGCTGGTGCAGGGTCGGCACGACGTCATCAAGATTCTGGCAGACGGTGACATTACGAAAGCGCTGACCGTGAAGGCTCATCGCTTCTCGAAGGCAGCCGCAGAGAAGATCATTGCTGCCGGCGGAACAGTAGAAGTGTTGATTGCTTAGAGTGCCCGTGGCCGACGCTGCCAGCGTCGGTAGATACGCCGACGCTAGCAGCGTCGGCCACGTGGTTGGTGTTGCAGACGTTATAAGTGTGGACTGGACCAGTTTTTCCAACGGTGGTCGTTGGTGTGGTAAGGTCGACAGCAGGTGTGGAGAGTCCCGCGACAGTTGGCCCCACGGATCGGGCAGGCTGTGAATAGGAAAAGTCGCGATGATTGAAAAGCTGCTGACGGTCTTCCGCATCCCGGAACTGAGATACAAGATCATCTTGACTCTCGGTTTGCTGGCCGTGTATCGCCTGGGGTATTACATTCCCCTGCCGATCATCGACCAGACTGCGTTGAAACAGGCTCTGGAGAGCCAGGCGAATGATCAATCTGGGCTGGGACGTGCGATGCAAGTCGTGCAATTGTTCTCGGCAGCCAGTATTGGGATGAGCACAATCTTCGGATTGGGCATCATGCCGTATATTTCCGCTTCGATTATCTTCCAGCTCTTCGCCACGGTGTATCCGCCGTTGGAGAAGTTGCAGAAGGAAGGTGAAGCGGGCCGGAAGAAGATCAACGAATACACGCGTTACGCCACTGTGGTTCTGGCATTTGCCCAGAGCTTCATGTGGGTGCGCTATTTGTCGTATAACATGCAGCCGAGTCCCGTGTTGCAGGACTTCGACACGTTTCCGTTCCATCTGGCAGCAGCGCTGACGATGACTGCGGGAACCGTGTTGTTGATGTGGATCGGCGAGCAGATTGATGAATACGGGATCGGTAACGGGATCAGCTTACTGATCATGGCCGGGATCTTGTGCCGGATGCCGGAAGCGCTGCAGTCACTGTTGAAGCCCGCCTTTAAGGATGGTTTCAAGCTGGGTTCTGGAGCGGGTATCGATAAACTGCTGATTTTGTCCATGCTGTTCGTGGCCGTCATTATCGGCGTGGTGGCGATCACGCAAGGTCAGCGGAAGATCCCGACGCAGAGTGCCAAACACGTTCGTGGCCGCCGCACCTGGGGTGGTCAAAAGCAATTTTTACCGCTGCGAGTCAATCAGTCGGGTGTGATGCCGATCATTTTCGCATCCAGCCTGTTGTTGATTCCGGTGTTCCTGTTCAATTCGATCGGCAATCTGACTGGCAGTGCGTTCCTGAGAAATCTGGGATCGTCGTTCAGTTCGGATCGCGGCGTGATGTACAACATGTGTTACATCGGTTTGATTTACTTCTTCTGCTACTTCTGGACGGCCATTACGTTCAACCCGAAGGACATTGCCAACAATCTGAAGGATTACGGCAGTTTCATCCCGGGTTACCGGCCGGGCCGGCGGACGGCAGAGTATTTGGAAAAGGTTATGGTGCGGATCACCTATGTGGGTGCTGCGTTCCTGAGTGTCGTCGCAGTGATCCCGACGATGATTGCGTCTTTCCTGAACGTTGATATGCTGGTAGCCAGCTTCTTCGGCGGGACCGGATTGTTGATTGCCGTTTCCGTGGCTCTCGACGTGGTCCAGAAGATTGACAGCCACATTGTGATGCGAAATTACAGCGGACTGCTCGAGAGCGATAAGTAGTCTGGTGTTTACGAATCAGTTGAGAAAGTGACGGGTAGGGACATGAAAGTCCGAGCAAGTGTTCGCCGGATTTGTGAAAAGTGTAAGATGGTGCGTCGCAAGGGTCGCGTGTACGTGATCTGTGCGGCCAATCCACGCCACAAGCAGCGTCAAGGGTAGTAGGTCAGGCTGTGCCTGACGTGCAGCAGCAGGACTTTTCAGTACGAACCAGCAAATTAGTCGGAGCCAGGGCTCATGCCGCGTATTCAAGGTGTGGACATTCCCAACGACCGTCCCACATATATTTCGTTGACGTATCTATACGGCGTGGGCCGGGCTACGGCCATCAAGATTTGCCGTCAACTGGGGATCGATCTCCAGAAGAAGGGCAAAGAGCTCACGGAAGACGAAGTCGCACGCATCGCGAACTTGCTCGACAAGGAATACCTGACCGAAGGTCAGTTGCGACGCAAGATTGCCCAGGATATCGCCCGGTTGCGTGATATTCAGTGCTATCGCGGGTTGCGTCATCGCCGTGGACTGCCGGTGCGTGGTCAGCGGACTCGGACGAATGCTCGGTCGCGGAAGGGTGTGCGTAAGACAGTCGCCGGTAAGAAGGGCGTCAAGGATATGCGCTAAGCAGCCGTTGGCTGTTGGTGCTGCAGCAGGAATTATCTGGCCCAGGTGCTCAGTTATTCGAACGGTGCATGACAGAATTGCCGTTCTGGGAGAGTTGTTGTGGGGAAGGCGAAAAAGAAAAAGATCCGTCGCAATGTGTCGCGAGGCGTGGCACATATCAAGGCGACGTTCAACAACACCTTGGTCACGATCACCGACGTCAATGGCGACGTGTTGTGCTGGGCCTCGGCTGGTACGTCCGGCTTCAAGGGAAGCCGCAAGAGTACACCGTTCGCCGCACAGCGAGCCGCGGAAACGTGTGCTGAGCGTGCGTCGAAGTTCGGCGTGAAAGAAATTGAAGTCAAGGTCAAGGGACCGGGTTCGGGCCGCGAAAGTGCGATCACGGGTTTGCAGAGTTCAGGTCTGATCGTCAAGATCATCGAAGACGTGACCCCGCTACCCCATAATGGTTGCCGGCCGCCCAAACGCCGCCGCGTCTGATTTGCAGGTCGGCGAGTTGGTCGAGCAGTATTGCCAGTTATTAAGATTGTTTTCCCGGCCGCGTCTCGAACGCGGCCCGAGTTTTCTGAGTGAGATCATGGGACGCTATACCGGACCTGTCTGCCGCCTCTGTCGCCGTGAAGGCGTCAAGTTGTTTCTCAAGAGCTTGCGTTGCGATTCGCCCAAGTGTGCGATCGAGCGGCGCGAGTATGCTCCCGGTATGCACGGGGAGAAGAAGACGAAGCCGACCGAATACGGCAAGCGTCTGCGTGAGAAGCAGAAACTGAAACGCTATTACGGCCTGTACGAACGGCAGTTCCGCCGGATGCTGGAGATCGCTCTGCGGTCGACCGGTAACACGGGGGACACGCTGCTGAGCCTGCTGGAACGCCGCTTGGACAATATCGTCCATCGCTTGGGGTTTGCCGGTTCACGAGCCAGTGCCCGCCAGTTGGTCGGACACGGTCACATTCGAGTGAATGGCAAGAAAGTCACGATCCCCAGCTACCTGCTGAAGGCTGGTGATTCGATTACCGTGAAGAATCGCCCGAAGAGCCTGGGTGCCGTCAAAACGAACCTGGAAGAGGCTCGGGTGAACACTCCCGATTTTCTGACGATGATCCCGGGAGACATTCCCGAGGGCAAGGTCTTGCGGCTGCCGGAAATGGGAGATGTGTCTCTGCCGATCCAGCCACAGTTGATCATCGAGCTATGCTCGCGTTAAACTACGTTGTTCACGCAGGTCAGGCCGCGAGATTGGTCGGGGTTTGACGCGACGAGTGAATGGCAATGCTTGCGGGCTTGAAAAACGCCCTTACTCGGCTGGCGACAGTCGAAATCGAAAACACTGGGGGAAACACAGATGCGTATTCGTTGGCGGGGATTGGAGTTGCCCAGCCGGTTGATTCCGGAATTGGCCACGCTGACACCGACTTACGGCAAGTTCGTGGCCGAGCCGTTCGAACGCGGCTTCGGCGCGACGATCGGCAACAGCTTGCGTCGAATTCTGCTCTCCAGTCTGGAAGGCAGCTCGATCACCCGTGTGAAGATGCAGGGTGTGCAGCACGAATTTACCACGATTCCGGGTATCGTCGAAGACGTCACCGACGTCATCCTCAATATTAAGTCGCTGGTCGTGAAGAATCACAGTGCCTCGGCGAAGACGATTCGGATCGATCGCCATGAGCGCGGTGTTGTGACGGGTGCGGACATCATTACCGACGATCAGGTTGAAATCATCAACAAGGATCTCGTGATCGCGACGATGACGGACGACGTCCCATTCCTCGTCGAATTGACGGTGGAGAATGGCCGCGGTTATCTCCCGGTCAGCGAGCACTACAAGGCTGATCATGAAGTCGGTGTGATTCCGGTCGACGCGATTTATTCGCCGGTGACTCGAGTCCGCTACAAGATTGAAGACACCCGCGTCGGTCAGCGTACCAACTACGACAAGCTGACGCTGGAGATCTGGACCAACGGGACGATCACGCCGGATATGGCGCTGGTCGAATCGGCCAAGATTCTGCGTAAGCACCTGACACCGTTCGTGACCTATCGCGAACCTGGTCCGGAACTGCCGCCGGAACAAGGCTTGAAGGGCCTGATGGAAGCGACTGGCTACTCGCCCGTCGATCTGGAATTGGAAGAGAAGCTGAATCAGAGCCTGGCCGAATTGAACTTGTCGGTGCGGGCGACGAACTGCCTGGAATCCGAAGGGATCAATACGGTTCGCGACTTGGTTCGCCGCAGCGACGAGCAGTTGTTGCAGGTTCGCAATTTTGGCGAAACCACGTTGTTGGAAGTGAAGGAGCGGCTGCAGGTGATTGGGTTGCGACTCGGCATGCGAGTGGCTCCTCAGTCTGGCAGCAGCGCCGCGAAGTAGTTTTGAGTCGAACGATTTTGACGAGTTCAGCAACGTCAACGGAAGTTTGGCAGTCGCCAGCGAATCACTGGCGACTGTCCGTTTCCAACCTTCTGCTGACGATTGAATACAGCAGCCTTTAGAGCGAGATAGTAGATCAGCCATGCGTCACAAGATTGCCGGCCGGACGTTGAACCGGAATGCGTCACACCGTAAGGCGATGTTCCGCAATATGGCAGCCAGTCTGATCAAGACGCTGCGGAGCACGGAAGGCGCGGAGAACAATCCCGCAGTCCCCGGCCGGATCACCACCACGGTGCCCAAGGCCAAGGAACTTCGTCCGTTCGTCGAGAAGCTGATTACCCTCGCCAAGAAGGGTGCGGCGACCGAGAAGGCCGCTGAGCAGTTCGCGACCAAGGCCGCGAAGGACACCGCTGAGTGGAAGGCGTGGCGTGAATCGCCGACCTGGTCGAAGTGGGCGCAAGCCCGTTCGCCCTCGATCGAAGCCCGCCGCCGTGCGTTTGCCGCTCTGCGAGACATTGAAGCGGTCGAGATTCTGTTCAGTGATTTGGTCGAACGATTTGCCGATCGTCAGGGTGGATATACCCGGATCCTGAAGCTCGCCAAGTTCCGTATTGGTGATGCCACGCGACATGCTATCATTGAGTTCGTCGGTCAGAATGATCGCGTGAAACGCGTTCGTGCCAAGAAGTCAGATTTGCAGGTCACTGCATCGAAGGCGCCCGCTGCCGCGGAAGAGCCCGCCAGCACATAAAGAAGAGTTGCTGAAGTCACCAGGCTTCAGCCCGGAACTCTGCCGAGTTCTGGAGAGAGCTTAACGGCGTCGAGATGCGTGGCGTTTGTGAAGAAAGGATTCTTTCACAAGATGGCCGCCTCCCGCACGCCGTTTGATTTTAGCTCTGCGATGTATCGCCTCTGCGAGGACATCACCCAACGTCTGCCCGACCTGCGGCATGTCCGCATGCCCGAAGTGGCGGTCACGTTCGCTCAGACCCGACGTCGGGTCTCTTACGGCATTCAAGCTAAGCTGACACCGTTGCGCTTCGAAGAGGGTTCGCTGGTCACTGAACGCTACGGCAAGCAGTGGACGGTGCCGCGGCTTTATCATGGGCGGCAGGAATTGCTGTATATCCTGACGTTCTACCTGCCGCGGTTTTTCGACCATTGCTTCCGTGAGAAGCTGATCACCGTGATCCACGAGCTGTTCCATATCAGCCCGGATTTCAACGGCGACATCCGCCGCTTCGGCGGCCGTTACCACGCTCATTCGCACAGTCAGAAAGAATACGACGAGTGCATGGGCGAACTGGTAGACGTGTACCTGGCAAAGCGCCCGCCGCGCGAGCTGTATGCGTTTCTGGAGATCCCCTTTACGCAACTGCAGGATCAGTATGGCGGCGTAGTGGGGTTGAAGGTGCCGATTCCGAAGTTGATTCCGTTGTCGAAGTCGGCGTGAGTCAGAACAGCCCGGGGTCGGACGACTTAATTCGCCGGCTTCGTCCCGATGCGATAGAGATGCGAATTCGTTCGCAACAACAGCGATTCGCCGATCACCGCCGGCGAAGCCATCAATTGCCCGTCCAGTGAATTGACGGCAATCTCGTCGTATTCCGCACCGTGGCGGAGGACGGTCGTCTTGCCTTCCCGACTGCTGAAGTAGATCTTGCCGTCTGCGTAGATGGGTGATGAGGCATAGTTGCCCGAAATCCGCTTGGTCCACAATGTTGATCCGTCGCTGGTCTTAGCGCAACTGGCGACTCCCGAGTCGTTGATGAAGTAGATGGCATCCCCTGCGATGACCGGCGAGGGCATATTTGGAACCTGCTTGGAAATCTTCCAGGCGATGTGGCTCTCGGTGATGTCTCCCTCGCCATCCAGACGGATTGCGAGGATTTCTGGCTTGAAGAAACCGGTACAGACGCAAACTAGATCGCCGATGACGACCGGGGCTGGTGCATTGGAAAACCCGTCTCCATGCCGGACACGCCAGAGTTCTTTGCCGGTCGACGGATCGTAAGACACGATCCACTGGGCAGTCGGACTGACCAATTGGTCCCGGCCGGCAGTCTTGACCAACAACGGTGACGCGAATGCTTTATGTGAGTCCTTGCTCGTGCCGGTCATCTTCGGCCGCTTCGTCTTCCAGACCTCGGCACCCGTCAACTTATTCAAACCCACCACATATTGTTGGTCCATTCCATCGTTGACCACCAGCATCAAGTCCCCATACACGACAGGGGTGCTGCCCGCTCCAACTGACAGCTCCGCTGGCAGGACGACCTTCCACAGGACTTTCTTGGATTGAATATCAAATGCGGCAGTGCCGAGTTCACCGAAGTGGCACAGCAGAAGATTTCCATCCAGGACAGGTGTCGGAGACGCGTAGCTGTTCAGCGAGTGAATCTCAGGTGGTTTCGGGAACGTCCAGAGGTCGGTGTCGCTGAGCAACTTCCCGGAAGCGGCGTCGATACTGACGACACGCAAATTGACGGAAGTAGGGACATTCGATTTTTTCTTTTCCTTTTCTTTTCCGTCCTTATTGTCGACGGCCTTCTCGTCGACGTGGGTTTCCACCGCGTTGGTCAGCCAGATCACCCCGTCGGCGATCACCGGCGACGACCAGGCCCGTCCCGGGACTGGCGTCTTCCACAGGATGTTTTCCTGCTCGCTCCAGGTCGTGGGCAAGTTTTTGGCATCCGAGTGTCCCTGACCATCAGGCCCCCGGTACTGACGCCATTCTTCACTGAACACGGCCGACGTCAATAAGCCCCAGCAGCATAAGCCAGTCAACAACATTCGCATGGTGGAGTCCATGTTGGGAGTAAAGAAGTATTTTAAAATCGGGGGAGCGACAATGGGGCGAGCAAAATTGGTGGGCGCAGTTAATGATGTTAGCGAGGATCGGGATGATACGCCAAGTGAAAACGACAGTTCCCGTAGCAGAACTAACCATCGACTCAAAGATCGGGTAGTTCAGCAAATTGCAGTTTCGTGTATGCTGGTGTATTCGACCAACATGACACTCGCAGAGCCCGTCACCCCCAACCCCACTCTCCGCCTTGTTCGCTTCTTTTCGGCCAGGGCGAGGGGAGCATGATGTTTGAAATTTTGTCACCGAGAATTGATTGCCCCACCATATAGCGGCTACACCCCCTGTCCTGAGTATGAATCACGAATATAGTTTGATGTCGTTATCCCCCATTTATCTCGATAACAATGCCACGACACCGGTTCATCCCGCAGTCGTCGAGGTGGTGGCACGCTGCATGCGCGATGGATTTGCCAACCCGGGCAGCCGTCACGTGGCAGGCCGTCGAGCTCGGGTGATTCTGGAAGACGCGCGTGAGACCGTGGCACGGGTCCTGGGGGCCGATCCTGACGAGGTCATCTTCACCAGCGGCGGCACGGAGTCGGCGAATCAAGCCCTCTTCGGTTTGACGAGCGGCCGGCCGGGGGTGATCGTCCAGACGGCCGGCGAACATCCGGCGACGCTGGAGTCGTGCAAGGTGCTGCTGCAACGTGGATTCCGCGGCCACACGCTGCCGGTCGATTCTCGAGGGTTGCTGATACCGGAAGCGTTTGCGGCAGTCCCGTGGTCTGATGTCCGACTGGTCACCGTGATTCTGGCTCACAACGAGACGGGGGTCATCCAGGATCTCTCCGCGCTGTCGGCCCTGTGCCAGGAACATCGAGTGCCGCTGCATGTGGATGCCGTGCAGGCGGTGGGCAAGATTCCGGTCGACTTCCGACGTTTGGGAGCGACCGCGCTAAGCTTGGGAGCACATAAGTTTCAAGGTCCACGTGGGATCGGCGCGCTGCTCGTGCGGCACGGGGTGAAGCTGACACCGTGGATGTTTGGCGGCCATCAGGAACAAGATCGCCGACCCGGTACGGAGGCGGTTCCCTTGATCGCCGGCATGGCTTGCGCCCTGGAAATCTGGGAGTCGGAGCAATCGGAGCGAACGGCCCAGTTGACCCACCTGAGAGATACCCTGGAAGCGGGGCTGAAACGATCGTGTGCCCCCGTCGTCATCAACGGAGCAGGGGCACCGCGGCTGCCGAATACGTTGAACATATCATTTCCCGGCTGCGACGGTGAGGCCGTGCTGGTGGCGCTCGACCTGCAGCAGGTCTGCTGTTCGCTCGGCAGCACGTGTGCGAGTGGAGCGGCGGAACCGGCGCCATCGCTGGTGGCGATGGGGTGTTCTCCCGAGATCTATCGCTCGGCGGTGCGATTCAGTGTAGGCCCCGAAACCACCGCTGTTGAAATTGATGAAGCGCTGGGGCGAATTGCCCGCGTGATAATGCTGGCTCGTGAGAATCGCGAATCGCGTTAGGGCCACTACGGCAATTCAATCAGGATCCAATACCGCATGGCCGCCCTGGACCAGCCTGCGAGTCAGCCAGACTTCCATCACGAGCATTCCCAGCATCAGCAACAGCATCAATTGCCAGAATTCGGCCTTGGTGTTGTTGGCGAACATCTGGCCGCGCAGTTCGTCCAGACTCGTCACGATTTTCAGGCGATCCTTGCCCTGCAGAAAGTCTTGCTGTTCACGGGTGAGAGCAGTCAAATCGGACTCGCGACGGTCGAAATTCACCACGCACGATTCGCCCGGGGCGTTCTGGACTGGCTGTCCGTTCTTCGACGGAACCAACGAGTAGATCCCCGGGATCGAGGTATCGTTCAGCTTGGCGAGGGGCCGCAGTTCGTCTCCGCCCAGGGTGACTGGCAGCACCAGTTTTCCCGGCCCGCGAAAGACGTGCGTCGCCTGGTCAAACTCGCGCGTCACCGGCAGCAGCAGTGGCTCGCCGACGGCGACGTTCCGCGGCGTCCGTCCCCCGGACACCAGATGAAACAGGGCCTCGTGCAGGAACGGGACATAGTCTGGCTTGGCGGGAAATGTGGACCAATCCGAATCGAGCGGCGCGGCCATCAGGAGCACTCGGCCATGCCCGAAGTCGCGTTCGATCAGCAACGGCGCCCCGTTCGTCAACCGGGCCGCGATAGCCGCCGATGGTAGCGTCACGGCGACCCCACCTCCGCCGGCCGCTTGCGCGGGGGTCACCTGCCACCACTTATCAAATCGCGTCTCGGTCAGCCCCCCCTGGTGCTCTTTGCGAAAGGATTGCAGCCAGGGGAGTTCCAGACTGGCGTTGTCGATCTGGATGGAAACGGCCTCGGCATCCGCAGCCGGCTTGGCAGGCTGGTCGATCTTTTCCAGCGTTCCCGGGAGGACACCCTGCCCCTTGGCAAACAGCTTGTCGTTGTAGAATGTCCGATCGACTTGATCTCCCAGCGCAATGAACAGACCTCCGCCGCCATCCACAAAACTCTGCAAGGCGGTGACCTGTTGCGGAGTCAACTGCGGCACATTGGCCAGCACGAGCAACTGCGCGTCGGCCAGCAACGCCGGTTGCAACTGATCCAGCGCGATCACGTGCGGTTTGATCAGGGAGGTTCGCGTACTGCCCGCGCCCAAAGCGATCTTCAAGAAAAAGGTTTCGCTGCGCGTCGGATCGGGATGCGTCGCCCCGTCCACGACGACCACGGGCAAGGAGGGAGTCACTTCAATGACGGCATCGGCTCGGTTGTCGCCGGGAAGGGAATCGGGGTCCAGCACGACGCTCACCAGATGCGAGCCAGCGGCCGTGAAGACGTGATCAAACTCGACGCTGAACTCGCCCCCGGGCGGGATCGACGAGGACTGGATGGTCGACCTCCCGAGGCGTTGTCCATCCACTTCCAGATAGACCTTGCGCGAGGCGGCGGTCTGACCGCCGTGGTGCCGCAGCTTGGTCTGGATGCGCACGGGCATTTCCGGTGCGGTGAACTCCCGTGACAGCTTAAGACGTTCCAGGCTGAAGTTTTCTCGGGCGGCGATGGTCTGGCCACCGACATCGACCACCCAGATACGGGGCACAATCGCCGGCTGCCGACGCTGTTCGTCCAGAAACTCCCAGCGCTGCGGATCATCGATGCTCCAGGGACGAGCCTGCAGGTCAGTCAGAATGATGATGTCGCGAGACAAGTTGCCGGCGGTATTCAGGAGCCGCAATCCCTGCGACGTGGCTTCCGCCAGATCTGAACCGCCAGCAGGAGGTGGCAGCACATTGAGAGCTTGGCGGATCGTTCGAAAATCGGTCGTACCGGGTGAGACCACCGGTCGCACGACGTCGCGCGCATCCAACAGGGCGACGGTGTCGCCGCCGCGGAGTTGTTCGAGAAAACGATGAGCCCACTTGAGCGCCGTGGCATGGGGTGTGGTCATCTTGCCCTCCCAGCCCATGCTCGACGATCCATCCACTACCAGCACGACATCGCGGGTTTCGGTCGAACTGTAGCGCGCAAACCAACTGCTGGAAATCCACGGCCGGGCCAGGGCGATCGCCAGAATGGCAATCAATCCCATTCGCAGGAACATCAGCCACATTTCTTCGAGACGGACGCGGCGTTGTGTGTTGCGGCCCAGCTCCAGGAACTGCATGGCCCCCCAGCGAACAACATCGTATTTCTTCTTACTCAACAGATGCGCCAGCACCGGCAGGACAACGCCGGCCAGACCAAGCAACATCATGGAGTTGAGAAACCACATGGAAAGTACGCTGTCCTTTGATCTGCGTTCAGGTTGCCAATCCCGTTCGATCTGTATTAATAATAAGGTTCGAGCTTTGATTTCAGCATCAGGCAGCACCAGTGAGCAAGTCATGACCAAACGCGTGTTAGATGTCGGTCAGTGTAACCCAGATCACTCGGCGATTCGCTGGCTGTTGGAGCGATCCTTCCAGGCGCACGTCGTGCGCACGCATGAATTGCTGGATACTCTGCAGGCGTTGCGAGAGCAAGCTTACGACTTGATCCTGATCAATCGCAAGCTCGACATCGATTACAGCGACGGAATGGAGATCCTGCGCGAACTCAAAGCCAACCCCGAGCTATCCCAGATTCCGGTAATGCTGGTCACCAATTTTCCGGAATATCAGGCGGCGGCAGTCGCAGCGGGAGCAGTGCCCGGATTCGGGAAGGACGAGCTGAATCAGCCGCAGACGGTTGAGAAGTTGAAGAAGTATTTGGAGTAGCCGGTGATGGTAACGCCGCGTGGGGGTCGAGCGCCGCCGTGAAGAATTTCGGCCCATGGGAGGGTGAGGCTCCTGCCGAACCGCGTAGTCTTGCGACGCTCGATCGACATCCGCGGCTCGGCAGGAGCCTCGCCCGCCCATCGACCGGAATAACAAACAGGACGATTGACCCTAGTCTCAATTACTGCGGCGCCTGCAGTTGGGTTCTGATCTTGGCGAGATGTTGTCGCAGGTCGGGTTGATCGGGCAGCAGCGAATTCAACTTGTGGCACGCGTGCAAGATAGTGGAATGATCCCGGCCCCCGAAGTAATCTCCGATTTTCTGCAGCGACAAATCCGTCAACTCGCGGATCAGGAAGATCGCACATTGCCGGGGAAGCACAAGCCGCGGTTGACGCGACTTGGCTCGTAAATCGGCAAGCGTGACTTGAAAGTGTCGCGCCACCGACTTGGCAATTTCGGGAACGGAAAAGACGCGATGCGGGTGCTGACCCAGCAGGTGTCGTCGCACCAGATCCACGTTCAGAGTCAGCTTCCGCTGCTGCGAAATGGAACGCAGTTGGATCAAGATCCCCTGCAATTCTCGGGGTGAGACGGCAAACTTCTCGGCCAGAAAAGGGGTGACTTCGGGCGCCAGCAGCAGCCCGGAACTCTTCGCCCAATGATTGAGTAAGCGTTCCCGACTGGCCAGGGCCGGCAGTCGCACGGGGACACTGACCGCTCCGTGGCAGCGATTCACCAGTTCGGGGATCAACCCGGACACTTCTGCCGCCGATGTGCGACAGGTGATGATCAACCGACACTCGTGGGCCAACACGTCATCCAGCATGGCAACTAGTTGGCGTTGCGGTTCGAACTTCCCGGTGAGCGCGTGCAGGTCTTCGATTGCCAGGACATCCAACTGCTGAAACTGTTTGCGGAACGCCCGAAAGCCCCGGGTCTCGGCGGCCTCGGTATAGCGTGCAGCAAAGTCGGCCGCGGTCAGGGCGAGTGTTTTCCAGTCGGGTTGATTTTCCGACCACTGGCGCAGGGTGGCCTGCACGAGATGGCTCTTGCCGGTGCCCGACGGGCCATAGAGGAAGATGGGGGGCTGGGGCTCACCATTGGGCGGCGAATCCCAGGATTGCAGCACTGAATGGGCAAATCGATTCTCGGGCAAGACCAGAAACTGGTCGAGTGCAGCGGCATCAGCGATGACATCAGGCTGACCTGAGGACACGGTCCACAACTCCGCGTGGCGTGACAAAGTGCGCGGGAGGCTGAACGCACTTTTGGAACACGGCTGCCAGCAATCCCTGCTGGGCCGAGGCTGTAGTATATCGAATGGAAGGAGGGGGGCAAAGGAAATGGAAGAAATGACGAAGTGTCCTTCGTCATTTGTCCTTGGCCATTTGTTAGTCATTCCAGTCGGGCTTTGATACGATTCATGGTCTGTCCCATCCTTCTTCGAGACTTGTGCATGAATTCTCATTCAGAGATGCCGGCTGATCCGACTGCGCTCGCCAAGTTTGGACGGCTGGAGGTGATTGCCAAGCTGCTGGTTGAGGGCTACCAGATGGGGCAGCACAAGAGCCCCTTCAAGGGGTCCAGCATCGAGTTCGTCGAACATCGCCAATACTATCCGGGGGATGAAGTCCGCCACATCGACTGGCGGGCCTATGGCAAAACCGGGAAGTACTTCATCAAGGAATTCGAGGACGAAACCAATCTGCGCTGCTACCTGTTGCTCGATGCGTCGGGCAGCATGGGATATGCCGGCCGGACGATCAGCAAGTTCGATTATGCCCGGCAACTGGCCGCGGCACTGGGTTATTTGTTGCTGCATCAACGCGACGCGGTCGGGGCGATCACATTTGACACGCAAGTGCGCGACCGTCTCGATCCCTCATCCAAACCACAGAATTTCTCGCAACTGATGCAGATTCTGGAAACGCGCAAGACGGGGCATGAAACCAGTCTCGGGAAAATCTTCACCGAGATTGCCCCCACGCTCAAACGACGCAGCCTATTGGTGATCCTGAGCGATTGCTTTGACAAGCTGGACGAGTTACGGACCGCCTTGAACCAGTTTCGGCATCAGAAGCACGAAGTCATTTTGTTCCACATTATCGCACCGGAAGAACGGGAATTCCCCTTCAGCAAACCGACGCAGTTTCGCAGCCTGGAACGCAACGGACATCGTGTGCTGGCCGACCCGCATCGGCTCCGGCAGCATTATCTCGCCCAGTTCGAAGAATTCTGCCAGGGTCTCAAGCAGCATGTGGGCAGCGTGGGAGCCGACTATTGCCAATTGTGTACGACAGAGCCATATCAGACCGCATTTGGCGCCTATTTGAATGCGCGAAGCACACGGAAAGGCTGAAGTGTCGGGCCTGCGATTTTTCGAAATTGGCCGTTGTGATGTTGAG
>CAMAVF010000068.1 GCA_945861445.1 Planctomicrobium piriforme | reverse complement strand
GCCTCGGAAGACCCAGGGGCAGACGATCTGTCACCGGCCGACTTGGCGCTACCCGCATTGCGACGCTTTGCAGGCTTAGCCAAGCCGTGTTCCATATGATCGAATGAATCATCAGATTTCAAGATACAAGGGGCTGGGGGTGAGGGGCATTTCGAGCGTCGTTGGATTGTCTGCTCAAAGGCAACTTCTGCTAGAGGATTCCTGCACCCCATGTCTCTGGTGGTTCGTGCCCCTCACCCCCGCCCCCTCTCCCCGGAGTACCAGGGCGAGGGGAGATAAAGTCTCCATTTATTCAGCGTTTGTTACAAGATTTACGTTGTGCAGATACCAAGGCCCCAACGGAACGGAGCTCGCCTGCCTTTTTTCGTTTGCAATCACTTAGGAGAAATGTGGCATGGCACTGTTTGATTCGCACAATCTGACGGAAGTCGCCGCCACGACGCATCGCGCAGACGCCATCCTCGCCGCACTACGGGATCGTCCCGACGCGTACCTGATCGCCATCGCCGGCATCCCCGGTTCCGGCAAGACCACGCTCTGCGACGTTCTCCGCAGCCGCCTGCCAGATGCCGTGGTCATCCCGATGGACGGTTATCATCTCCCACGATCGCAACTCGATGCGGAAGGGATGCGCCGTCGTGGTGCTCCTTACACGTTTGATGCCGCCGCGTTTCGAGCGGACATGGAACGACTAAAGGAAACGCGGTCGGGCGTCTTCCCCACGTTCGATCATGCGGAGAAGGATCCGAAACCCAACATGATCCGCGTGACGCCGTCCGCGCCGTTAATCATCGCCGAGGGCATTTATGTCTTAATGCGCGCGTGGCAGGTAGAACCGCAATTTGATCTACGCATCTTTCTCGACTGCGATCTCGACGTCGCCACCGAACGTCTGACGCGCCGTCACGTGGCCTGCGGCATCTCACAGACCGCAGACGAAGCCCGCCACCGCGCGCTGACGAACGACCGGCCGAATTCCGTCGAGATTCTCACCGACGGCTGCCGCGAACGCGCCGACCTGGTGCTTCCTGGATAAGATCCAGGCTTGAGCGGCTTCCAACGGAGCCGCGTCAATTGATGTAAGAGCTCTGTTGTATCGCCGAATCGTAGCCTTCACGCAGAGCGCGAAGGCTACAAGGAGAAGTCACACATGGAACCAATTAACCGCCGCGAGATGATCTCCCACACGCTCGGCGCCGTGGCGACAACAGCGCTCGCCGGCGTGGGCGTGGCTTTGGCCGCTCCACCACGGTTAATTATTGACACTCACTTGGAAGTCTGGACGTTCGATCCCAAGTTTCCGTTCAATCATCCTGAGCGAGGCAGGGATGTGCCGGAAAAGGTCGCCGCGCCCATTGAAAACCAAGTGGCACAGATGCGCGAGTTTGGACTGAAATATGCAGTCCTGATCAATCCGCGTTACTTCGGCTGGGACAACTCGTATATTGCCCACAGCCTGAAAAGCTATCCGCAACTGTTCGTCGCCCATGGACTGCTGGACCCGCTCAATCCCAAGGCTGCTGAGAAACTGCGCTATTGGGTGCGGGAACATGGATTTCAGGGGATGCGGTTCAGCCCGATCTATCACCCCAAATCGACGTGGTTGAATTCCAAGGAGCATTACCCGTTGTGGCGTGAAGCCGAAAAGTTAGAGGCCGTCTTCAACTTCTATATTGCCCCGCATCAGATGCCGATGCTCGCTGATATGGCGGGCCGTTTTCCCGGCGTGAAGATCATCGTCGATCACGCGGGCAAGCCCGACTTGAAGTCACCCGATTGCTGGCCCGAGTTTCGCAAACTGTTCGCGCTGAAGAAATTCCCCCAAGTCTGGATCAGCAACTCGGAACCTTACGAGATGTCCGAACTTAAGAAGTATCCCTATGAGGATACCTGGCCATTCTATAAGGCAATTTATGAAGAGTTTGGCGGCAAACAACTGGTGTGGGGCACCGGTTATCCGCGTCCGCGATGGGAGCTGCCGATGGATCGGGAACTCGAATTCGTCGACAAGTATTGCGACTTTTATACGGCCGCCGATCGCGAATTGATGTTGGGGAAGAACGCGTTGCGGATCTGGAAGTTCCCTACGGCGTGATGTGCCAAAGTGTCGGTGTCGGGCTGACGATTTGCCAAACTGAGCGCCGCGAAGCGTGGCTCTCCCCGGAGTACCGGGGCGAGAGGAGACGAAGTTTTTCGGACGCCTGTCCGATGGCATCTTCAGTCGCGCGTGACAAATTCGTGCAGGTTCAATAGCACGCTGGCGAGTTTCGTCCAGCACCAGATCTCTGTTGGTTTCTGTTGTTGCGCGTTAGTTAATGTGCGTTCATGATCCAGATACTTCGTCAGTAATTGCAGTTCGCGTTGGGTGGCGGGCCGGGCGAGGGTCGCTTGCACTGCAAACTGGATACGTTCCGCATCGTTCGCGCCTTCTTCCAGCAGGGTTCGCTTGGCGAGAGATTCGGCCATTTCGAAGAAGACCGGGTCGTTCAATAACGTCAGGGCTTGCAGCGGCGTGTTGGATCGGTCGCGGCGGGTGCAGGCCCGGGCGGGACTGGGGGCGTCGAAGGTGATCGCCTGGGCAAACGGCGACGTTCGTTGAATGAAGGTGTAGAGGCCGCGACGATATTTGTCGGCTCCGACACTGGCGGGCCAGGTGTTTTGTCCGAAGGCTTCCATGGTGACCCGCGTGCTTTGTGGCGGAAAGACGCTGGGGCCACCCAGCGTGCGAGTCAACAGGCCACTCGCCAACAGTCCCGAATCACGCACCGCTTCCGCTGGAATTCGCAGGCTGGCCTGGCGGGCCACCAGACTATTCCCAGGATCGATCGTCGCCAACTCAGGTCGCGGCAATGACGACTGACGATATGTCGCCGAGGTGACAATCAACCGGTGCATGTGCTTGACGTCCCACCCCGATTGGACGAATTCATCCGCCAGCCAGTCGAGTAATTCCGGGTGCGAGGGCAGGGCCCCTCGAAGTCCGAAATTATCGGACGTGGGGACGATGCCCCGGCCAAAAAACTCCTGCCACATGCGATTGACGGTGACGCGTGCGGTCAGCGGATTGTCGGGCGAAACGATCCAGCGCGCGAGATCCAGCCGAGTCGCATCTGCGGGGGGCTGATCCTCGGTCGGTGCTGCTGCTGCGGCGGCGGGAGTGTCTTTCACCGGCAGCCAATTCGGAGTTCCCGCAGTGACATCCGGGCCGACGCTGCGAAATTCGCCCCGTTGGTGAATGTACGTCTTGCGTGGCGACAACGCGGCTTGCATCACCGGTGCGCGTGTCGCTGCGGCACCCGGGAACTCTTTCTTCAGCGCCACCAGCTTCGCCTGCAGTTCGCTCAGCTTGAGTTCTTTAAACTTGTTGGGATCGGTGATCGAACCGTGTACCAGAAAATAGTCCAACAGATCATCGCGCTGCCGCGCGGTCCGGCGGGCGAGCGGCAGCTTCACAATCTCGCACCCTTCCAGTTGTCCTTCACCCAGGTGGCCGCCCCAGATGAGCCCCAGCACTTCCCATTGCCGGTCCCACACATGGTCCGCACCCGGATGAGCGGCCGCGTGCAGGAGCTTTTGTTCCCACAGGGTTTGCAACGCCTGAGGTCCCTCACCCGCGGCTGTGATGATGGCTTGCCGCCGCTGGTCGTACTCGGGTCGCGTTCGCAGATAGGCGTCCCGTTCTTCGGGTAACGGCGCGTCGATATTCACTTCGTCGGCCCGGTCGAAGAACGCGTACAGCTTAAAGAACTCCTCGTGAGTAAACGGATCGTACTTGTGATCGTGACAGCGTGCACATCCGACCGTCAGGCCCATCCAGATCATGCCGACCAGCGACGTTCGATCGACGATCTGCTCGACGCGATACTCTTCCAGATCCGCGCCCCCTTCCCGATTGCTGAGCGTCTGTCGCAGGAAACCGGTTCCCAGCACGGGCTGCAGCCCACCCGCCAGGAGTTGGCGATTGTCCATTAAATCACCGGCGATTTGCGCCACCGTGAATTGATCGAACGGCAGATTGGCATTCAAGGCCCGCATCACCCAGTCACGATAGCGCCACGCCACCGGCCGCAACTGGTCGGTCAGGTGGCCGTCGGTATCCCCATAGTGACATTGGTCGAGCCAGACCCGTGTCCACCGTTCCCCATAGTGGGGCGAGCCGAGCAATCGGTCGACGAGACGCTCGTAGGCATCAGGCAGGTCGTCCGCGAGAAACGTGGCAACTTCTTCCCGAGTCGGTGGCAGGCCGATCAAGTCGAGCGTCACACGCCGGATCAAGGTTTCTCGAATCGCTTTGCCGGCGGGAGCGATCTTTTCTTTCTCCAACCGCGACAGGATGAACGCGTCAGCCGGATTGCGGACCCAGTGGGTCCGCTGCACGGTCGGGATTGCCGGCCGGACAACCGGCCGAAACGACCAATGAGTGTCCCCGGCAACGACGAATTCCGGTGTTGCGTTCAGCATCAGACAGACGAGGCCCATCACGACAACTGCAAGATTGGTAGGAGATCGTGTCATCAATCACGGCCTTGCAACGGGGACCTGCGGAAAAAACTTTAAGAGGCTCTAACACAACCCCACCGAGCTTGTCTCGGTGGATTCGGGCCTTTGCACTACGCTGATGCCGGACATAGTGCAGAAGTCCGATGACCACCGAGGCGAGCTCGGTGGGGTGGTTTTGTTGACGTTTCTAAGTGATATCACTTGCCATTCAACTTCAACAACTTGATCGCGTTTCCACGGTAGATTTTGTATTGCACTTCGGCCGGCAGATTCAAAGAGGCCAACAGGTCGAACTGGGGGATCTTTTGTCCGGGCATCAGGACGTCGGTGCCGAACAGCAATTGGTTCGCATTGCGGATGATGAACTCACGACCGAATTTGGGATCGCGGGCGATGGCCTTTTCGCCACCCGGTTCCGACAGGTCTCCGTACAAGTTCGGATACTTGGCCATCAACCGGTCCAGGGCCCCGCCCGACAGGACGGGCTTGGGAACCGGCGGATACCGGCCGAAATCTTCAATCGTCGCATCCCCGCAAATCGAAGCCCAGAACCCGGCCGCGTGACCGATCAGCGGCAGCTTGGGAAACGCCTTCAGGACATTCTCCAGCCGCGGCAGGCCGGGCGAATCGGGGTTCCGAATGTCATCGAGATGAAACAAGATCGGCAGCCCCACCGTATCGCAGGCTTCGTACAGAAACATCTGCTGCGGAGCGTCGAAAAAGAGGCCCGTTTTGTGTTCGCCCAGGCCGCGGCAACCGGCGTCCTGATAGCGTTTCAAGATATCAACGATCCCCTTGACCCCCGCCACATGACCGGTCCGCTGACCGGGTGCGGTGACGGCTCGTGGATCGACCACGCAGAACGGAATGATCCGGTCGGGGAACGCCTTGAATGCCGCCAGCGCGTTCGTGACGGGCTGCGCGACGGGTGCCGATTCGGGTGACACCAGCGGCAGCACGCACGATTTTTCGACGTCATGCTCATCCATAAACTTGACGAGCAATTCCGCCGTAAGCTCTTGTCCGAAGTAGAACGCACCCAGATGCGTATGGATGTCGATGTATTTGATCTTGGCCGGTGCGGCGTCCGCAGCGGAAGCCAAACGGCTGACGTCGGGCCAGGCGGCGGCTCCGGCAGCGGCGGACAGCAGAAACGATCGTCGCGTCACAGACATGATTTGATCTCCAGGACATTCACCAACAGAGCTCCTCGATCATCGCAGGGCCATCGTCTTACTCTACCGTTTTCCAACGCTGACGACATATTCCGCGCCTTGAAATCTCTTGTAGTCGGCCTTCCAGCGACGCATGGGAACGCAGATCTCACCTGTCCCCCGTTCTTCATAAGCGAGCCAGTGCGAGAGGTTCAGCCCCTCGGTGTCGTCCGGCAGTCGCGTGTCGAGAGTCAGCACGGAGTCCTTGGTCAAGCCCCCCGTTTTAGGATCGACTTCGCCGATGACCAGCGGATAGCGCGGATCATTGCCGCAGCAATTCGTGGCGCTCAAATTCCCCAGCCAGAAGATGCGACCGTCCGCCTGCTTGAGCAGTTGAGACATCGCACTGGGCGAATGAAACTCGGTCCCGTCGCTGTATTTCCAGGGTTCGGCCTCTGACCACGTCCGGCCACCGTCCCTGGAAGTACTGATCCATTTATAAGCCATCCATTTGCAGTCGGCATCGCGCTGACCGCCGTTGCTGCCGCGCATGAGGCAGATGATGCGTCCGTCGGGCAGTTCGATCAAGGTTGGTTCGAACAGGCCGCGACTGGTACGATCGGGGTCTCCGACGATCTTCGATGAGACCTCCCACTTGAGCTTGTTTCCGGCGACCCACGTTCCGATCAGCATGCGAGTGTACTGATGAGTGAATCCGCCCCCCGGCAGCGACAGCTTGCCGTCGGCTCCCAGCAGCGGCACCTGCACGGGAACCAGAATCTTGCCTTCGCGCGTGCGAATCGGGATGCAGCCGACATCTCCCAGGTAGTACCCATTCTTGCCCAGCCAGACATCATCGATGGGATGTTGATCGGTGTAATCGCCCTCTTGCCGCACGCGCTCATCGAAGAGGTAGGTTTTCCCGCCGTCGGTGGAGACTCGGTAGCGAAGGTAGTATTCGTTTTCGCCAATCGGAGGTTCTTCGATATTGGGATCGAGATCAGGCACATCGAGGGACAGAACGAGAGTGACCAGGCGATCTTCCACGGGATCGACGAAGGCCGGATAAGAGTACCGACGAAAACCCTTCCGCAGCTTGCCATCAAAATCGGGAAGCGGCCGAGCTGCGGACCAGGTCTGTCCGTTATCGGTGGAACGGGTCGAGGATGTCACCATCTCTGTCCCGGTGGGATGGACATAGCCTGCACTTTCACGCGGGGATGTTTCGCCTGGCTTCAGCAACGTCCGCGACTTGAGCTGCAACACGGGTGGCGCGGCATCAGCAGATGCCAGAAATCCCATTAATACGACGAACCAGACGAGCGAACGAGCCATGTCAGTCTTCTCCCCTACGACCTGTAGGATGGGCACTCCTGTCCGTCTTGCTTGAGCGCTTCAACTGAGTCTGCGCTGTCGAATCAGTGTGAGGGTATGAGAGTATGAGGGTAACGGAGTAGAGGATAGGCTGACGTTATGGCACAGGAAACGAATCTAAACCCTCATACTCTCACACCACGTAATCGTTAAGTTGAAACGCTCTACCCCAATGCCTCCGGGGTTCGCAGCGTGAACACCTTCCGCACGTAATGCGGGACGTGCCAGACCGTCTTCAGCCCGAGCGGAAAGTGTGCCAGATCTCCGCGGCGCAGATGATGCGTCGGGCCCCCTTCTTCGCGGATGATCACTTCGCCTTCCTGGATGTGGACCAGTTCGTCCCAACTGAAGATCCATTGAAACTTACCCGCCGTACATTCCCAGGCCCCGTAAGACAACTTCTTGTCGTCGGATTGCATCACAATATTTCCGGACGCCGTCGGGGTCCCTTCCAGGATCCATTCCGGATTGATGGGCATGGGGGCCAGATCTCCCAGGGGGAGCGGTGCGGTCAAAATGCCGGGCATGACAGGTCTCCATTGGGTGTCGAATGCAGAATGGACAGTCGCGGGCGCTTGAACTCATTAACGATTGCGTGGTATGAGAGTGTGAGAGTAAAAACGAGTCTCGTCTAAAACAGTCCACATCCTACTCCGTTACCCTCATACTCTCACACCATCATACTGCGGAAACAGCGCAGACCTTCAGTGACTGCGCTCCGGCAATCAAGCCCTTCTCCAGTTCATCCGGGCCATTCAGGCCAGATGCCATGCCGTTTACTTGTTGCCACCTCCCGTTTGCAGCGTCTCCAAGACCTTGTCCAGTGAGAAGCTGCCGACTTTCTGGCTGGGGGGGAATTCCTTGAACGTGGCCAGGAACTGGCCGACGAGTTTTTGTGCCGGGACCAGCAGGAACGTCCGGTCGATCCGCCAGTGTTCGTAATCGGCGCCGATACGGTCGGCTTTTTCGAACGGATCCGACCGCAGATTGAAGATCTTCGGGAGTCGCAGTTGTACGAACGGCTCTTGCCAGACATCGAAGCCTTCGGCACGCTGCTCGGCGAAGACGACCTTCCAGTTGTTGTAACGCAGGGCGACCAGCGAACCATCGTCGTTGAAGTAGAAGAACTCGCGGCGCGGGCTGGGTGCCTTGCCGGCGAGTGCCGCGGTGATGTCATAGCCGTCCAGATGCACTTTGAACGTCTGCTTGCCGACCGGCATGCCTTTCAGCAGCTTTTGCTTGACATCCGGATCGCCGGCCGCGGCCAGCAGCGTGGGAATCATGTCTTCATGAGCGAAGATTTCGTTGTTGATGGTGCCGGGCTTGATGACGCCGGGCCAGCGAATCGCGGTGGGGACGCGATAGGCCCCCTCCCAGTTAGTGGCCTTTTCACCACGGAACGGCGTCGTGCCGCCATCGGGCCAGGAGAACTCCTCGGCGCCATTGTCGGTCGAATACATGACGATGGTGTTGTCTTCGAGACCCAGCTCCTTGAGCTTATCCAACAGCTGCCCCACCATGCCGTCATGCTCGACCATGCCATCGGGATAGACTCCCAGGCCGGTCTTGCCCTGGCTCTCCTTCTTCAAGTGCGTGTGGATGTGCATGCGGGTCGAGTTCCACCACAGGAAGAACGGCTTGTCCGCCTGCTTGGCCTTTTCCAGGTAGTCCAGCGAAATCTTGGTGATCTCTTCGTCGATCGTCTCCATGCGTTTCTTGGTGAGTGGCCCGGTGCTCTCGATTTTCTGCGTGCCGTCCGGGTTCGCCCAGGTGTGGATGACGCCGCGAGTATTGAACTCCTTGATCAGTGCCGGATCCTTGAAGTAGTCCTCATTCTCGGGCTCTTCTTCGGCATTCAGGTGATACAGCGACCCCATGAACTCGTCGAAGCCGTGGGCGGTGGGCAGGTGCTCATCACGGTCGCCGAGATGATTCTTTCCAAACTGGGCGGTCATGTAGCCCCGCGCCTTGAGCAACTGAGCGAGCGTCACGTCGCGGGCCTGCAGACCTTCCTTGGCGCCCGGCAATCCGACCTTCAACAAGCCCGTGCGAAAGCCCACCTGGCCCGTAATGAAGCACGCTCGGCCGGCAGTGCAACTCTGCTGGCCATACCAGTCCGTAAACAATGCCCCTTCCTTCGCGATGCGATCGATGTTGGGCGTCTTGTAACCCATCATCCCCTGGTTGTACGCGCTGACGTTCCAGTAACCAATGTCGTCGCCCCAGATCACCAGGATGTTCGGCTGCTTGCCGGCTTTGGTCGCCTTCTCGACTTGAGCCAGCGCCACCTGGTTGGCCACGGCGATTTGCTCGGCCAGGCCGCTCGTCCGGCCTGGCTGGGCATCGCAGGACAGACCCGGTGTTGTCGGGGTTGTCGGTGTCGTGGCCGCGCTGTCGCCAGGACGCGGCAGGGTTTCGGCATGGACCGTGGTTCGCGGCGCACCGGACGCGGCCAGATAGCCGAGCACGGCTCCGACAGCCAGAACAGCCAGCATGGGAAGTTGACGGCGAAACCTCATGGAGTTTTCCGATTCTAGAAAAGTAAGGTAACTATGAATACTAAAACCGAATGAAATAGGGCAACGAACGAGCGTCTATCCTCCAGGGTTCAAAAACTCGCGCGATGCACGCTGCAGCTACTTGATCTCCACCGTCACCTTGTTGATCCGGCCGGTGAACTTGTTTGCTCCCTGTTGATAGTCGTCGGTGACGTTCGTCTCGCCGTCCAGTCCCACGTCGACGCCTTCGTCTGCCGAGAGGATACCGCCCTGAGTCTGTTCGATTCGTCCTGCAACGACTTTCTCGCCATTGACCAGGATCGTTCCCTGGCCTCCTTTGCCGACACCGCCGCCGTCATAGGCAAATTCGTAGCGGATCGTCGCTTTGCCTTCAGGCAAGGCTTTATCGGACGCGACTTTGTAAGCGTGTAGACCCAGGAAGTTATAAGTATAGGTCGGCTTGCCATCCTTCAAGTACAGGCTCCAACCGCCAAAGCGGCCGGCCTGCGACAAGATGACACCGTTCGCGCCTCCCTTGGGAATCTGCACCTCGGCGGTGATGCTGTGCGTGCGGTTCTTCGTGTTGATAAACACGTTCTCCGACATCCCGATCATCCCCTCGTAGACCGTCAGTGAGGTCCGGCCGGCCATCAGATCAGGTCGTCCGGCCAGGGCTGCGTTGATTCGTTCGATGCTCCGGTCATCGAGAGGATAAGCATGATTGCTGATCGCTTCCTTCGCGAACAGGTCCTGCAGTTCCTTGAGCTTCTCGGGATTCTTGGCCGCCACGTTGTGGGCCGAACTGAAGTCCTCATCGACGTGGTACAGTTCCCAGACGTCCTGCAGCAGCGGCCGGCGTACCTGATATTCCCAGGCCGCACGATGCACCGTATGAGCCAGCCAGCCGTCGTGGTAGATGCCACGGTTACCGAAGATTTCGAAGTATTGCGTCTTGTGCCGGTCCTTGGCTTTGGCATCCGCGAAAGTGTAAACCATGCTCACCCCCTGAATGGGCGTCTGCGGCGTGCCATTCACCGATTTGGGTTCTGGTAAACCGGCAGCTTCCAGGATCGTCGGGGCAATGTCGATGACATGATGCCACTGCGACCGGATTTCGCCCTTTGACTTAATGCGCTGCGGCCAGTGGATGACGAGACCATTGCGCGTCCCGCCGTAACTGCCGGCGATCTGTTTGGTCCAGGTAAACGGAGTGTCTCCCGCGACTGCCCAGCCGGCGGCGTAGTGACCATACGAATTCGGGCCACCCAGCTCATCAATGCGCTGGAGGATGTCCCCAACCTTTTCCGGAATGCCGTTGAAGTAGGTCGATTCATTGAACAATCCATTCATGGTCCCTTCGGCACTCGCTCCATTGTCTCCGACCACATAGAAGACGAGCGTGTTGTCGAGATGACCCATGTCTTCGAGCGATTGAATCAATCTGCCCACTTCATGATCGGCGTAGGCACCGAAGCCGGCAAATACTTCCATTTGTCGGGCAAACAGGCGTTGTTCGTCGGCACTCAACTTGTCCCAGTCCTTGATCACTTCGGGCTTGGGGGCGAGTGTCGCGTTTTGCGGGACCACGCCCAGCTTCTTTTGCCGAGCCAGCGTTTCTTCACGCAGCTTGTCCCAACCCTGATCGAACTTGCCTCGATATTTGGCGATCCATTCTTTCGGCACGTGATGCGGCGCATGCGTGGCCCCGGGGGCGAAGTAGGTAAAGAAGGGCTTGTCGGGTGTCAGCGATTTCTGCGAACTGGTCCACTTGATGGCCTGATCGGCCAGATCGGTCATCAAGTGGTAATTCGGATCGCTGGGGGCTTCGATCTTGGTCATGTCGTCATAGAGGGCCGGCGACCATTGGTTCGTTTCGCCGCCGATGAAACCGTAGAACCTGTCGAATCCCGACCGAGTCGGCCAGCGGTCGGTGGGACCCGAGGGACTGACTTCCCAGGCGGCCGTTTCATGCGATTTGCCGAACGCCGCCGTGCTGTAGCCATTCAACCGCAGCATTTCCGCCAGCGGTGCGACGCTGTTGGGACGCTGTCCCGTTTGACCGGGGAACGCCGTGGCGGTCTCGGTGATCGAACCCATGTTGTTCATGTGATGATTGCGACCACTGAGCAATGCCGCCCGCGTGGGAGAACACAGGGCCGTGGTGTGGAACTTGTTGTATTTCAGCCCGGCAGCAGCCAACTTTTCCAGAGTGGGCATCTGGATCGGCCCGCCAAACGCACTGGATTGGCCGAATCCCATATCGTCGATCAGGATGATCAACACGTTCGGTGCGCCGGCCGGCGCCTTAACCTGGAATCGTGCCGGAGCTTTCGCATTGCGAACGTCCAGTTCCGTGGCAAACGGGACTTTTGGCTCGGGAATCGGCAGGTGCTCGCGATTCAGCCCCGGTGGGGAGTTCGCGGCCAGCACCTTTTGCGGAGCCACCTTCGGTTCCGGCTTCTGGCCCCAGGCCGTGGTGACGAGCGACGTGGAATGGCCACCGTTCCAGCCCAGTCCACAGCAACACGCCATGGCGATGAAGACGGCAGGAGGAAGTACAGCCCGCATGCGATTTTCCCTTTGAATTGACTGAGTAATCCGTGAGGTGCGTCGAATTGAACAGATGTGCGACCGCCGATTATAGCGAGAGCACCGTAACTTCGAAACAACGACGCCCCATACACCCAGGCCCCCAAAACCACTTCTTGCTTCCAACGACGCATCAGTCTATATTGATTGGAACTCTAGAGAGTCGTCTTGATGCGTTCCATTCTGCTTTCCATCCTGTGTTGGTGGCTGCTGCTCTCCGCGCAGGTCGTCGCCGCACAGACTGCGGTGGAATCAAATCTGCCGGAAAGGCCACTGTTCAGCCGGCATGTGATCGCGGTCTTCAGTCGCCTGGGCTGCAACGCGGGCAGTTGTCATGGTGCGGTGCAGGGGCGAAACGGGTTTCGCCTGTCGCTGTTTGGTGCGCGGCCCGATTTGGATTACGCACAACTGGTGCGGGATCAGGCTGGCCGTCGGATCAATCTGGTTGATCCCGACCAAAGTCTGATTTTGCTCAAGGCCACGCAACAAGTGGCTCACGGTGGCGAGAAACTGACGACTCCGACGAGTGCCGAGTACGCCATCTTGCGGCGCTGGATTGCAATGGGGGCTCCGCTGGACGATGCCCAGCAGTCGCGCGTGGTCGAACTCCAATTGACGCCGCGCGAGCAGGTCCTCAAGCCGGGCGCTGTCTACCCCCTGCGTGTTTCAGCCAGGTTCGCCGACGGCTCGCAGGAGGATGTCACCAGTCTGTGCGCGTTTGAGTCACTCGACACGCAAACAGCGACTGTCGATCGCACGGGGCAGGTGAAGGCGGTCGGCGTCGGCGACGTGGCGATCCTGGCCCGTTTTCGCGACGAACCGGGCCTGGCGATGGCGTTGATTACCCGTGAATCGACCGAAGCCTTTCCGGACACCCAGCCGCAGAATTTTGTCGATGAACACATCCTGGCGAAACTCCGGCGACTCAACATCCCCCCGTCGGAACTCGCCGATGATGCGACATTCCTGCGGCGAATTCGACTCGATGTCACCGGTCAACTGCCGACGTCAGATGAGATTCGTCTCTTTCTCGCGGATGCCGCTCCAGACAAGCGCTTGCGCAAGATCGACCAGTTGTTGAGCGAACCCGGTTATTCCGCCCTGTGGGCCCTCAAGTTCTGCGATCTGCTCGGTGCGAGTGACTTCGGCGTTTATGCGGACGGACTGGGGGAACAGTTCGAAGCGCCCCGCTTCCAGACCTGGGTGCGGGCTCGTCTGCAAGAGAATATCCCCTATGACGAGTTCGCTTCACGGATCTTGCTGGCCACCAGCCGTGAAGGGCGCAGCGTCGAAGATTGGGCCCAGGAAGTCTCGGCACTTCAAGAGGGCTACAAGACCCCGCGCCAGGATTTAGGGATCTATGCGCAGCGAAAGACGCTCGACATCTATTGGCAGCGGCGGGACGCGACGGGCGTTCCCGGTGCGATGCAGGTGGCTCATACGTTCCTGGGTCTGCGGTTGCAATGTGCTCAGTGTCATCGCCATCCGCACGACATCTGGCAGCAGGACGACGTCCTGAGCTTCGCCAACTTCTTCGTTCGTGTCCGTCGCGTGGGATTTGAAGGAGACAACGAAAAGCGATTCCCCGAAGAGGGCAAACTGTTCAAGCAGTTTGAAGCAGAAGGCAAACGGCTGGCCGAAGAAGCGAAAAAGCTGAAGGAAGGAACGGTCAAGCAACTGGCCGAGAAAGCGAAACCGGCGGAGGGCCAGCGAAACCGCCTGCGGAACGAGATTGCCAAACTCGAGGAGTCGAAAAAAACCGATGGCCGGGACGCGAAACGGACCGAGCTCGCCGCGTTAGAAAAAACGATCGCCGAACATCAGGCCGCCCAGCAGCAGGCCAATGATCTGGAACGCCGCAGCAGGCTGTTGGGCGACGAAGTGGCGAAACGCGTGCTGCATTCCGGGATCTTCCACCGCACCGACGAAGCCGCTCAAAAAAGTCTTGCCAAAGTGGAGAGTCCGCTGGGATCGCAATCGTCCAAAGACTTCCGGTTGCTGGGCGAATCAGAACCCGTGACGCTTGCGCCCAATGAAGATCCGCGCGAGCGTTTCGTGGCCTGGCTACGGCGACCCGATAACCCGTATTTTGCTAAAGCGATCGTCAATCGCGTCTGGGCCCACTACTTTGACCGCGGCCTGATCGATCCACCCGATGATCTGTCGCCGCTCAACCCGTGTTCGCATCCCCTGCTGCTCGAAGAATTGACTCGGCAGTTTGTCGCGGCACAGTACGATTTGAAATGGTTGCATCGGACGATCCTTAGTAGTCGCACGTATCAGCAGAGCAACCGGACGAATCCCGCGAACGCGGCCGATCGCACCAACTATTCGCATTTCGCGATGCGGCGGCTGCCGGCCGAGGTGCTGCTCGATGCCGTGAACCAGACGACCGGCTCACGTGACGACTTCGACATGAAGTATTTTCACTGGCCCGAGAATCTGAAAACGGTCGAGATTCCTTATACAACACGCAATGAATTCGTCTCGTTCGTGCTCGAACAGTTTGGGCGATCCGAGCGGAATTCTTCAGTCCAGTGTGATTGTCAGCGGCAGTCGGAAGCCTCGATGCTGCAGGTTCTCGGTCTGGCCAATCATCCCAAGATCTGGCACAAGGTGACCGATCCGCGCGGTCGGATCACGCAGATCATCAAGATGTTCCAGGATCCGCAACAGCGAATTGAAGAACTATATCTGGGCACGCTGGGCCGATTACCCGATAGTGCGGAAATGAATACTTGCCTGGGACACCTCAGTTCCAGTGAATCGCCGGAAAAAGGTCTGCAGACAGTTTTGTGGTGCTTGCTGAATACGCGTGAGTTTCTGCTGCAGCATTAAGACCTGTGTAGCCGCGTTCACCAGAACGCGGGCGGATCTGTTGATCGCCCGCACTCTGGCGAGTGCGGCTACGTAGAAGAGGACCGAGTCATGTTCCATTCCTGTTCGACATTTCGCCAGTTCTCCCGCCGCAATTTTCTGCGAGTGGGGGGCGCGTCGTTGTGCGGCATCGGTCTGCTTGATTTGCTGCGGGCTCATTGCCCCGCCGCAGGCAATGGCGCCCCTCAGGCCAAACAGATGATTGTCTGCTGGATGGCGGGGGGGCCGCCACACACCGACATGTTCGACATGAAGCCTGATTCGCCATCCGACTACAAGGGCGAATTCCAGCCGATCAGCTCGAACCTGAACGGACTGCAAGTCTGCGAGTTGATGCCCAAGCTGGCCCGGCAGGCCGACAAGTACACGATCATCAGGTCGGTGACGACGATGAACAACCCGGGCGACCACAGCCGCGCCCCGATGTACTGGCTGACCGGGAATCCACGCCTCCCCAGCGGCACGGAAAAGTACCCGATGTACGGCAGCGTGATCTCCAAACTGAAACCGGGGCCCAGGGAGCTGCCCACCTTCACCGTGCTGGGCAGGATCGACCATCACATCAACAACAGCATCGCCGGCAGCTTTTTGGGTCCGGCATTCAACCCGTTCATCTTCGATCCACTCGCCTCGAAGGATGATATTTCCAAGATGCTGACGCCGCAGATGGAGCTGCCGGCATTCACCAAGAACACCGACCTGTTAAAAGCGCTCGATAAACGGCTGCGCGGGCAGGACGCCGTCGATCCGTTGATTGCCGGGCTGGATCAATACCAGCAAACAGCGTTCGACATGCTGCGCTCGCCGAAGCTGCGTGCGGCGCTCGATTTATCCAAGGAAAAGCCCGAGACTCTGGCCCGGTACAAGCAACATCATTTGGAGAAATATCGTTATCCGTCGGGCGACCCGCTGCACTTCCTGCTGGCTCGTCGCTTGATTGAAGCGGGAGCGCCGATCGTCCATTTCAGCCTCGGGTATTGGGACTGGCACGGTGAAAACTTCAGCGCCGGCCGGCAACAGATTCCGATGTTCGATTCCGGATTGTCCGCGTTACTCGACGACCTTGAAGAACGCGGTCTGCTCGACACGACCATCGTGCTGGCGTTGGGTGAAATGGGTCGGAAGCCGAAATGCGGCACGGACAAGAACGCGGGCCGCGATCACTGGGACTACGCGCAATTTGTGCTGGCCGCCGGCGGCGGGTTCAAGCGCGGGTGCGTCGTCGGCGCGACCGACAAACTGGGCGAACAAGTGACGGACAACTTCTATAAGATCGAAAGTTTCGGCCGCACGCTCTATCACCTGTTGGGAATCGACGCCGACGCGGCCTTCCCCGCTCAAAGCGGCCGTCCCGTTCGTCTGATCGCCGAAGAGGCACCGCTGATCAAGGAAGCGATTACAGGCTGAAATCCTCCCGGTACGCTGATTGTAGGATGCCACACGATGAATCTCGAACTCTTTCAATCGATCCAACGGCGGTGCTTCCTGCAGCAGTCCGGGTGCGGATTGGGTTCGGTCGCGTTGGCCAATCTGATGGCTGGGCAACGGTCGTTTGCGGCGGACAATGAGACGCCTTCCTTGGCACCCCAGGCGCCGCACCATCAGCCGACCGCCAAGAATGTGATCTTCCTGTTTATGGCGGGGGCTCCCAGTCAGTTGGACCTGTTCGACCCGAAGCCCGAGATGCAGCGTCTGCACGGGCAGCCGGTGCCCGAATCGTTCTTGAAGGGGCTGACCGATTCCCTGATTAAAGGGAGTGCCCGGGTGATGGCCTCACCCCGCAAGTTCTCCCGGCATGGCCAATCCGGGATGGACTTTTCCGATTACCTGCCCCGTCTGGCCACGTGTGCCGATGACCTGTGCATGCTGCGCGCGATGCACACGGATGTCGCCAATCACGATCCGGCACAACTCCTGATGCAATGTGGTGTGCCCCGATTTGGTCTCCCGTCGATGGGGTCGTGGGTCACTTATGGCCTGGGAAGTGAATCGCAAGAGTTGCCCGGATTCATTGTGTTGTTGTCGAACAACGGACCGGGTGACATTGCGGGGACGGCGTTGTGGGACAATGCCTTTCTGCCGTCGACCTATCGCGGCGTGACATTCCGGAGCGAAGGCGATCCGATCCTGCATCTGGCGAGTCCGCCTGGCTTCACGCGCGATGAACAACGCGAACGGCTGACCGTCATCAATGACCTCAATCGAACCCGCCAGGAGACTCAGCCCGACCCCGAAATCTCGTCGCGCATCGCCGCCTATGAGCTGGCCTTCCGCATGCAGGCAGCGGCGCCGGATCTGGTCAGTTTCTCCAATGAGACCAAGGAAACTCTGGAGAACTACGGCATCGGGGATCCGAAACAAGACACCTTCGCCCGCAACTGTTTGCTCGCCCGGCGGATGGTCGAACGGGGCGTCCGGTTCGTGCAACTCTATCATTACACGTGGGACGACCATTCGAATCTGAACGACAGGTTGAAGATGAACTGCGGCAAGACCGATCGGCCCGCAGCGGCGTTGATTCAAGATCTCAAGCAACGTGGATTGCTGGACGATACGCTGGTGATCTGGGGTGGCGAATTTGGCCGGACACCGATGAATGAAGTCCGCCGCGGCAACTCGCCAGGCGCGGAGGGCCGCGATCATCATGCCGACGCCTTCACGATGCTCATGGCTGGAGGCGGTGTGAAGGGAGGCCAGATCATCGGCGAAACGGACGAACTGGGCTATCACCCCACCAAGGACCCCATGCACGTCAACGACCTCCAAGCCACGATCCTGCACGCACTGGGCCTGGATCACGAACGCCTGACCTTCCGTCATCAAGGCCGAGACCACCGTCTGACCGACGTCGCCGGACAGGTCATCTCCAAGGCGTTTGGTTAGGGACCTTTGTGTCGAGAAACCACGAATCACACTAATCGCACGAATGTTAATGTTAAGAAGTAGATTCGTATAGCCGGTCACGACGTGACCGCGAATACAAGCTCGAAGCGCAAGCGAGTGCATTCCCTTATCAATATGCACTCGCTTGCGCTGATTGAAGCTGCGTACGTTCCAGGACATCCACAGATTTCACAGAGGGCGTAGATGACAATCCAATCTGTGAATACGTCCGGCACCGTCAGACCTACTTGGCGAAGCTATCGTAGACCGCCTTACAAGCGTGGGCCATGGCGAGCACCGGGGGATAATCAGAGATGCTTTTCAGGCGGTGTGGTGGTGACTTGTGTGGTTGGAAGAACATGGCCAATGACAGCGTTGCCGCTTCGCTTTTGATGATGCCCACTTCGACGCGGCATTCGCCGTAACCGGTTTTGTTTGCGATCCACGTCTTGGCCTGGCCCCAGTCCTCGCCGACCGGGATGTATCGCGGCAGCATGTCGTTGCACCGCTGAGCTCGCAGGATGCGGATGATCTCGTCGCAGGACTGCGGCGTCAGAATCTCTTTGCGGTCGATGCGTGTGATGAGCGAGCACAGGTCGCGGGCGCTGCTGACAGGTTGTTTCATCTGTGACGCGTTGGATCCACCGGGCAGGCCGTCATGAAAATTGCTGTCGGCCAGAGCCCACGTTTTTAGACTGCGATTGATGTTCGCCGGCCCGACCAGATCGACCAGGGCCGCCGTCGCGATGTTGTCGCTGATGATCATCATCAGGATGGCCATATTGTGGATCGACAATTCCTGACCGGGAACCATCGCCCGCAGCACGCCGTCACCACCCCGGTGATGGTCTGGTTTCCATGTGAGCGGCGATTTCAGATCAATCGTGCCGGCTTCCGCCTGCCGGAACAATTCGCACAACACAAACAACTTGCAAGTACTGGCCGTCGGCAAGATACGTTCAGGGCGGAGCGTAAAGTCCCCGGGCCCATCGAGTCGGTGAACCTCCACCGAGAACGATCCGGCGTAGGTCTCTTCCAGCTTCGCCAGTTGCTGCGCCAATCCCGCCTCGTCAGCGAGGGACTCGGTCCCCCACAGATTGGTCAGCCCCAGACCGCACGCAGTCAGGGCACCCAGACCAATCGCGTCGCGGCGAGATACAAAGTCCGTGTCCACTAACACTCTCCTCATCTGGATTTAGGAACTGACACTTTAATTGATCAGATTCTCCAAGGCTTTGCTCAGTTCCTTGCGACCGTCTTCTGTGAATTTGTGCTCGCCGTACAGATACTCCAATTTCGGTAATTGGATCAGGTTGGGAATTGAGGCATCGGTGATCGTGCCGTCCGGCAATCCCAGACGCCTCAGCGTCTTCAACCCGACCAGGTATTTTGTTCCACCTTCCGGGATAGTCGTTTTCGAGAGATTCAAATAGTCGAACTGAGTGAAACCTTTCCAGTCGGCGAATCCGGAGCCGGTCACATTCATTGTGTATCCCACTTCGAGCTCCTTCAACTTCGTGAGAGTCTTGAGATGGGCTAAACCGGCGTCGTTGATTCCATTCCCGAAGACATGCAATTCTTCGAGGTTGGTCAATGCCGCCAGATGCTTTAAGCCCGCCTCGTTCAACCGATCGAGAGGGGTGGGTTTGTCGTTCGGATGGTCATATAACGGGAGTTGCAAGAAGGTCAAAGATGTCAGCTTGGCTACGTCGGCCAAACCGGCGTTGTCGGCGACCGTCCTGTTCAAATCCAGGTGTGTCAGTCCACTGCACTTGGCCAGTGCCCCCAATCCCGCACCGGTCAGTGAGCTGCACCCCTGGATTTCCAATTCCCGCAGTTTTGTATGATCAGTGAAGTGTTGAAATCCCGAACCGACAATCTTGGTCTCCCACAGCTTCAGCACTTCCAGGTTCTTCGCCTGTGCCAGATGCTCAAGGGTCGCGTCGGTGATGTTGAGGAATCGCAGATCGACAGTTTTCAAGAGTGGCATGACGGCCAGGCAGCGGCAGCCTGTGTCATCCACGCCAAAATGGCTCCAGAGCGACAAATGCTCCAGCTTCGTCAGCTTATTGAGCACCTGGAATCCCGCATTCGTGGTCTCGGTTTCTGACGCCAGTGTTAACTCGCGCAGATCGGGCATGTGTTCCACGGCGGCAAAGTCGGCATCGTTGATGCCGCAACTGGTCAAATGCAATCCGAGCAACCCCTTCATTTCAGGCAGAAACTGAGCCGACGCGTGATTGAGCGGAAAATCCTTCAGGTCGAGATATTGCAGGGATGTAAAGGACTTGAGAAACCCGTAATCAAAAATCTTCTGTTCATCCTTCACGATGGCCGCATCGACGCTCAACACTTTGAGCTGCTTCAGCTCAGAGAGCGCCTTGATCGACGCGAGCGTGCATTTGTCCGACAGCGTAATCGTCACGCCGCGCAGGCCGGGAAGTTTCGGCAACAGTGCGACATAAGCATCGGTGGCATAGTCATAATTGGTGATCTTCACACAGAACTCAGTTCCCGCGAGTCCCTGTAATTTCTCAAGCGCCGGCAGCGTGTCGGCACTTTTGCACTCAAAGTCGAACAGGACTTCTGGCGTAAGAAGCTGCGATAGCCCAACATTGATCTTGAGTCCTTCCAGAGCCTTGCGAATGCTTTCCGTAGCTCCATTCTCAGGAATCGCCGCGGGTGCCTGGGCCGGAGTCCCTGCAGGAGCATTAGCAGGCGTTTCCGCAGGAGCCGCTTCGGGCGCGATGACTGGCGGGGCCACAACCGGCGGAGCTTTCGCCACCTGCGGCGGAGCCTGATCACCGCCGCAACCCGCAAGAAGACTCACCCCCAGAACGCTACAAACGAACCACCACAAAGACAGCTTCATCGATCTGTTCTCTCTCGTGATCTCAAGTGATAGGTCATCAGTAGGTGCTTACAATCACCTGCCCGATCTCCCATTCACGGTAGTGCCAAACTTTAATCGTCTTGATCCCGAGTGTCGAATCATCAAGATCTGGAACAACACCCCGCCGAGCTTGTCTCGGTGGATTCAGGCCTTTGCACTACGCAGGTCACGAAGTGACCGCGAATACAAGCTCGAAGCGCCAGCGAGTGCATTCTAGTGGTTCGATTTCGGAGACGACTGGCACCATCAAATCGAAGTCAATCGCATTGAACAAGCCGATCCCACCGTCACCTACCCACGCATGACCAAGAAAGTCGGCAAGTCACCGCCACAGTATCCGGAAGAGGATGATTAGCAACGTAGGTCAGCCACAGCCTGACCTACTACGTTTTTCCCCATCAAGCCCATTCGGACAAATGCCTCCCATAGCACAACGGCAGCGGGCGGCCGGCGTTGTCGGGGAGTTCTTGCGTGTAGTCGATGCCCAGATGGCGCATTAATGTCGCGCGGATGTCGTCGGGGTCGAGGGGGCGGTCGGTCGGGTATTCGGCTTTGCTGTTCGTGCTGCCGATGACCGTGGCGAGTGGGCCGCTGCCGCCGGAGATCAACATCGACATGGCGGCCGGATAATGGTCGCGACCGAACCGGCCGGGGGAATTCTTGTCGACGCGGGGGGTTCGTCCGAATTCGCCTGTCACCAGCAGCAGGACCTTCTTGTTGAGGCCGCGCTGGTACAGGTCTTCGATCAACGTGGCGACGGTGCGGTCGTAGAACGGCAGCCGGTCGCGCATCGCCTCGATCAAGTCCCAGTTCACCGCGTGATCGTCCCAGTCGTAGTTCTTGCCCAGGCTGCCGGGGGCTCGGCCGGGAACATGCACCGTCACCATGTTCACGCCACGCTCGACCAGCCGCCGAGCGATCAGGCATTGTTCGCCCCATTCCACGCCGTAACGGTCGCGGAGCCGGGGGTCTTCCTGGCTCACGTCGAAGGCCTCGTGGGCTTTGTTCGAGAGCAGGATTTCAGCGGCCTGTTGCTGGAAATAGCCCATCGCCTTCAGATTGCCGCTGTGATCCAAGTCCGTGCGCAAGCGATCGAATTGCGTGAGCAACGCTCGACGGTCTTCGAGCTGGCCGCGTTGGATTTGCAAACGCCAATTCTCCAGACCACGCGACGCCACCGGCACGCGGTACATTTCGCCCCAGTACCCCGGCGAACCGTACCAGCGATACCCGCTGCTCAGGTCGAGCGACACGGGCATGCCGTTGCGGGTGATTCCCAGGGCCCGATTGACGACGGCGGTGATGCAGGGATGCTTGGATTCCGAACTCAGCATCCCGCCGGCCTTATCTTGACCGAAGCCGCTGGTGAACCGGAAGGTGCCGTCGGGATGACCGCTGGAGCCGTGGCTGACCGAGCGAATGAGCGAGAACTTGTCGGCGACCCGGGCGTGGAAGGGCAACAGTTCGCAGACATCAATGCCCGACACATTCGTCTTGATCGGCTGCATCGGCCCGCGGATTTCGAGCGGCGCGTCGGGCTTCATGTCGTACGTTTCGAGCTGACTGGGCCCGCCGCCGCACCACAACAGGATCACGGCCGTATCGCTTTGTGCTGGTCTGAGGGCCGCGTTGGCCTGCATTCTCAGCAGATCGGGCAGAGTCAGCCCGCCAATCCCCAGAAATCCCGCCTGCAAGAAAGCCCGCCGCGACATCCGGCCGGGTCGCCCACCCACTGTTTCCAACTCCAACATGTTGTTCGATGTCCTCGTCAGCTTCAGCACGAATTCGATCGCCGGAGGTGATGTCCAGCGCAGTGTTTGAATCTTCCACTGTACTTCGGAAACGGTCGATGTACCAGTACAAAATGGGAAGATCGGGCAGTCGGGGCAGTCGGAGCAGTCATAGTAGCCTTCACGTGGAACGTGAAGGCTACACCTGTGGCTGACGCCGCGAGATCAGTCTTCGTCCCGTCAGGGACGCTCGACAATAGCCCACCGTTTCAACATTGGGACACCTGTCGTGGCCGACGCTGCTAGCGTCGGCGCGGATGCTGGCAGCATCCGCCACTGTCGCCCCTCCCGGGGCTCTGGCCGTTGCTTGGCGCCTCAACCCACCGATGAATTGGTGGGCTATTGTCGGGTGTCCCTACGGGACAAATTGCGGGACTAACGCCACTCGGAAGCGCGTCCTGATGGCGTGCTTCGCACGGTGTCGTGATGGCACCGCAACACGCTGCGATTTGCTGCCCCAGTTCGGGGGCGCCGATGATGTGACAAATGGGCCTTTTTACGGCAAAAAGGCCCAGGTCCGCTTTGAAAACCCTGGATTTCGCAATCTGGCGATTCGCAGAACAGGTGGTACAAAAGGGGCGTTCCCAGGCGAGCGTC
>CAMAVF010000067.1 GCA_945861445.1 Planctomicrobium piriforme | reverse complement strand
CGGATTCGCTGCGCTCACTCGCGTTGGGCTGCTCCCCACACTCGGGAAAGAGAACCTGGCTGGCGCCAGGAATAGTTTAAGAAAGCATGTTTTCTGTCTGGACTTTGGGGTCCACCTCATTCTGTGCTGCAATTGACATCTAACATCTTGACGCCCCTGGTGCATCCCCTGGCGACCCTCATCGCCCCGAACCTCGGGCGCGAACAGATCACAACAGTGAAAACATAGGTCACGCGGGCAGAGTGTCAAATCGCCGTCAAAATAGTCTTCATGTCGAATATGAAGGTTACTATGGGCGAATTTTCTCGCTGGCGATCCAGTCGTTGACGATTTCTTCCAGCACAACCAGCGGGACCGCGCCCTGATTGAGGATCGCATGATGGAATTCTCGCACATCGAACTTCGCACCCAGTTCCTGTTCGGCCCGGGTGCGCAGTGCCGAAATTTTCAACTGCCCGATCTTGTAGGCGAGCGCCTGCCCCGGCCACGCGATGTAACGATCGATTTCGTTGGTGATATCGTGTTCGGTCTTGGCTGTGTGCAACAGGAAATAATCAATCGCTCGCTGCCGGTCCCATTGGAACTGGTGCATACCGGTGTCGACCACCAATCTGACCGCGCGCCACATCTCATAAGTGAGCTGTCCGAATTTTGAGTAAGGGTCCTGATAGAGTCCTAAATCGCCCCCCAGACCTTCGCTGTAGAGTGCCCAGCCTTCCACATAGGATGTGAAACTCGCGAACCGGCGAAAGGTCGGCACGCCTTGCAGCTCAGTGGCGATTGAAATCTGCAGATGATGTCCCGGGACGGCCTCGTGCAATGACAGGGCCTCCATCTCGTACTTCGGCCGGACTTCCGGCTTGTAGAGATTCACGAAGTAAGTTCCCGGCCGAGTCCCGTCGGCCGCCGGGGGACGGTAATAGGCGGTCGTGGTGTCTGGCGCCATGTGAGCAGGGATCGCGCGAATGTCATACGGTGTCTTGGGCAGGTGCCGAAATAGTTTTCCCAATTGCGGATCGATCCGCTTGCAGACGGCCTGATACTCGGCAAACAGTTCTGCCTCGGTCGTGCAATAGAATTTCTTCTCAGTCCGCAAGTGAGTCAGAAATTCCGCGAAGGTCCCTTTGAATCCCACCTGCTTGATGATGGTTTCCATTTCGGCGTGAATGCGAGCGACTTCTTTCAATCCGATGTCGTGGATCTCCTGCGGAGTCAAGTTCGTCGTCGTGAACTGCTGGGCTCGAAAGGCGTACAACTTGTCGCCATTGGGAACCTGCCAGACACCCACCTGAGGATGACATCCGGGGAGATATTCTGCGTTAAAGAAAGTCTGAAACTCCCGATAGGCCGGAACCAATTGGGATGCAATCGCATGTTTGGCCGCCTCGCGCAAACGACTCTGTTCGGCGGCGGGAATCGAATCCGGAAAGCGGCGGAACGGCTTGAAATACAAGCTCTGTTCGGGATTTTCAACGATCTGCTGCTTGATCTGTGCGGGGACCCGCTCCATCACAATACGTGGCTGAATGATCCTGGTTTTGATCCCCTCGCGCATGAGGGCAATGGTCTGGCTCATGTACTGCGGAAAGGAATTCAATCGGGCCAGCCAGTCTTCGTAGTCCTTCACTGTCTCGAAGGACAGGATATCTGCCAGCGTGCTTTCGTCCTGGATCCCGTCACGTTGGGTGAGCGGCACCAGATACCAGCGAAACGCAGACTCTTCGATGTCCAGTTCCACCTGTTTGCGAAACAGCTTGAGATTGAGGCGATCCGCGGGATTCAGATCCTCGGGGCGGAATCCACTGAGTTCGTGCAACAGATCTCGCGCGTGTTGCAACCGGCGATCGATGGCGGATTGACTGATATCGGGCCAGATGTGATTGTACCGCTTGTCGCCCAGATAGGTCGCATAGGTGGGGTTCTCGCGTAGTTGATATTGCCACTCGCGATCGAAGACCGAATGCAATCTTTCGCCGGAACTGACTTCACGTGTGGAGACTCCCAGTTCCTGGCACAGGAAGCTCAATTCGTTGGTCACATCGTCGATCGTATGACTGACCGGACGCGCACCGGTATGTCCCAGTTTCGTATCATAACGCAGCAAGATCGGTCGCTCGGATCCGGTCGCGGCCTGCAAGAGTGCGGCCATTTTGCGAGCGTGCAGCGGATCAACACGCGTGTCCGAATCGCCGGTGATAAACAATGCCGCGGGGTACGGTGATAAACAATGCCGCGGGGTACTTGGTCCCCGGCTTGACTTGATGATAGGGCGAATAAGCTTTCAAGACTTTGAACTGTTCGGGATCGTCGGCAGACCCGTACTCGGGGATCCAGAATCGGGCGACCAGGAACTTGTGGAACCGGACCATATCCAGCAGCGGATATCCGCAAACGACCGCTCGAAACAATTCGGGACGCTGCGTCATCGCCGTACCGACCAGCAGGCCGCCGTTACTGCGACCATCGATGGCCAGTTTCAACGGGGATGTGTAGTTCTCGCGGATCAGCCACTCCGCCGCCGCATAGAAATCGTCGAACACGTTCTGTTTGTGCTCGCGCATCCCGGCTTTATGCCAGTCCTCGCCGAATTCACCGCCGCCTCGTAAATTGGCCACCGCATAGACGCCTCCCAATTCGCACCATTGCACGGCTTTCGCGGAGAAGGCGGGCGTCAGGCTGATGTTGAAGCCGCCGTAGCCGTACAAGATTGTGGGGTTTTGACCGTCGCGCAGCAGATCTTTCTTGTGGACCAGGAACATCGGCACCCGGGTTCCGTCCTTCGATTTGAACCACACCTGACGGACTTCGAATTTGTCGCTGTCGACCGGGATCTCCGACTTCGCCCACACGAACTGTTTGCCGGTGGTCGTCTCTTCGCGATAGATCGTCGGAGGAATGTGGTAGGTGCTGAAGGAGAAAAATGCGTCGGTTTGGTCCCATTCACCGCCGATGCTGCTGACAGTTCCCAGGGAGGGAAATTGAATCTCACGCAACGGCTTTCCCTGGAGATCGTAGACCGTGACGCGCGACCGCACTTGATCCAGCAGTTGCACATAGAGCTGCCCGCCGACCAATGAAAAATCTTCAATGACCGCGGCACTCGCTGGAACAATCTCCTTCCAGTTGTCGCGTTCGGGATGCTGCAGATCGACTCGCAGAATTCGCCCGTGAGGCGCCTTCCAATTGGTTTGCAGGAACAGATCATCCCCGACCGCACCCGCTTCGAAGCGTGCTTCCACGTCATTGACCAACGGACGAATGGGCGATTTGTCCTTCAGATTCTGGTAATAGACGTCCGTCTTGGAACCGGCCGAACCGTACCAGACATGCAGCAATAGATACTGGCCATCGTGGGACAGACTGGGGCTGATGCCGACCAGCGGTTCGTAGCCTTCGCCGAAAATCAGTTCCGGCTGGGCGTCGGCAGTGAGTCCACGTCGATAGACGCGCGAGCCCTCCTTGCCGTGGACGGTGTAGAACAAAGTCTGCTTGTCGGGAGTCAGCGACATGCCGAAGTAGCGAGAGCGGGGCAACTGCATCGGCAGGTCCTGGCGGGTCTCGACATCGAAGAAGCGCACTGCGATTTCATCTTCCCCTCCGACGCGAACTCCATAGACGACAAGGTTTCCGTCGTGGGAAATCTCCAGCAGGCTATAGGTTGTGGTGTGTTCGGGACTGGCCTGATGCGGGTCCAGCAGGACTTCATCGCGGCCCTCCAAACCGACTCGCAGACAGATCACCGGCAGGTCCTGATGGGCCGCCCGCTTGGAAAAGAAGTAACGCTGGCCGCGGACGGTGGGAATACCGATCGAATCGACTTTCAACAACTCTTCCGCACGTTTGGCAAGTGCCTTACGTCCCGGAAACTTGCCGAGCAACTCCGTCGTTCGGCGGTTCTGAGCTTCAATCCAGTCGCGGGTTTCCGGCGCCTGTCCGTCTTCCAGCCAGCGATACGGATCGGCAATCTTTTCGCCGTGGATTTCGTCAACCACATCGACCGTTTTCGTCTTGGGAGCCAGTGGGTCGGCGGCGTGGGACTCGAGATGTGTACGACCAATCATTGAGTCCCATCCCCAAACCAGGCAGCACGCCATACCGACGGCGCGACAGATCTTGCGAAACGGCCAGCAAGCAGCCTGTTGAAAAAGGTGTCTGGAACTCTCCGAATGTCGAAAAAACGCTCGATTTCGTGTGGTTGGCAAAGTTCCAGACACCTTTTTCAACAGGCTGCAAGGCTTACAAAAACCAGACATGAAACGCTCCAGCACTGGATGCGTGCCGTGATGGGTGGAGAAAGTCATTCAGGGCCAGCAGAGCGCGGCCCTTGAAGGAGCATTGTATTGTAACACGGATGGGAATGTCAGATCCGGTGAATCGGGGGAAACAATCCGACTTACTCCGGACGCTCGCCTGCGAAGAGTGGAGGTCGTAAGATACTCCGCAGTCGTTGGATGCTTCATGCAAATACTCCTGCTGCGAAGGACTTACCAGATGCTCTCTCGGTTACCACTCGTTGCGTGCTGTGGCTTGATCGCCTGGGGTTCATGGTTCCTGCCGGTGATCTCGCCGGTCACTGGCGAAGAAGCCAAGGTCGAACCGGGATTCACGGTCCTGTTCAATGGGAAAGATCTGACCGGCTGGCACAAGAACCCGGAAAAGATCGGCCACGGTACCGGCGGCAAGTGGGTGGTCGAAGAGGGTGCCATCACCGGTGAGCAAGATCCCCCCGGCAGCGGCAACGGCGGCATTCTGCTTTCAGACAAGACCTACGGTGATTTCGAAGTGATCTTCGAAGCGAATCCCGATTGGGGCCCCTGTTCGGGGTTCTTTCTCCGAAGCACTGAAAAGGGCAACTGCTTTCAGATGATGCTCGACTACCACGACAAGGGGAACGTCGGCCAGATCTATCGCGAAGGACTCGACGGTGCGTCCAATCGCACGTTCAACATTGATGGCGTCTACGCTGATGCGGAAAAGAAGATCCTCAAGGAGATCAAAGCCACAGCCGCAGTCCCCACGAAGCCCGGTGAGAAGGCCGTGGAAGTTCCCGACTGGTCGAAGATCTGGAAGATCGCCGGCTGGAACACGATGAAGTGCCGCGTCGTCGGCAATCCCCCGACGATCACCACGTGGATCAACGGAACTCAGATCACGGAATACACCAGCGACAAGAAGTTCGAAAACGTCTTAAAGGACAAGGGCCACATCGCCTTCCAGGTCCACGGCGGAGCCTACGGCTGGCCCAAGGGATCCAAAGTTCGGTTCCGGAATGTCCGTGTGAAAGAACTATAAAACTCTCACTGCGGTGTCTCAGAACCAGACTATTCGAGACCTATCTGTGAAATCTGCGTCATCTGTGGATCACAATCTTCTGAATCCACAGATTTCACAGATTCACGCAGATTGAAAACGGACGAATACCTGTCAGAGGGTATTGTCGGGCGATCGCTGTGTTTGAATTGGTCGGTTCACGCGAACAACTCGGCAATGGGTTCGCCGGTTTCCACGAGGCGGGTCGGACGGTTCTGGTGGTCGGGGAGGTAGGTGTCGTGATCGATCCCCAGCACCTTGTAGATGCTGGCTAGCAGGTCGCCCGGGCCGAACGGGCGGTCTTGCGGCTCGCCCCCGTTTGATGTGGTTGAGCCGATGATCTGCCCTTCACGAATGCCGCCGCCACTGAGGACCGCGTGCATGGCTCGGCACCAGTGACCGCGACCGGCATGAGCGTCGATCCTCGGATTGCGACCGAACTCGCCGCAGGCCACCACCAGCACGCGTTCGGAAAGTCCCCGGTCGTGCAGATCTTCAATCAAGGCCGACAGGGCCTGGTCATAGATGGGCAGACGTTTGCGGAGATTCTGTTCGATCACATAATGATCGTCCCACCAGTCAACGTCCTTTTCATAGAGGTTCACGGTCACGAAGGTGGCGCCGGCCTCAACCAGTCTGCGGGCCATCAAGGTCGATTGCCCCCAGCCATGCCGGCCGTAGCGATCGCGCATTGCGGTCGACTCGCGCGTGATGTCGAAGATGTCGCGGGCTCGGCTGCCGGCAATCAAGTCAAATGCCTGCCGCTGATTCTCAGTCATCGATTCCAGCGCGCTGGCGGCTTCCAACTGGCGAGACGTCGCATCGAATGTTTGCAGCAGTTCACGACGTCCGGAAAACCGTTGCAGACTGATTTCGGTCGGAAGCTGAAATTCGGGAAGACGATACTTACCGATCGACGGATCGCCGCCCGCGTTGACTGCGTTGTACCGGCTGCCGAGATACGTGGCGGCCTGATAGAAACCCATGTGCGAGCGGTAGTCCTCAGGTACGCAGGCATAGGCCGGGACGCCGGGTTCACACGCACCGCGCAGCTTCGAAGCCACTGACCCCTGACACGGTTGCTGCTGGCCACGTTCACGAGCTTGAAGTAGGGGATAGCCCGTTTGCAGCCAGTGCGAGGCATCATCATGCACGGACAGGGTGTGATGTAGGGAACGAACGACCGATAGCTTGTCGGCAATCGCGGTGTGCCGCGGCATTAGATCGCATACGTCCAGGCCGGGGAGATTGGTCGCGATCGGCCGAAACGGGCCGCGGACTTCCGCGGGCGCGTTCGGCTTCATGTCGTAGGTGTCAATATGCGACGGCCCACCTGCCATCCACAACAGGATCACAGATGTCTTGGGAGGTTGATCCCCCGCCGCTCGAGCCAGTTGAGGCAGCGTAAGATGACTGCCCGTCAGACCGGCGAGTGTCAAGGCACCCAATTGCAGAACACTGCGCCGCGGTAATCCGGCACGTTGGTCTTCTGCCCCTGCGGAAATCTGCAGCATCGTGTGCTCCCGACCGGGTGGCGATCGAATTGGAACTGGCAACTCCCCAACAGATCAACAGGAGCCACTGCGTGATTATGCCCGATTTCCCGGATCATTCCAATCGGAAACCGGCAAGTCAACGGTTTATATCGCCCCAATGCCAGCCGCCACATTGCCTGTTCAAGCTTGTCGACTGCGTGGTGGGTCGCGACAGGTGAAAGGGACATGAAGGACTGAAGGGACGAAAGGGACAGACAGAGAGCGGTTCGTCTGAGACTGATTCTCAACTTCATTCGGTGAAGTGCCTCATGGTCGCAGACGTAACATCAAATCTCAATTTGACTTTTGATTGTGTTAATTCGTTGGTTACGGTTGAAAATCCTCTGGACTCACAATTCAACGAATATAGAATAGTGTCATGTGAAGAATTGATGAAGACGCCCCGCTCAGGGTCGACTTTACAAGTGTGTTGATAGCTGTGATCTCATTGGTCGCAATCGCGACGCTCCGTCAAACCTCATTCATTTAACCGCAACGTCGGCCAAATAGGGCCGGTGGAAGGCAACGTCATGGAAGCGTTGAAGAGGATCAGCACGTCGTGCTGGGGAGCGGTCGGTATTCCCAAGATGCGACTCGAAACCGAGACCGCCTGGTTTATCCTGGCGAGTGCCCTCGATTTCGCCATGACGTATATCATGTTGCAGCATGAGGAAGTCTACTTCGTCGAGTCCAATCCGATTGCCCTGTTCTTCATCAATCATTGGGGAATCAAGGGGTTACTGTACTTCAAGCTGGGGATCGTGGCGTTCGTCTCCATCATCTGCCAGGTGATTGCCAGTCAAAATCTGCAGTTGGGTCGTCGCGTGCTCATTGTGGGGACTGTGATCGTCAGTGCTGTCGTGGTCTATAGCGTTTGGCTGCACCAAGCAAATACGATGTACTAGACCGTTTTCGATCCTGCCGGAAATGTCGACCGCGGTGGCAACACGCGATCAATGCGAAGAGCTTGGCGAAGTTCTCTGTGAACTTCGCCAGGCTCTTTGTTTTTTGGGAGCAGTCAGCACTTGATTCACACTGTCTTAGTACTCGCTCACCACTTCACTACCGTTACGAGTACACAGCGATTGCCAGACGCTGGTCGAGATATTCTCACTGATACTGCGGACCGATCCGTCCATTAGCATTGAGTTGACAATTCCCACGTGATAGCTGCGTGAAGTCACCGCCGCATTCGTGTTGTCACCGGTCGTATTGGGTGCCTTTTCGGTGGCAGAAATGTAGTCCGCATCGACAGTGCCCACCAGGACGTCGGTGTTCGGAGTGAAGGTCGCCGTAAAGCACGTTTCGTGGATCTTTCCGTCCACCCATTCCGTGTGACCGGTGGTGGAAAGAGTGTTGCCAGTGGCATAGCCGATCACAGTGCTGAGACTAGGAATCGGAGTGGTTGCGGATGTCAAACCAGAGCCACCTTTGTAGTTGCCCTGGTAGGCCTTGATCTCTGACAGGCCAACCGTATTGGACATACCGTCGGTGAAATCCGCCGACGTGTATCGGGTATTGACGCCGAAAGCACCTTGGCCATTGGTCGCCGTCACGGGATTCCAGACAAACCAGATACCACGATTCACGCCGTAGTTGATCGGATAATGAGTCGCTGCTGGAGCAACAGCCACGCGCGCCATATCCTGTACTTCGCTGGGGCACATGAACGTGGGCACGCGCGTCTGCGTGACGTTGGGTTGACCACTATAGGCGGTCTTGAAGTCAATCAGATTCTGCAAATTCGCCGCATCCAGGTACGGCAAAATCCGGGCCTGCATCGACCAGGATGCTGTCGAATTGCCAATCCCATAGCAATTGGCCGGCGGGAACACAGTGAGCGCATCCAGGTAGTTGTGAAGCGCCAGGCCGATCTGCTTCATGTTATTCTTGCATTGCGACCGTCTGGCAGCTTCACGCGCCTGCTGGACAGCAGGTAACAGCAAACCAATCAGCACGGCAATAATGGCAATGACTACCAGCAGTTCGATGAGTGTGAACGCGGAACGTCTGGTGTTCGGTCGGTTGAGTAACATTCGGTCTACCTTTCGAGTGTTATCCGAGCAGGCGAGTCAAGAGTGCAGTGTATTGAGACTGAGTCTCAGTCGCTTTATACTACAGGTTCCTGCTGGAATGTCAATCGTCGGACTCTGTCCTGACAAAGTTTTTCATTGTCGAAACAATTCCAGAGGTCCACGACCTGCCGAGAGACTCGGAAAATTGACACATCTCGTGTCATTTTAGGAGTTTCGGGCTAGGCAACTGATATTTGCGATTGTAAGTTAACGATGTCAGTGAGAGCGATCCGGCAGAAACTGCCGGATTTGACAGTTGGCGGAGCCACTGCGATTCGCTGCGTGTGAACCGTTTCAGACGGATTTTTTGCAGGCAGTAGACTCCCGAAGGGAACAGGGGGAAGGCACCATGCTGTGTCCATTTTGCCGACACGATGAAACGAAAGTCGTCGAGACCAGAACGAGCGACGACTTTGTCATTCGCCGTCGGCGCGAGTGCCTGAAGTGCATGCGCCGCTACACGACTTACGAGACAATCGAAGAGTCTCCGATCAAGGTCGTGAAGAAGGATGGTACGCGCGTGCCTTTCGATCGTGAGCGGATCCGCAAAGGCTTGGAAAAGGCTTGCTACAAGCGCCCCATTAACGCCGAACGGATCGAATCGGTCCTGGCGGCAGTCGAAGCTGATGTCTATCAGAATTTCGACCGCGAAGTTCCGTCTCGCTACATCGGCGAACAAGTCTGCGATCGTCTGGCGGACGTCGACCACGTCGCCTATGTCCGGTTTGCATCGGTCTATCGCGAGTTCAAAGACGCGAACGATTTCGTCGAGGAGCTGGAGCCGATCTTGCGGGGTCGTCGACCGTAATTTCGCGCGGGAGTCCGCTGCGCCTGGCGCGTTCGTGCCACAGACTGGTGAATTCCTAAGCCGGTCAACGATTTTTGTCGATGCTAGCCGAGTCCACTTTGTTGAGACACTGCGCGCCGAGTGCGGCTCGTCCGGAATCGCCAACGCGATTCTCGAAACGGGCGTAACAACTTGTGGCGAAACGGCTTGACGTGTCATAAAAGCTTGGTCTAATTGGATCTGGCGAAAATCGCGTGACGCCGCAGCCTGTTGAAAAAAGTGTCTGGAACTCTCAGAACGTCGAAAAAACGCTCGATTCCGTGTGGTTGGCAAAGTTCAAAACACCTTTTTCAACAGGCTTTTCGCCAGCCGGCTGGCGGCCCCGAGTGGAAGACAAATCTTCTGGAGAGTTCCGATGACCGAGATGCCACGCCGCGAGTTTTTGAAGTCATCGCTGTTGGCTTCCACGGCCTTGTGGTTGCCCGCCACAGGTCAGGGCGCACCGGCTCCGGGGATCGAACGCCGCGTCGCCGCTCTGGCCACTGCCGAGGAACGCTTACGCCAACCTGACATCTGGGTGATGGAAGTGGTTCTGCGCCCATTGCGCCAGATTCGAGTGAATCTTCCGGACCTCAAGACCGGGACGACCTCGGAGCGATTGGTGTGGTATCTGTGCTATCGCGCGACGAATCGGCTGATTACCGTCAAGGCTTCGCCGAACGAACTGCCGCCGTCGGACAAGGTTCTCGCTACGCGAACACAGGTCTTCGTCCCCGAATTTACTCTGGTTACAGATGACAACGGGCAGCAAAAGCGTTACACTGATCGGGTCATGCCTGCGGCGCAACCGTTGATCAACAAACGGGAACGCGGTGAGTACAAGAACTCCATCGATATTGTGGGACCGTTACCCCCTGCCGTGCCCGAAGGTAAACCGGGGACGGAGATTGTGGGAGTGGCCACCTGGCGCGGAGTCGATCCCACTGCGGATCGGTTCCGGATCTTTATGACCGGTTTTTCCAACGGTTATGAAGTGACCAAAGGCCCCAATGGCGAGGAAATTGTGCTCCGGAAAACGCTGGTACAGGAGTACTGGCGGCCGGGTGACGAAATACAACAGGACGAACGGGAGATCCGGTCGGAAGGCGAACCTAAGTGGATTTATCGCTAACTGACGGCTGCCGTTGAATTCGAATTCAGCAAGCTTAGTGTGAGAAGGAAGTAGCAGCGATGGCTCATAAGAAGGGACAAGGGTCCAGCCGCAACGGTCGCGATTCAAACGGTCAGCGACGCGGTGTGAAGCGTTTTGGCGGCGAGGCCGTCGTGGCCGGGAACATTTTGATTCGTCAATGTGGCACGAAGTGGCATGCTGGCCGGAATGTCGGCTGCGGTCGCGACTACACGTTGTACGCCCTGACTGACGGCAAAGTGATGTTCGATCAGGAAGGTCGTCGCGTGAACGTGCTGGCTGCTGTGCCTGCCGCGGATGCCGGCGCCAACTGAGTTGCCGCGATCATATCGAGTGAAATTTTCAGCCCGACTGCTTCCGGCAGCCGGGCTGCTTTGCTGCGCCTCGACTCCCACTCGAAGTCTGGCGACTTCCGCTGCGGGAGATGTACAATGCGAAATAGACGGTCGGGTGTCGCGACCCACGACATGCAACTCAACTGGAACTCGGAAAGCTCACGATGCCCGAAGTGAAAAAGATCCTCGTCGGAATTGACCTCTCGCATGGCGATCATCTGGTGTCTAAGGAACTCAGCCCCGAGACCCTGGGGGCCGTGGCCCAGGCGACGGAACTGGCGAAAGTGAATTCCGCCCAGTTGACGTTTTGTGCCGTCGTCGATCTTGATCCACACGCGTTGGCCTACCTGGAAGAGGAAGATCCAAATGCTCTGGTCGATCTCGCGGCGCAGGCCGAACAAGTCTTGCTCGGGTTGGTTCAAACGGCCAAAGCCCAGGGGGTGATCACGGTGGCCTCGACGCATGCGTTCGGCAAGAGCTGGGTCGAATTGATCAAGCAGGTCCTCAGAGGTCATCACGACCTGTTGATGGTCGGCACACGGAAGCTGAGTGGCTTACAACGACTGTTGCTGGGCAGCACCAGTCTGAAGCTGATGCGAAACTGTCCCTGCCCCGTGTGGATCACCAAGCCGCATGTCACGAGCCCGGTGAACCGCATTCTGGTTGCGGATGACCTGACGGACGTTGGTGCGCGGCTGGTGCGAATCGGCAGTGTCGTGGCGAAAGCCAGAGCTGCCGAATTGCACGTCCTGCATGCACTCGAATATCCCTGGGATCCCGACGCGACTGTCACCGATCCGAAGCAGGTCGCCTATCGCCAGAAGTCACGAGCCCGTGCCGAAGCCGAACTGGCCAAGCATCTGGCCTGTTCTGAAGCGCAAACGCTGTCCAAGCCCCCGCAGGTCGTGATTCGCGAAGACCTGGCGGAAAATGCCATCCTGAAATACATCGAGCAGCAGCAAATCGATTTGCTGGTGATGGCGACGATTGCCCGCAGCGGTCTGGCAGGATTTTTGATGGGTAACACGGCAGAGCGACTGATGCCGCAACTGGCGTGTTCGGTCGTGGCAATCAAGCCAGACGATTTCCAATGTCCCATCACGTTGGATTCGTAACGCTGGTCGCGGATCGCGCTACAGGCCCGACCCCTTAACGCCAACAGCGACCCTCACTCGGCGGCCGCCGCTTCGCCTTGCTGAATCGCCTGATTTTGCGGCTGACCCTGATTCGGCTGATTGGGGTTGCCCCGACCCTGTTGTGGCTGCTGCGGTTGCGGGCGAGTCAGGATTTTTGCCAGCCGGCTCTGCAGCCCGCTGGCTTCAATCGAACGATCGACTCGCAGAACTTGAATGGTCGTCTGCGCGGGGCGTGCCGCGTCATCGAGCGCCATGATCATCTGGCCGATGTTTTCCAACAGCCCTTCCTGAGATGACACGATAATCGTGTTGGAAATCTCATCGACGCCCAGCGACAGCAGCCCCTTGAACTTGATGGGAGCTTCAGGTTCCTTGCCCTTTTCGTTCGACTCTGCTCCATAAATATAGGTGTAGGATCGCTCGGAACTGACTGGCTTCTGGTCCTTCCCGTTCTGCTGCTGTTGCAGTGCGGGGTCGTTGTCACTCAGTAGATCCCGATAAACTTCCTTGACGGCGTCGGCGATGACCCGCGCTTTGGAATATTTCAACTGGAACACCCGATTGAGCCGCAGGGCTTTGGCGTTGCCTTCCTCCGGCCGGTCGTAGACTTCAATCAACTCTTGAATCGTTCGCAACTGTTCGGGATCCGCACCAGTGACCAGGATCGTGCGGGAATCGGCATCAGAAATGAACTTGGGAAGCCGCTTCTTGGACAGCGTCCGTGGCGCTGTGTCTTTCGACGAATTCGAATTGTAGTACCCGTAATACCAATCGTAGTTCGGTCGATCCTTCTTCTTTTCTTCTGTGCCGAAATATTCTTCGAGGTTCAACACAACGCCATAGACCCACGTGTTGCGATTCTTGATATGAAAGATCTTGAAATCGCGTCGTGGCGGAGCCATGCGGCCGATGGTTTCTTCGAGGATATCGAGTGCCTGAGTATTGGCAGACGAAATCACTAACCGCCCATCTTCGGTTACGGTTATCTGGACGGGATCCGTAGATTGGAGTTTGCGGGCACGGGGTGGGGGCGATTGGCGTACGGGCTCTTCCATGACCGGCTCTTCTACCACTGGCGATTCCGGTTCTGGTTCAGCCGCCTCGGTGGTCGAATCACCCGGATTTTCAGGAGCGAACGTCGGCATGATCGTCTGGAATTCCTCGATCGCTCGTCGCAGTCGCCGCTTGAAGATCTCGGAGTGCAGTGACTCTGGATTGGGGGACTCTGGATCGGGGAGAGATTTGGGAGGTGGAACCGCGGCCTCGTCCTGGTCTTTCACGGGTGGCCCCTGCAGGCGGGCGAACGTGACTTGAGGTACGGGCTTGCCACCTTGCAGAATACGTCCACTTTGACCCGGACGACGTGGCGCTGCAGCCTGCTTTCGTGCCGGCTGCGGAGTCGTTGCAGGTCGTGGAGTTCGGCGCGCTTCGGGGTCGGATTTCGGGGAATCGACTGCCGGAGGTCGCTTGCGACGCACGGTGCTTTCGGCTGGCACGAGATCCGGCTGCAATTGTCGGAGTTTCTCCAGGAACTTTTCCGCTTCCTCGGGTGAACCCATGTCGAACACGCGCAGCGTATCGGGATTGCCTTCACGCGGCGGAATTTCTCCCAGCTTTTCTAATAGGAAATGGATCTCTTTGAGTTCGATATCATTGATCCACAGGAGCAGGCGATTGTTTTCCGTGTCGGCACTCACCTTGAACTTCTTGGTTTCTTTCTTCTGACTCCCGCCCATTTCAAATCCATAACGCCATCCCATGTAGGGGTTGTCGTCCTTCTTTTTCTCGCCGCCACCCATCATCAGTTCGATCGTGCCGGCGACATATTCGGCCTCGAGTCGCCGCAGTCGAATGACTTCGAACCGCCGATCGGTGCCGTCCAGCTTTTTCAGCAATTCGGTAATAATGTAGTGGTCCGCCAGCGGACCGCTGACGATGATCGCCTGATTTTCGCGATCGACTTTGATCTGGGTGCGAGGATCCAGATTGCCGAGCTCACCGAGGACCTTCACAAACGGTTCCGGATCGATGGCCGCCAGGCGATAAATCTTGGTGTTATTCAAGGCTTCCAGCATATTCCCGCCTTCACCCGTGTCGACATCCAGCGTTTTCACGGCTTGGGTGATGACGGCCATCTTGTCGGCAGGAGCCTGAGCGAGAATGCTATTGCGGCGGCTGTTCACGACCAGAAAGACTTTTTTCTCTCCCCCACCCCCACCCGCACCCGCCGGACGTCCACCCCCGCCGCCACCCTGCTGCGCGATCTGTTGCATCTGCTGCATCATTTGCTGCTGCATTTGCATCATTTGCTGTTGGGCGTGCCCGTCTCCTCCGCCTCCTCCTCCGCCTCTCCCACCGCCGCCGACCTTCTGCATTCCGAGCAAGTCACGCAGCATGGCATCGACATCGACCGCCCGCACGTGCTCCAGCCGAAACTCCTTCACCAGTTGCTCTTGTCCGTCTCGCGATTGTTCGTCCTGCAGAACTTCGAGGATCTCACGCAAGTTGGTGACTGAGTCCATCGCTTCGACGCGGTTCGTCGTCCTGAGTGCCGTCAGCTTTCCGTTCTGGCTGAGCATCGGTTTCAGCTCTTCGACCGCCTGATCCGCGATCATCCAATCGAGGGCGAACGAGACCTTCACAAATTCATGCGGTTCGCGTGCCTTGAGATCTTCTGGTCGGACGCGCGGGACCATACCTGGATCCAGCTTCTTGACGTTGGCGACGGTGAGCACTTCACCGTTGCGGAGCATCGTATAACCGCGATCGAGCAAATGGCGGTTGATCAGGTCTCGTGCTTCGGCCACGGTATAAGATCGCTGGGTGGCCAGGTTGAGGTGATCGCCGGGCATCTCCTGCCAGTCGAGGCTGAGGTGGGAAATCTGGGCGAGCCATTCCAGGACATCGAGCCACGGCTGGCCCTGGAAATTAAACCGGACCTTGCCTTCCGCGTCGGGACGGGCCTTTAACTCGGCGGGATTCGGGGGCCGTTTGGGGCGTTCTTCGCGCGTGAGCGGCTTCACAGCCGGAACGGCTGGCTGGTCTCCTGTTGCGGGCTTCGCACCGGCATCGGGCGTGGGTTGGCCAGTCGCCGGTTGCCCCGCAGTCGGTGTATTGCCCGGTGCCGCGCCAGGAGGCTGACCGCCTGCGGGTCTCTCGACGCGCCCGGTGGGTGACACGCCGATCGCCTTAGGCTGCTTTCCGAACAGTTCAGTCGAAGTACACTCTTGCACCCAGACCAAACAACACACGACAAGAACGTAGCCACTTCGTCGCATAGAGCACACCTGGCAGGATCAAATGAGTGACGTTGAACGTCGTGGATGGTCACACCTGGTCTGTGATGGTTCGCAGTCTGTCAGTCGTGAATGAGAGTTTACCATCGGGGACGACTATATGTCTGGTCAAAAATCGCAATCAGCACACAATTTCAAGTCAAGTCATGGTTTGCATCGAAAACTCAGGCGACTCGTCGAACGAATCTCCTGTTTTAGAGTATTTCTCCCGCCGAGTTTGTTTAAGATGTTTGTTCCAGAACTCCATTTTGAGTCGCTTCAGAAGTACAGGTGCTCGCTTGAAGGATGAAAGTTCGTCAAAGTCCAACCCCAGTCCAAAATCGCCACCGCGTGCGGCGGGGGCTGGTGGCCCAGGATCCTCAGGAAATTCGAAAAAATCGAAACCCAATGGGGGAGCAGGTCGGCCAGGCGGGAAGGCTAGGGCCAATCCACGGCGTGGTGCAAAACCGCCTGCGCCGCAGGCCAAGCCGAAAAAGCTGCCCCCAGGGGCGTTAGAATTAAAGTCGCTCGGAGGCAACCGGTACGCTTTTCAAGCCCCGGAATGCGCGTTGGATCGCGATTTGGACATGGCAGAGGTTCTGGAAATCCGGGCCGCTGGCGAGTTTGAGATTGCCCGGGATGAACTGCTGTACCTGGTGGCGGATTGCCGTGGATTCCTGGAAGCCTACATCCAACTGGCGGAATTGGCCCTGGAAGACGAGGATATTCCGCTGGCGAAGGGGCATTTCGGGTTTGCCTACGAAAACGGGTTGGATGTGCTGCCCTTGAACTTTCGTGGGCAATTGCCCTCTCAAGAAGGTTACAACCATCACTTCTATGCGGCAGGATGCGGTCTGGCCCGCTGCCTGATTTCACGCAAGGAACCCCAGCAAGCGCGAGAGGTCCTGAATCAGCTCTTGAAGTTCGACCCTACTGAAGCAGGGGCACGGTCACTGCTGGAGCAGCTCAATGAGGCCGGCCTGTAACCGTAGCCGCGTTCGCCAGAACGCGGGCCTTACACGCTCGGCACCGACTCGCGCTGTTCGGCGGGGCGTGCCGTCCGTGCCTTATCGACCTTCCAGTCGATGAGCTGCATTTCGACGTTTTCCTGGCCGCGAAAGCGGTTGATATTCGGGGCAAAGCAAATCGAAATGGTCGAACCATCCGCCACCGCTGCGGAAATCTCGTCGGCCCAGTCACCGTGGCCAAATGAGATCGCCCGGATCTTGCGGGACCCCTGACGAACCGTCAATGACAGGTGGCGTTCCCCTTCACCCATGCGGCGGGGAGGTTCGGCCAGTTGGACTCCCTGGGTCGCCAGCACGGGGCGCGCGTTGTCACGGCCGAATGGTCCCAGCCGGTCCAGTTCCTTGACGGCGTTCAACGTGAGATCCGCCAGTCGCACCTCGGCATCAATTTTCAGCTCCAGATCGCTTTGTTGGACATCATGGTTTTCTCCCACGTGCTGCGAGAATGCCAACCGGAAGACTTCAATCTGTTCGACAGCAATCTTCAGACCGGCAGCGGCACGGTGACCGCCGAACTTCATCAGATGCATCTCACAGGCGGTCAACCCGGAATGGAGATCGAAGTTCGCAAAACTCCGTCCCGAGCCCTGCCCTGTGCCTTCCGATTGATTGATGGCAATCAACACGGCCGGCTTCTGAAAATGTTCGGTCACCCGGCTGGCGACGATTCCGATGACGCCCGGATGCCAATCGGAATCGGCCAACACCAGCGCGGCATGTTCCAGCCATTCCGGATGAGCTTCAACCTGCTCCTTCGCCTGCTTGAACACCTTGCGTTCGACCGTCTGCCGAACCTTGTTTTGCTCATCGATATAGACCGCCAAAGACGCGGCCCGGTCGGCAACGTCGGTCGTCAGTAACTCGACCGCGAGCCGAGCCTGCCCCAACCGCCCGGCGGCATTGATTCGCGGCGCGATCCCAAACGCGATGTCTTCCGCCGTCAGTTCCTGCCGGCCCTCCAACCCTGCGATCTTCATCAGGGCCTTCAGCCCCGGGCTGGACCTGTCGGGCAGACTGGTCAGGCCGAACCGGACCAGAATCCGGTTTTCCCCGAGCAACGGCACGACGTCGGCCACGGTTCCAACTGCCGCCAGGCCCACCGCGCTGATCAGGAACTCGCGCATGCGGGGCGAGGCTTTCTTGCCATCCCCCAGGCGCTGGCAAATGGCCCAGGCCAGTTTGAAGGCGACTCCCGCACCGCATAAGTCCCCAAACGGGTACGCAGTTCCCGGCAATCGTGGATGCACCAGCACCGCCGCGTCGGGCAACTCGGACCCGATATGGTGGTGATCCGTGATAATCAGTTCGAGCCCCAATTTCCTGGCCAGAGCGGCTTCCACCACGCTGCCAATCCCGCAATCGACCGACACAACCAGGCGGTTGGGGTCTTCCGCATGCAGCTTGGCAATGGCTTCCGAATTAATGCCATAGCCTTCTTCCAAACGGCTGGGAATATAGTAGTCGACCTGTCCGCCAGCCAATTTCAAACAGTGCCACAGCAAGCTCGTGGCCGTGACGCCATCGACGTCATAGTCTCCATAAATCGTAATCCGGCGACCTGCCTGTATGGCGGCCACAATCAGATCAGCGGCGGCCGGGACACCCGGCAGCAATTCGGGATTATGCAGCTCATTCAGCTTCGAGTTCAAGAACACCCGCGCCGCGTCCGCATCCTCGTATCCGCGAGCCGACAAGACTTGCGCCAGAACCGGGCTGACGGGCAATTGGACACTGAGATCTTTGACGCGACCCGCATCGTAGGGTAGAAACCGCCACGGTTTAGCCATGACATCCTCGCTGGAGCAATCCTGCCCCGGGGTGACTCCATTGAGGTCCTCGGCAATCGTCTATCCGCGGACCGCAGATTCAAGGTCTGCAGTTGCATGATGACGAGTGTCTGGTGAGGTGTCAAAGTGAACCGGAGAGTCGCGAACAACCACGGTTCAACCTAAGTCCCGACAGGGACGGCATAAGCTAGCCGTGGGCGTGGGTCCAGCTCAACCTTATCACGTCTTCTGCATCCCTACTTAGCAATCAAGATGTCAGATCGATCAGTGGGGATTGATGTGACTGAGGATTCGTTTATACTTGAGAATCCAGGTAGATGAACTACCCGTGGGATAGGCTTCCAGCCTGTCATCCCTCGTGTAGGACGACAGGCTGGAAGCCGGCCACAAAAGCATGACAGGCTGGAAGCCTATCCCACGAGAGACCACTCTATGCGCACACCTTCGTTCTGCGGTCGGACTCGGCGGGAGTTCCTGTGGGAGACTGGCTGCGGATTTACCGGCACGGCGCTCGCGGGGATGCTGGCTGCAGACGGATTCTTTCAGCGCCCGGCCGTGGCGGCTGAACTCGCCGCGACGCAGTCACCGCTTGCCGTGAAGAAACCGCATTTTGCGGCGAAGGCCAAGTCGGTCATCTTTCTATTTATGTACGGCGGCGTGAGCCAGGTCGACACGTTCGACCCCAAGCCCGAACTGACCAAACACAACGGCCAACCGATCCCCAATCTCGATCAAGATCCGCTGTTTAAGGCTCGCAACCCGGGCAAATTACTGGCAAGTTCCCGGAAATTCACTCCGTGCGGCCAGAGCGGGTTGCCGGTGTCGGACTTGTATCCCGAATTGGGTCGACAGGCCGATGACCTGTGCGTGATCCGGTCGATGTCGGCAGACAGCTTCGCGCATGGCGGCGGGCTGTTGCAGATGAATACGGGTTCGTTGCGGCAGGGTCATCCCTGCGTCGGTTCCTGGGCGACCTATGGACTGGGGACCGAGAACCAGAACCTGCCGGGGTTCGTGGTGATGCTCGATCCACGCGGCGGACCGATTGGGGGAGCTCCCAACTGGAGCAGCGGCTATATGCCTGCAACCTACCAGGGGACGCAGTTTCGCACGGCCGGCAGCCCGATCATCGATCTGCAACCGCCAACCGGAACGACCCGCGAACGGCAGCGCGAGCAACTCGATTTGCTCGCGTCATTGAATGGCAAGCACCGGGAGACGCGGCCGGGTGAATCGGAATTGCAGGCGCGGATTGATTCCTATGAGCTGGCGTTTCGGATGCAGCAGCATGCTCCCGAAGCGGTTGATTTGACGCTGGAGTCCGAGGCGACTCAAAAACTGTACGGGATCGATCAGCCGACCACCGCACACTTCGGCAAGCAATGCCTGATGGCGCGGCGATTGGTCGAGCGAGGTGTGCGCTTTATTCAGGTTTATTCCGGCGGAGGCCATAGCGATCAGAACTGGGACGCTCATGGGAATGTGAATTCCAATCACGAACTGCATTGTAAAGAAACCGACCGACCCATTGCCGCCTTGATCCAGGATCTCAAGTCACACGGGTTGCTGGATGACACGTTGATCGTCTGGACTGGCGAGTTCGGACGCACTCCGACGGCTCAAAACGGCGTCGGCCGCGATCATAGCCCGCGCGGGTTTACGTCGTGGATGGCGGGAGGCGGGACCAAGGGTGGCCAGGCGATCGGCGCGACGGATGACTTGGGTTTCAAGTCGGTCGACAACGTGGTTCACGTGCATGACCTGCACGCCACGATCCTGCACCTGATGGGTCTCGATCACGAACTGTTGACGTACTTCCACGGAGGTCGCGACCTGCGGTTGACCGATGTCAGCGGGCGGATCGTGAAAGAAGCGCTATTGTGATTGCTCAATAATACAAGCTCGAAGCGCAAACGAGTCCATTTCCCCAATACCCCGACGAGGAAATGCACTCCCTCGCGCTTCGAGCTTGTATCGAGAACAGCTCTCTTATTCGATCAGAATGTCCTTCACCGTCTTGCCGCCGGGGATCATTGGCAACACGTGTTCGGTGTAGGGACAGATGACGTCCAGCACATAGGGACCTGGGGTTTCCAGCATTTGCTTCAACGCGGCCGGGAACAGCTTTTTGCTGCGGACTTGTTGTGCGTTGAGGCCATACCCCTGGGCAATCTTGACGAAGTTCGGATAGGTTTCTTCGCGAATCTCGCCCGAACCCTGCCCCGTCGCTTCCACATGGTCGACCGGGCCGAGATACGTGTGAGCCCGGTTGCCGGCGTGGAACCGGTCTTCCCATTGCACGACCATGCCCAAGTGCTGATTGTTTAGCAGCAACACCTTGACCGGCAGACGTTCGCACTGCAACGTGGCCAATTCCTGGATATTCATCTGGAATGAACCGTCGCCATCAATGTCGATGACCAGGCTATTCGGGTGAGCGGCTTGCGCCCCCATCGCTGCCGGCAGGCCGAAGCCCATCGTGCCCAGACCCGAACTGCTCATCCAGTGGCGCGGTTTGTCGAACTTGTAGAACTGGGCCCCCCACATCTGATGCTGACCGACACCCACCGCCACGTAGGCGTCCATCCCCTTAGTCTGACGCCACATCTCTTCAATGGCGTACTGCTGCAGGATGTCGTCGCCCTGATCTTTGTACTTCAACGGATACTGTGTCTTCCAAGCCTGGCACTGAGCCACCCAGTCCTTGATTTGCGGGATGTCGTCATCTTCAATCATCGCATTCAACGCTTGGAGCACTTCTTTCAGGTTGGCCACGATCCCGATATCCGCGTGCTTGTTCTTGCTGATTTCGGAGGGATCGACGTCGACATGGACGATCTTGCCATGCTTAGCGAATTCAGACAATTTGCCGGTGACGCGATCGTCGAAGCGGACGCCCAGGGCGATCAATAGATCAGCCTGATCCACGGCGAAATTCGCATAGACCGTACCGTGCATGCCCAGCATGTGCAGCGATTGAGGGTCGTCGCCGGGGAAGGTTCCAATGCCCATGACGGTCGTCGTGACGGGAATCCCCGTCTTGCGGGCGAACTTGGTGAACTCTTCGCTCGCTTCGGCGTTCACCATCCCCCCGCCGACGTAGAACACCGGTCGCTTGGCATCGCGGATGGCATTCAGCACCTCGCGAATTTGCTTCGCGTTGACGGCCTTCGGCTTTGCAGGGCGATAGCCGGGCAGGTTCATCGGCGGATCGTAGTCGGGTTCACCGACGCGCGTCGTCATCTGCAGATTCTTGGGGAAGTCGATCAACACCGGACCAGGGCGGCCGGTCGCGGCGATGTGGAACGCTTCCTTCACAATCCGTGGAATGTCTTCGAACGCGGTCACCATGTAGTGATGCTTGGTGATCGCGCGAGAGACTTCGCACATCGGAGTCTCTTGGAACGCATCGGTCCCGATCACTTGCTGCGGGACCTGCCCCGTAATGGCGATCAGGGGAATGCTGTCGAGCTTCGCATCGGCCAGGCTGGTGACCAGGTTCGTGGCGCCGGGACCGCTGGTGGCCATGCACAGGCCGACCTTGCCGGTCGTCCGCGCGTAACCTTGAGCGGCGAAGGCACCCCCTTGCTCATGTCGCGGCAGAATGGTGCGGATCTTATCCGAGCGGAAGGTCAAAGCCTGGTGCAGCGGCATGCTGCATCCGCCTGGATACGCGAAAATGGTGTCTCCACCATGGCGAATCAGGGCCTCGACCAGGATATCCGCCCCGTTGAGGGTCTTTTGTTCGGTCTTCGTTCCAATATCAACGGCCACGGGCTGTCCTCAAGCTAAAGACATTTGTCTGTTCGTAGACACACCGGGTGCGTCTGTGGGAAGGATTTTATCCCCGAAGGGATACGTTTTCGAGGGGATTCCAGACACCAGCAGGGGAAATTTGAAGTTTTTTACCAATTCCCTGTCGGAGAAACTCCGCACCGGGGCAGGATTTAAGAACAGGGGGCCCTAAATTGCCGGCACAACGCTAAGAACCGGCAAAGGTGGCACTTTCGTGCGTTTCCGGCAATAACAAGTCGGACTGCCAGTAGGCTTTCAGTTCTTTGACCAGGACCAGGAATTTTTCCAGGTTCACCGGCTTGACCACATAGCTGGCCACCTGCAACTGTTCGGCTCGCTCGCGCTCAACCGGGTCGGTGCTGGCGGTCATGATGACGACCGGAATAAACTTAAGCCGCTCAATGGACTTCACTTCGGACAGCACTTGCAGGCCGTCGATTTTCGGCAGGCCGAGATCCAGCAGGATCAGATCGGGCTGCGGAGCCCGCGCGTACATTCCGCGTTGATGCAGGAATTCCAGAGCCTGCTCCCCATCTCTCAGCCAGGTGCAGCGATGTTGAAACTGTCCCTGGCGCAAGGCGCCAATGGTGAAAGTTCCTGAAGTCAAGGAGTCCTCAACCAGCAGGATTTCCATCGGACGACCGACTGCATTTTTCATCATGGCCAGTTCCCTGCGGCCAGCTTCCATGACAATGAAGTCATCTTCAGCATAGTGGGCACACGTTCGATTATATCGTCTGGTTCTGGAGCGAGCAGAGCATTTCATGGATTTTTGTGACTCTTGGCGAAGTTGACCCGCGGTCTGAGAAATCGTGGCCGGCTTTTTTCGCTGCCTTTGTGCCACGACCTCATGTTTCGCTACTATCTATATTCAGCTGAGGGGTCGGGCCTGCGATTTTTGGAAATTGGCCGACGACGGATCGGTG
>CAMAVF010000066.1 GCA_945861445.1 Planctomicrobium piriforme | reverse complement strand
GGACTGACGGAATAGCCCCACGACATCTTCGGATCGCCAAAGTCCTTCAAATAACGGCGCACCCAGGCCAGCTTTCCATCGTGCGAATACCGGGCGATATCCGCATTCCCATAAGCCACGTAGACCGCATCCGCAGTGACAGCAGGAGTATTCACCGCCAGACTGGATTTCTCATGAGTCCGATGATCGACGCCCAGCCCGAAATCGTGCTTCCACAGTTCTTTCCCGTCCTCCCGATCGAAACAGAACAACTGCAGCGACGTGACGCCCTTCTCCTTCGAGTGCGAAGTGACGAAGACTCGCTCGCCATACACCACGGGCGAACTGGTCCCCCAACCTGGCAGAGTCACCGACCAGCGGACGTTCTGGGTCGGGCTCCACTTCAGGGGCAGCTTCCGATTGTCGGCGACATTATCGGCCAAAGGACCGCGCCACGCGGGCCAGTCCGTCGCCGAGGTCTTCTGTTTCACCACCAGTCCGCGCTGAGATTCGGCGCGGAGAAAGTCAGCCGCTTCCAGCGCCGTCCCGGTCACGATCAGGCTGCAGACGGTCAACAGCGATTTGGCAGTCATAGATTGTCCTAACGTCTGGCAGCCTGTTTGCTAAATACAATTTCAGTTCTATGTTACACGGTGAACCACGACGCATCGAGTGACTACTGTTGCTCGATGTCTGGCGGCTTGATCGCTAAGATGGTCTCGATCGTGCAGCCAGGTCGTTGGACAACTCATTTTTTGTAAGGTTGATTGCATGTCGCAGAAATATCAGGGCCTCTGGCCCGCAATGCTCACGCCCCTGAATTCAAAAGGCCAGCCGGCCCTGGGCGAGACCGAGAAGCTGGTGGAACTGTTCGTCAAGCAGAAGCTGGATGGGATCTACCTGCTGGGCTCCACCGGGCAAGGTCCGTTGCTCTCCGTGGCCGACCGTCAGACCATTACCGAATGCGCGGTAAAAACGGCCGCCGGGCGGATTCCGGTCATGGTGCATGTCGGTGCGAATTCCACCGAAGACTCGGTCACGATGGCGCGGCATGCCTCCCAAGTCGGGGCCGATTCCATTTCGAGCGTCGGACCCATTTACTACCGGCCCAGTGCCGACGGCGTCTTTGAACACTACCGGCAGATCGGTGCCGCGGGTGAGCTGCCGTTCTTCGTGTATCACCTCAGCATCGTCAATACGCTGTCGTTGAGCGGTCGCGAATATGTCGACCGTCTGCTGGGGATACCCAATGTGGCTGGGATGAAATTCACCGAACGCGATCTGTACCAGTTCGGGCTGATTTGTGCCTACGCGGGTGATCGCATGCGACTCTTCAGCGGTGCCGATGAATTGCTGTGTCAATCGGCGATGACCGGCGCCCACGGTGCGATCGGCACGTTCTACAACGTCTGGGGTCCCACTTGCCAGAAGGCCCGCAAGGCATTCGTCGATGGCTCGGTCGCCGCCGGCAGCCGTTTCATGACCGGGTTCCAACTGGCACTCGACGAGATTCTCAGTTCGGGATCAACCTGGTCATTCCTGCGCGCGGCCATGCGGGTCAAGTACCAAATCGAGATCGGCCCCTGCAAATCGCCGCTGGGAGTGACGGATCGCCCCTGGGACGACGCGGTCGTGGAACGCCTGTTGGCCGCGGTTGACAATCTGGTTTAAACGACTGGAAGCCGTCGCCGTTGGCTCCCGGTTAAACCCATTTTCCGCACCCCACAAGTGTATCACAGGGAACGGGCCTGCGCCATCCCTCTAGATTCGCCCTAGATTCGCCATACTCCGCGTATGGACAGAACATGGTACGGAGATCTCGCGGAGGTGGAAGGTGCTGCGCTGGGCAGTCTGGGGTCATCGCGCCCCTTCTGCAATGCATGCAAGTGGCTGACATCATCGACCGGCATCTGTCGGCCAATGAGCAGGCCGAGTTTCCCCTCGGAATTGTTTAACCCGGAGCCAGCGGCGACGGCGGTTTCCATCCCATTTCTACAAATAGCGCAACTTCAAAACTTGCGATTTGGCATCGAATTCGTGAGCGGCACGGCGCTAGCCGCCGGTTCTGTGAGGAGAAGAGAGGTCACGTCTTCAAAATACAAAGTTAGCCCCGGCACGCTGATCGGTGGTGGAGCGCTGAACTCTCGCTAATTGTGAGTAAGGACGCGATTCCACCCTTCCGCCAAACGCGCGGCGCGCGCGTTTGGGAGATCGGCTTCGATTGTCCGCATGGTCAGGCGGCTCGTGCTTCCGTCCGGGGCGGATTGTCGTCCCAGACTCGTTTGACATCACGAATGATCGATTCCAGGAAGTCTCCGCCACATTGCAACTCGAAATGCGGGAAGGTCGGTTCCGTCGGGACATCCGTGAAAATACTCATCCATGCACGCCGCTCGGTAGGCTTATCCGAGTCGATCAGAAATACCGGAAAGTTGGTCGGTTCGTCGTATTCACGGACTTCGAATTTGCCGGTCAATCCCGCCTCCTGCCGACTCGCCAGGGAACGCATTCTCCGCAGGAAGGCATCCAACTCCGGCTGAAAATTCGGCATCTGCTGCGCGAGCTGGTGGGCACGATATCGCGCTACCTTGCCCTTGGGACTCACGACCAGCATTTTGACATTGACCCCGCGACGCAACGCTTCCAGCAGACGAGCTTCCCAGTCACTTCGATCCATAATGCAGGTATTCCGGACAAATACCGTTGTTCCGGCCGGAGCGGCATCGAAGAAGTTCGAAAAGCTAGCTGACGGGATAACGTCCACAATTCCAAATTCACCAAACTTCGACGACAGTGCGAATTGGCCGAGCAATTTTTTCAAGGGATCCAGTTGATTATCGATCACATCTCCGATCGACTCGAAGTCGGCCCGCAATTCTTTGAGCCGCAGACTCACGGCTCGTTCCATGTTGGTCACACTCTCCATCACCTTCTGCAGGTTGCCAATCGCTTCGGCCAACATCATCTGCTTTCTCGCCAGTCCGCTGACCTGGCCGAGGACGGGTTTCAAGATGACATGGATGATTGTATCCTGCACGTGCTGAATGAGATGCACGACAAAGAACAACTCGATAATCAAGATCATGACCGAGACGGTACACAGCACTTCGCCAGCTTTCTCCGCCAGGACTTTCCAGAACGGATTGGCAATCCAATGGTGCGCTGCCACCATCAACAACAGGCCGATCAGAAATACAATGATCAGAATTGAAATCGTCGCCACATACATCAGGACCTTGTGTCGGCCCTTGAAGTCACGTTTGACGTCATTCGGCAAATTGGATTTGTTCATGCTCGCCTCACATTCTTTGATCAGGATTTGAAATTCACGAGAAAGCCACGGCCGATCATGTCACGATGATCTTGAGCCGCAGCGTAACGCAGGTCACAAATGTTGTTCTTCATTTCAGCAGTGATCATGGCATTCCTCATTTCAATGGGACAAACAGTGACACTCGTGCCTCGTGCACGTGGGGAAATCCAAGGCCGCCCTGCCAAGGATGGAGAATTCAAAACTTTGGTGGAAAGACCCGGTCAGGTCTAAGGTGGGTTCAGGACATCCTGTCCAGGCAGGTCATGGTCATCACAGTCCGTGATGGCACTTGTTGGGTCGGTATTTCGAAGCAGGCAAAACTCATCGGGAAAATGGGTCACATCCCGAAGATGAAGTTCGCGCTGGAGTATGCTGACTCCGCCGCTTGACTGCTCGACAAGCACGTGCGGGGTGTACTTCAAATACTTCTCGGCAATTTGTCGGATTTCCAGCAGACAGGGCGAGAAAGATCATCGCACCGCCGTTGCCTGCCGCTCCGATCCCTGAATTAGTTCACCTGATTCGGTCTGAATCCCGATCATCAAACCCGTTCATTTAGCGCAACAAATAGAACCAATCATCAATTCATGTTGATATTTGCTTGAAAGCTTGCCTGACCGCAGAATGAGCTGACAGTTCATCGTGAATGAGAACCTGTGACAGCAGTTTTAATTCTAGCATTGGCGAACTCGACGTCAACAAATTTTTTATTCGCAAGTGGTTACTACCAATGCTGTTGCGTCGCATATAATTCGTTGCATGCGAGAATAATGACCGCTGGCGAACTGGTTGCGAATCCCGTCGTCGAAGCCTCCTGTTCCGGTCGCTAACACGAAATGCAACCAGTGATTCCGAATCGCAAGCCCTATGGTGTGCGATACTTGCTGATCTGATTTCAGAAAAATGCTGCAGCGGCATTCTTGCAATTCCCGCATTCGCGTTCACAATGAACACGAATGCTCAATACTCATGTCGGTCACGTCCAGCCTCGGCTTGGCCGGGATTTGAATGTGCCTGTTGACTCGACACTGCCAACTCGACACTCCCAATTCACCGCTTCGAGATTTCCCGTCGTCCCCCGGGACTTGCAAGGCCATTGAGAATGCCGCTGAAAAACTCAAAACCGAATGAAATACTCTTACGCGAATTGGCGGGTCTGCTGCATGGATTCCGAAAATTCAGGGGAGCGATTGGTGAGGCGACGGTGACGATCACGGATCCGGACAGTTATCCCGGGGAAATCCAGGCCTATCTCGATAAGGGCATCGTCGCGTTCGAGCGAACTCGGGAACTCAGGAAAAGGAAGTTGATCGCGATCGAGCACGCCAGGCGGCTGGGGCGAGACTATGGAATTCCCGACCTGATGTTCGAACCGTTTCTGGCCGCGGTCACGACGGACAGTATTGTCTGTCAGCCGTTTGAAAATTTTTTTGATTCTGCGAACACCGATATGCCATCGGGTGCCGGAATGGGAAATCAGGCGAATTACCGATTTCAGTCCCGGCGCCTGGAAGGGGTCGACGCCGCGGTCGTACATTTGGAACTGACAGGATCAGCCGCATCGCCCGGCTACAGCGATACCCATTGGCACACGGGCGACGAAATCATTTTCATGATTCGGGGTTCCGCGGAATTGAGATTTGCCAACAGTGGCGTACATGTCGCGTTGCACGATCATGATTACGCTCAATTCTACTCCGAGCAGCCGCACCAACTGGTCCAGTTGTCCGATGGTCCGTGTGAAGCCCTGATTATCAGGTTTTATCAACTGTTTCCCGAAGGGTCGCGGATGCAGGCGATGTCGGATGCCGAAACCCTGTTAGTCAAGTTGATGAACGCCGGCGCCGAGGACAAGGTTGGCGACGTGGTCTCGAGGGACATTCTGAATCGGGTCACCCCCTGTTTCCGACAATGGGTCGCCCTGTCCAGCGAAATTCTATCACAGGACAGGCCACAGCTGAATGATTCTTCCCAGATCGTGGATCAGGTAGGCTGCCATGTCATGCTCCACCACTTTCTGAAGCTCTGGCCAGACGAATTCAATCGCGAGAAGCTGTCCAAGAAAATCAAGAAATCCAAGACAGGAGTGCATAACGAACTGACAGATGTCACCAAGCCAATTTCGCTGTCCTTCGCCGATGTGAAAGTGGAATCGGCTGAATATGGCTGCATCAAACCACCGCTGTTTTATCCCTTCTTTTTTCCGTCGGTCCCACGACTGTGTGTCGTACGGTCGTCCGCCGACTACTATCCGTTTCCGAAGGAAAACAAACGCACCTATCAGGTCCCGGTGCGGCGGTTGGCGGGCTCGGATTGCTCGATTGCCGTACTGGAGCTCGAACCTGAAGGCAAGACGGTCTTCAATCGCCATCCAGGCATAGAAATGCTATACCCGATCAGTGGCAGCGCGGTGGTTAATTTCCAGGACGGGCAACTGAATCCGGAGGACATTTCCCAACGCCTGGTCTCCAGTCAGCAGCCGGGATTTTTGTATTTCAAAAGCAAGAACATTCACCAGGTGTGCCACCATGCCAGTTCGGACTCCGACGCCGACGAGGTGTGCCGCTTGCTGGTAATCCGGTTTTACGACAGTGCGCTCAATGAGCATGAAATCAAGGAAAATGCAAAGAAATAGGGGTGCCCGGAACGATCAAGGATGGTCGGTGACCGCACGACACGCATCTGGACCTGGACCTCAAGGGGAAGTGATCATCGGAACGATTTCCGATTCGTGCAGGTAGCTGAGATCGACCGGGTAGTTCCTCCAGCGGATTGAATAATACTTTTCGAACCAGTCCTGGATGCCTTGCTCCATGTCGCGATCGTAATTCGGGTCGACATGCAGCGTCTTGCCGGTCAAGACTTCGCGGATTTCTCCCTGGTCGACCAGCACTCGACCCGACTTGATGACGGTCCGCGGCAATTCGAACATGATCTCTTTGTTCTCGTGCGGCGTGTAAATCGTGATGTCGGCGTCGGCGCCCGGGCCCAGGTGTCCCTTGTGCTTCAAGCCCAGGATCCGCGCCGGGCCGGCACGCGTGATGATGGCGATTTCATTCAAGGAGTATTCGCGATTCAAATCGCCCAACTGCGATCGCTCGCGCACCAGGGGATGACAGGTCTTGAGGATGTCCTGGCGGTAGGTGCGATCCATCAGCATCCGGATGATTTGCGGGTAGGCCAGGAACGATCCGCCGTTCGGATGGTCGGTGCTCATCACCACCCGCCAGGGATCCTCGACCAGCAGATACCACTCCAGCCCGATCGCCCACTGCAGGGCATGAACGAGCGACTTGTTCTTGTACTTGATGGGGGTGATGCCGCAGCCCGATTCCATTTCGGTGTCGCCGCTGAACCACTTGCCGCCGTAGACCTTGGACAGGTAATACCCCAGCGGTCCGTCGCCGGTCATGCTGGTTGTTTCGCCGAACAGCACCTGCCCGACGTCGATCGTCAGGTTGGGATGCGAATTGACGTATTCGGCCAGCGGAGCGACCTTGCTGTTGAAGGTGTTCTCGTCCGCGTCGCCACCGCCGTAGCTGTGGAACTGGGCGTGCGTGATGTGTCCGCGGTGCCCTTCCAGGGCCTTCATCGTTTCCAGCGTGGTCGTCCAATTCCCCGGCATGCCCAGGTTATTGCAGTGAATATGGACGGCGTGCGGCAGCTTGAGTTCGTCCGCGGCGCGGGCGACCCCTTGAATGATCTGCAACGGCGTCACTTCGAAGTGATCGACCTTCTGATGCAGACCGCTGACGTTGCCGGCCTGATGCGACTTCCAGACTTCGACCCCCCCCGGGTTCACCAGCTTGGGAGCGAAACCCTTGGTCGAAGCGAGCAGCCAGCCGATGAATGCCTTCAGTCGCTCCGGTTCGTTTCGCTGGAGGGACTGCATCACATAGTGGTTGTTCCCCATCAGGACATAGAAGCCCTTGTCGATGCAGGGGGTGTCTTCGAATTCCTCATGCGCGTGCCGGGCACCCAGCGGGGGAATGGCCGCATCGAAGGCGGTGGTATAGCCCATCCCGATGTATTTGTAGCCGGTGGCGAACGTGCTGGGGACGCTGCCCATCGTGCCGCTATGGGTCACGTTGGTGCGATGGATCTGCTCGCCCTTGCGCTTGTCTTCAGGTCGCATTTTGCGGGCCACGTTCACCTTGGGCCCGGCGATGTGGCAGTGCATGTCGATCCCGCCCGGCATCACGACCAGGCCGGAGGCGTCGATGGTTTTCGTAGGCGTGACGGTGGGATCGGTCGGCGGTTCAACGATCCTGCCGTCGACAATCCACAAATCACGCACCAGTCCATCAATGCCGTTGGCCGGATCGTAGACGGTGCCGCCAGAGATTTTTGTATATTCGATGGTCATGCAGGGAGTTTCATAAATGACGTCATGGCTAGTCTGGATGATTCATCAGCCGCTGGGCGCTAGCCCACGGTTCGGGCAACAATCGACTCGATTTTCAAAAAGAACCGGACGCTAGTAGCGCGTTCCGGCTGATTTGACAGACTGTTTTTCTTGGGTTTACTTGATAAAGCACTAGCCGGTGATGCCAATCAGCGCTTTGACTCGTCGTTCGATCTGGGTGAGGACTTCGAGATCGCTGGGGTTGGGCGATTCGCAGGAGGGTCGCAGGGGGATCGGGACGTCGTCCATGCGATAGACCGTGCCCCCGGTGTGGATGCCATACGTGGCCACCGTAAACGCGACCGCCGCGGCGCGGGTGGTCGGGGTTTCCTTGGTATCGAGAGCGATGTAAGGGATCGACGCCAGATGTCGCCGGGCCGGTTCTGAAAAATTGGCCATCGGATCACACGCGATGGTCATGCCGCTATCGGCTTCCCCGTTCGCCAAAGTATCGGATGTCGTGTATTCGCCCGGGTTGAAGCGGGGGTAACCGCGAGAATGATTCACGCCGAAGGGATAGCCCGTGCGCCAGGCCACGACATTGTCGGCCCCCGTCACATTCCCGTGCCCACGGTTCGGCTTGGCGACAAATCGCGTGTAGGCATTCATGTCACGAGTCAGGGCCAGCAGGGCTTCGCTGTTGGCGTGCTTGCCACGCGTCATCGTGAGTCCCATGCCGAAGAAGATCACGCCAAACTTACAGGCCTTCATGCGGTGCATCAAATCCTGCCAGACCGCCAGTTCGACTCCCGTGTCCCGCTTGACCTGAACGGGATCCAGATCGATTCCCTTGGACAGTGCCCGCAACGCCCACAGCCCTTCGAAATCGGCCCGCGGCTTGATCTGCACGAAGATGTCGGCGGCTTTGGCGCTCTTGGTCTTCCGCACGTCGACGATCACGCAGGTGCGGTCCTTCCGGCCGTTGGGGAGAAACATCCCCTTGGGCATCAAGCTGTACTTGGTGAAGTGCCGGGGATGGCTTTCGGCGGGATTTGATCCCCAGAACATGATCATATCGCCGCGATTGATGACCTCGCCCAGCGAACAGGTGACTTCGCCCACTCCCTGAAAGGCCATGCCGGAGGGACCGTGGCAGACGCTGGTCGTCGTGTCGATCGTGCCGTTGATCCAGTCGGCAATACTGACCGCCACTCGCTGAGCCTCGCACGGCGAATCGCTGAGACCGTAGATGATGGGGTATTTGCCTTCGACCAGAATCCTGGCGGCCCGGTCATAGCCGGCTTCCAGCGAAGCGGGCTGGCCATCAATCAGACAACTGGGACGATCCTCGGTCTTGTGATTCAGAAACCATGCCTTGCCAAGGACGCAGGCCCGTTTGGCCTCGATGATGTGGTTGTCCTTGACTGTGAGATCGATGTCATCGCAAACGCACCCGCAAAACGTGCAGGTGGCGTCCTGGATGACTTTCAGCGAGCCCTCGGTGGCAGGAGCCTCGGCGAGAGCAGTAGCGGAAGCACTCATTATGTTATTTTTCCGGTCAGAAAAATCGTAAGGGTAATGGCCAGCATAGCTTACCATACCTGGCGACGGCGGCCAACACTTATTCGGGGATCAGACGGCGGCCGGACGAATCAGCTCCATTTGCACATCGATTCCCTTGCTGGTGGGCATTCCCGAGCCGTGAGTGTCTCCCCCCATCAACTTGCTGGAAATGTCGCCATAAGCGATGAACAGCATGCCGACTGGAAGCTCGTCGGCCTTGGCCGGCACCACGCAGACCTCAACCTGTCCGTCCTCGCTGGTCAACCGTACGCGGTCTCCGGCCACGATGCCGAGTCGAGTCATGTCACCAGGCGCAACCTGCAATGAATTGATTTCGCGCTGATACTTTTCCAGGAATTTTCCCTCACTGATCCCACAGCCCTGATCGCTGGTTCTGCCGGGAATGAGGATAAAGGTTTCGGGCATTGGGGGCCTTTATTTCAATTGAAGCAACACGCAGGCGTGGTGGCGACGGAGATCTTTCCACATTCCCCACACTTCGCATTTCTTCGTGCCCTTTGTGACCTTCTGTTCAAAAACAATTGGGATTGGAACAGAAGGTCACGAAGAACACGAAGAATAACAAGGGCAAATCAAATCCAGCCTTCTGGACTCCAGCCACGTGCCAGGTTATAGGCTCGGACCAAGGCCGACAGACGTTCCGGAGAAAGTTGGGCCCGGGCATCGTCTGGTAAGGCTTGCCGCAACATTCGGTCAGGTAAAGTGTCTTCGGCAGGAGTCCAACCCGCAAGGATGTTAAATCGTTTCTTGTCCGTCACAATTCGCCGAGCCGTCTGACGCAGTTCGTCCGCCGTGACGTCCCAGCCGGTCACCAGCCGCAAAATCTCGGCCGATTCCGCGAAGAAGTCCGTGAAGACGCCACGCAAAAACTTGCAGAGAATCAGCGAATCCATTAAGGCCGCCTTGTCTTCTGTTTCCACGGCCAGGTGTGCTGATTCGGGTCCAACATGATATCGGTCAACCGCTTCGGAGAAATCGACTTCATACGCACCGGACCGATTGTGATCGGCTCCGCGCGAGCCAACCGCAAATCCCAGCGCCATGGTCTGCAGTCCGCGGGGATCGTACCCGGGAATCTCCAACCCCTTCACCTGCGGGGCGAAATCGATCGAATTGTGACCGATCTCGTGGGCCATCCGGCGGCTGCCCAGCGCCATGAGGCGTCCAATTCCTTCGCCGGTCGCAATCAGATCAAGGGCTCGCAGGAGCGCTGCCCCATCGCCAAACTGCAGCCAGGGCTCATCGATCAGCCCGCGTTCGACACATTCCATGGCAAACGCGATCGTTCCGCCCGCGCTGATCGTGTCCAATCCCAAGTCGTCACAACGGCGGCAGGCTTCCAGGACGGCTTCAGGATCATCAATGCCACACAACGGACCGAGGGCGAACAGGTTTTCATACTCCAGCCGCACTGAGCCCTTGCCGTTTTTCAATCCGTAAAGGTGTTCGCAGCCGATCGTGCAGGCGGCACAGGACGAGCGGGTCCGTTCGCGGGCCACGCCGAGTTCTTCCGGGGAAATGGCAGCGGCCCCCGCAAAACTGCCTTGTTGAAAATTGCGAGTCGGCAGCACGTTCAACCGATTGAATGTGAGCAGATTGGAAGCCGTCCCGAGCTCGCGGTATTTGGCCGTCGCCGGACCAAACGACTTTTCCGAAAATTTTCGAGCGAGTTCCACCAATGCGGAAGGTTCAGCCCAGTGTGGACGATGCGTGCCGCGCACCGCGAGGGCCTTGATGTTTTTGGAACCCAGCACGGCACCGCTGCCTCCGCGACCGGCGTGTCGGCCATCGTGCGAGATCGTGGCATAGGAGACCGCTCGCTCCCCGGCGGGGCCAATGGTTGCGGTTTGAAATTCCGTGCCGTAACGCTCGCGCAGACGGTGTTCGGTCTCCCCGGTCGACAGTCCCAGGAAATCAGCGGCCGATTCCAGGCGAACCTGGTCATCATCAATGATCAGGATTGATGGTCGCGGCGCTTTGCCGGTCAGGACGATGGCATCATGGCCAGTCTTCTTGCCAGCTAATGCAAAGCCGCTGCTGGCGAGTGAATCGTTGATCCGCTGCGTCAGGGGACTCTTGGAAACGACCGCAAACTTGGCCGATGTCGTCAGCGGACTGCCGACCAGCGGGCTGAAGACAAATGCCATCGCCGCTGCGGACGACAACGGATCGACACCGGCGGCGCCCTCTTTCAGCAGCAGGGCCACTCCCAGTCCACTGCCGCCGAGATGGTCGCGCAGGAACTGTTCTTCCAGTACGACCCGCTGGGCAGCGCCGGTCGTCAAATCGATTCGCAGATAACAGCTATGAAAACCGGGGATCGGGGAGGCCATGGAATCAGCCTCCGCCATCTAAGGGCAACAACAGGACCGTATCCCCATCGGTGAGTGCCGTCTCCTGGGCTGTAACAAATCGCCGGCCACCTAAATTTGCCGTGAATCCGGGCCGCAAAGTCCGTCCCGCAATGCACGATTCCGCCAGTAAAGGGAACCGGCCGGCCAGATCGGCCAGCACATCCCCCAGGCACTGGCCCACCGCCGTGGTTTGCGCCACCCCGGCCCGCGCCCGCGCGATTCCAAACAGCTCAACGACAACCTGCATCAGGCACAACTCCGGGATTGGAATCAACTTCCGAACCATTCAATGATACAATCAGGTGTCAACTGCGGCAATGACCGTCTCAGCCCCAAAGGGGTGCGCTAGGCCAGCCCAGGGCAACGCCCTGGGTAATTGATGAAAACGAGTCAAAAGCCCTGAAGGTGCGCGCTAGATCGGATAACTAGCGCGCCCCTTCAGGCTACGCCGTGAAGGATATTTCGACGCCATGGGAGGGTGAGGCTCCTGCCGAACCGCAAGCGCTTATCGACCCTCGCAAGACTATGCGGCTCGGCGGGAGCCTCGCCCTCCCATCAACTCGAATCACGAATTGGGTCGTATTAATGCAATAATCCCTGACAAAAATCCTTCACGGCGTTGCCTTGGGCTGGCCTGGCGCGCCCCCTTGGGGCTCAAAACAGGAATTTGAAAACCAACTTCGGGATTGGATTTCCCCAGCGAATGTGATTGTCAGTATCAACAATTTGGTGTCCTCGCCCGGTCGAATGTCACTTTTTCGCAAACCGCAAGTATCCGTCATGAGCGCTCCCGAAATCCCCTCGCCCAATGCCGATGTCCGGATGCGAGGATTCGCGCAGCGGGCCACAGTGGAAGCCGCGACGGCGTGGATCGATTCCGTTCTGCCAGCCTTTTCTGCGCTTCCCGCGACGCAGGTGGCGCTGTCGGTTGCCTCGGGTTGCATCCTGGCGACCGACATCATCAGCCCGGTCAATGTCCCCGGCTTCTCACGATCCATGATGGATGGATTTGCCGTGCGGGGCGAAGACACTTATGGAGCGACCGCATATAACCCCCTGTCGCTACGTATTCGAGGCACCTGCCTGCCGGGTAAGTCGTTCCCCGGAACGCTGGTGACAGGGGAAGCGTTGCGGATCATGACGGGTGCGCCGCTGCCCGCTGGAGCCGATGCCGTGTTGCCGGTCGAGCAAACGGAACTCGATGGACTGCAGGTTCTCGCGCGGGGCGAAGTCTCCACCGGCAAGCACGTCGCCCAAGTGGGGGAAGACATCCGCGCCGACGAATGCGTGTTGCGGGCGGGTCGCCAATTGCGTCCGCAAGACTTGGGCGTATTGTCATCGATTGGAGTCAGCCAAGTTTCAGTCATTCGTCCGCCGCGGGTGCGAATCTTGATCACCGGCAACGAGCTATTGCCAGCGGGTACGCCCCCCGACGGATTCCGAATCGCCGACGCCAATGGTCCGATGCTAAGTGCCTTGGTCATGCGCGATGGTGGTGAAGTGGCGGCGTCAGACATGATATTGGATGACCCGCAATCGATTCGTGAGGCGCTCCTTTCGCCAGCAGAGATTATCCTCGTCTCGGGCGGATCGAGCGTCGGGGTGGAAGATCATGCGCCCCGACTCCTGGCGGAAGAAGGTGAGCTCGCCATTCATGGAATCGCCATGCGGCCGAGCAGTCCGGCCGGCATGGGGCGTCTGTCGGGCCGATTGGTTTTCTTGCTCCCCGGCAATCCGGTGTCGTGCCTGTGTGCGTACGATTTCTTCGCGGGTCGAGCGATTCGCGCCCTGGCGGGGCGATCGACTGCCTGGCCCTATCGGCAAATTCGGGGCACACTGGTCCGCAAACTGGTATCGACAGTGGGACGTGTCGATTATGCCCGCGTGCAAGTCCGCGGCGACGACGTTGAGCCGCTGGCCATCAGCGGCGCTTCCATCCTCAGTTCCACCACTCGGGCCGATGGATTCGTGATTGTACCCGCCGACAGCGAAGGGTATCCGCCCGGGGCGGAAGTGAATGTGTTTTTGTATGGATAATATATTGGCGGCGATCCCCATGTCTCACCAGGACCAATTTCTCGACGTCATCGATCGCGACGAAGCCGAAGCGCGGTTTCGTGCGGCTCTGTCATTGGTCCCGCTCGGACAGGAAGCCGTTCCGCTGATCGACGCCCTGGGGCGGTCTCTGGCCGCAGATGTCCTCGCGCGAGTCGATGTGCCGTCTTTTGATCGGTCGAACTACGATGGGTTTGCCGTCCGGGGCAGCGACACATTTGGTGCCAGTGAAAAGTCGCCTCGAACGGTGCGGCTGCGGCCGGAATCTCTTGACGCCGGCACCCCGGCCACCGGGTTCCTCGCTGCGGGAGAAGCCATCGCGATTGCCACCGGCGGCATGGTCCCGCGCGGGGCCGATGCCATCCTGATGATTGAACATTCCGATGTCCAACAGGACCAACTCGTCATCCAACGGGCCGTGACGCCGGGATTTGGCATCGCCTTCGCGGGCACCGACATCGCTCGGGGAGAAACCGTATTGCGGGCGGGAACCGTCTTGACCAGCCGTGAGACCGGTGTCCTGGCTGCCATCGGGGAAGATCGCGTGACGGTCTGGCGGCGGCCCCGAGTCGCCATCATTTCCACGGGGAACGAAATCATTGCACCCGGTCAGCCCATGCGGCCGGCCGCCGTGTACGACTCAAATTCCCAGGTGCTGGCGGATGCTGTCCGCGAGTTGGGCGGGCTGCCACGCTACTGGGGCATTGTGCGGGATGAAGTCACCGTACTCCGCTCGATGCTGCAAGCTGCACTGGCTGAATCGGATGTCGTGTTGCTCTCCGGCGGAACCAGCAAAGGGAAGGGTGACCTGTGTTACCGTGTCGTCCAGGAACTCACTGATCCTGGGATCGTGGTCCACGGAGTCGCCCTGAAACCGGGCAAGCCCCTCTGCATGGCCGTCACCGGAGGCAAGCCGGTGGTCATTCTGCCCGGCTTTCCCACGTCGGCGATTTTTACGTTCCACGAATTCGTCGCCCCCGTAATCCGGCTCTTCGGCGGGCGTCCGGCCGAACTGCAGGAGACCATTCCCGCGACGCTGGCCATGAAAACCAATTCCGAAATTGGACGGACCGAGTATCTGCTCGTCGGCCTGGTGAAAACGGATCAGGGCCTGTCGGCATTCCCGATGGGCAAAGGCTCGGGATCCGTAACGACATTCAGCCGTGCGGACGGCTTTGTCACTATTCCACGACACACCGAAATCGTCGACGCAGGACAAGAAGTGCAAGTTCGTCTGCTGGGCCGAGGACTGCAGATTGCCGACTTGATCGTCATCGGCAGTCACTGCGTCGGGCTGGATTTTCTGTTGTCGCAACTCCAGCGCCGCCAGATCACCTCCAAGCTGCTTACCGTGGGAAGTTCCGCCGGCCTGCTGGCAGCCAAACGGAGTGAATGCGACATCGCGGGCGTCCATTTGCTCGACCCCGAATCGGGTGAGTACAACCGCCAGTTCCTTTCGGACGCCGTGGAATTGGTTCCGGGCTACGGCCGCTCGCAGGGCATTTTGTTCCGGCGCGGCGATGTCCGTTTCGAGGGGCGAACACTCGCTGAAATCATCGCGACAGTGACTCATCCTGCGGAAAGTGACTGCGTGATGGTGAACCGCAATCAGGGCAGCGGTACGCGGATCCTAATCGATCGGATGCTCGGCGGAGTCAAGCCGAATGGCTATGCCGTGCAGCCCAGCAATCACAACGCGGTCGCGGCGGCGATCGCACAAGTCCGAGCGGACTGGGGTCTCGCGATCGAATCAGTCGCACTGGCCAACGGCTTGGGGTTCTTGCCGTACCTGGAAGAACGCTACGACTTCGTCATCCCAAAATCGCGACGTGATCGCCCGGCCGTGAAGGCGTTTATCGAGTTACTTCGCGACGAGTCGACTTGCCGGAAACTGACCGAATTAGGTTTCCGAGTCTAAGCATGAAGCAACGTAAATGAAGATATCTTATCTCCCCTCGCCCCAGCCCCTCGCCCCAGCCCCTCGCCCCAGCCCCTCGCCCCAGATTACTGGGGCGAGGGGAGAGTGTGGCTCGCGGGGTGAACGTCCGCATTAGACCTGTACTGTGGCTTGGGGAATAGCCTTTGCCCCTCCACCCGCACATCTCTCCCGCTCATGGCGAAAGATGATTTCCCCGCGGCCCACTGACACCAGATCCCCTCGGTAAAAATCGAATTCGACCGACAATAACGATTCGTCGAATTTCAATCCCTGCGAGCGGACCTCGCGCAACAGGATGGACATGATCGGCGGCCGATACGTCGCGGCATAGCGGAAACTGGCCAGGAGCTGCGGCGGGTTGGGGCCCAACAGGCCGAGGGTCCCGCGACGCATGCCGGCCCCCGGCCGGATGCCGCATTCGCCGAAGGTCAGCACCGTGCCCGCGATCATGTTGAAGCCGATCATGTCGCCCGTCGATCCGCCGACGGCAATCAAGCCGCGCCGCATTGACAGGCCGATCTCGTTGCCTGCATTGCCATCAACCAGCACGGTGCCGCCGGTCATTCCCTTCACCGAACCGCGATAGGCCGCACCGAGCAGATGCCCCGCGTTCCCGTGAACGTGAATGAAACCGCCGTGCATTTCCGCACCGGTCCAGCCACCGGAATTTCCGTGGACATGAATCTCACCGCCGCGCATCTCACTGCCCACATGCCGGCCTGCGGGACCATTCACCTCGATCCGGCCACTCGCCATGTGAGCCCCGATCCAATGCACTCCCGCCAGATTACCCTCGAACTCAAACTGCTTGTCGCTCGCGTCGCCCGTCACACGGAACATCTCGGCCAGCGGGATCTTGCGATTGCCATGAAAGATCTCAAAGGCTTCGATCTCCGCGAGCGATTTGTCACAGGCCCAATCAGGAGTCAGGCCCTCAATTTCCACAGGAACTGAGGTCTCGCCGTGATACGTCAATTTCAGCGTCATGAGCACTGGGCCTCGAAGTTGGTTGAGCCACTCAGAGAGTGTTTGTAGCCCTTCAAACTATCCGGTGGGAACCCCTCCTGCAACTGTCACGCGGCGCCGAGGGGTGTTTGCAAACCATTCTCGTCATGGGACCTGTGACGGACTGCCGATTCGTGCTGCGAATGACTACAATACGGCCCAGAACGGATTTCTGTCGGACGCCGTCCTTCATCGGGAGCCAGCGATGCCAACCTCGGTTGTTGCCAAGAGTAAGAATGCCTCTCCCGCGCTCAGGTTTCGGGCGAAGATCTGGCTGGAAGTCGCTGGAGATTCCGTCTTTTGCCACGGTCTCCGTCAGATGTTGCTCGCCGTCGAGACGACTGGTTCGATTAAAGCTGCGGCGGCACAGATCGGCCGCAGCTATCGCTTCGTGTGGGCGCGAATCAAATCCGCCGAGCAAGCCCTGGGTGCCACGCTGGTCAAAACTCAGGTGGGTGGAACGGGAACTCGGCGCAGCGAGCTGACGGCTGTCGCGCGCAATCTGGTGGCCACGTTTGACGATCTGCAGCAGCGCATCATCGAACTGACCAGCGAGGCCTTTGAGAAGCGCATTCAGCCCACCCTGGGCCCAACGAATTCGCATACTTAAAGCGTTTCCACGACCTGTGTAGCGGAATCTCGTGAGAGTTCCGCCCTGAAGTCTGGAGACTGACGAGGAACTCTTGCGAGATTCCGCTACAAAGGTTTTGGATCGCCTCCAGTCTCTCGGGTCTGGGACCTCCCGCGTCTCTTTTGACCGGTTAGTGACCCCAGTCCGGCAGCGTTTGTCTGTCGGTTGATATTCGTTCCGCAGCCGATCATAATCGCCGAGTTCAAATGGCACGGGCGAATAATTTGCCTTGGCGGGTGAAGTGTGTTTCGCCGCGATGATCGCACTTGGCTCGCAGTGACGAGGATCCGCAATGGCGTCTGGAATGTTGGCTCGACACGACGGTCTGCGTGCCACCACGCGACTCGGGTTTCTGAACACCTCTCAAGAGGCCGTCCAGACCTGGGAAGTGCTGGTCCTGCTGGGTGCGGGGGTGGGTGCTGCCCTGGCCTCGATGTTTGTTGACTTGAACGTGCGCATTCCTGGTCATTCCATCTTAAAGGTGGTGATCCCGATCGCTGCCGGATTCGCCATCGTTCCCAGACGCGGAGCTGGCTCGGTGATGGGGCTGACGGCACTAGCGACGAGTTTGTGTCTGCGTCAGGGGGGATTTGCTGGCGATGGAATGAGCCTCGGGTCGCTGACCAGTCTCACGGCGACTGGCCCGCTGCTCGACTGGACGCTCCGCCGTGCTCAAGGCGGTTGGATGTTGTATGTGGGTTTCGCCCTGGCGGGATTGGCGAGTAATGTTCTGGCGTTGTGCGTGCGGGGTGGAGCCAAGCTGATCGGATTTGAACACGCGGGTGGCCGCCCGCTGGCTTCGTGGATCACTCAGGCGAGTTACACCTATATACTCTGCGGACTAGGGGCGGGATTGATCAGCGGCATGTTGTGGTTCTACTCCCGGCGACGCAATCAGCCCCAGGCCCAGCCCCAGGCCCAGGAACGGGGGGCGACGCCGTGATTATCGTGGGCATTGATGACACCGACACGATCGATTCTCCGGGCACGAACCAGTTGGCGAAGGCGATCGTCCAGAAGGTCGCCACCGAGTGGCGCTGCGTGCGCATTGTCCGTCACCAGCTACTCGACGACCCGCGTGTCCACTACACGTCTCAGAATGGATCGGCCTCGATTTCCTTCGAGCCCCGTAACGGTGCGTCGATGGAATCACTCCTGCAAACGTGCCGCGACGTGATGCTGGAATGGTACGTCCCCGGCAGTGATCCGGGGTTGTGCATCGTTGCCGATGTGCCACCGGCGATTACCGACTTCGGAAAACGTTGCAAAGCCCAACTGGTCTCACGCCAGGAGGCCCGTGACATGGCCGCTCAACACGGAGTGCATTTGGAAGGACTGGGCGGGACCGAAGGGGGCATGATCGGGGCTCTGGCGGCTGTCGGCCTGGCGGCGACCGTCGACGATGGCCGGATTGTGCAATTGGGCGAATGGCCTGACGACCTGGATGGCTGGCAACCCTGCGGGCTCATTCGCGCCCGAGACATTGATGTGGTGGAGATCGATACCGAGCGACCCATCGAGAATGCGATGGTCAATGTTGGTAAACATCTGCGGCCCAATCTGCGAAAGGGCCGCAACGTCGTATTCGTTCGCCCCAGTGAGTCTGATCCTGCTGGGAACTTCTACGAAGCTGTCCGGTTGAAATGAGGAGTTACGATCGTGCAATTGTCTAATCGTTCCGTGGCGTCACGCGGATTTACGTTGATTGAGCTGCTGGTCGTCATTGCCATCATCGCTGTTTTGATCGCCCTGTTGCTGCCCGCCGTACAACAAGCGCGAGAAGCCGCGCGCCGCTCGCAGTGCAAGAATAATCTTAAACAAATCGGGCTCGGCCTGCACAATTACGAGTCGAATCAAGGCGTCTTCCCGCCCGGAGTCCTCGGCGCCACCGGGGGCTCGTCAGCCAGTGAAAAGCTCACGACGTGGTCGACGATGATCCTGCCGATGGTGGACCAATCAGCGCTCTACAACAAGTACAATTTCAATTTGCGGTTCGACGACGCGGGGAATGCAACGTCCGTGATCCAGAAGCTGCCGGTTTATCTTTGTCCTTCACAAAACGACGCCATCGTCCTGAACCTGTATGGACCAAGTCATTACGCGGCCAATGCCGGGGTCACGCCCGGTGCTAATGATGGATTGCTGTATCCATTGTCTTCCAGTCGCATTCGTGACATCACCGACGGGACTTCGAATACGCTGGCGGTGGGCGAAATTGCCTATGAGATTGGCGGCTGGGCCCGTGGTGCGATCAATGGAGGCGGTGGCGGCGGCGGGGGAGGAGGCGGAGGTGGCGGTCAGGCATTCGGCCGCTCCGTGCTCCGCTGGTATGTCGCCCTGGCGTCCTGTGCAGAACCGGGATTGAACCCACCCGTGACCACCTGCTCCAGCAGTACCGAGAGACTGTTCCAGTTCTCCAGCCTGCACGTGGGAGGCTGTCAATTTGCGTTGGTCGACGGAAGTGTCCGTTTCCTCAGCGAAGATATGAGTGCGAGTATCCTCCGTGCATTGATCACGCGCGGCGGGGGCGAAGTTGTCGGCGACTACTAATTACTCACCGTCTGAAAAACAAAACGCCGGACGCATGACCGTCCGGCGTTTCGCAATTCAATCGCGGCAGGGATCTACCACTCAGGCGTCGATTCCGATCACCTTGCAAGCCTCTTCATAACCGGCCGCATGCAATCCATGCTTGTCCTCGCGGTTGTAGCCGTAGGCACTCGCGGTGACGCGGGCCAGAGCGGTGATCTGGCGCCAGCGGAACGCAGGCCGCGTGGTGCGATATTCTTCGCCGACTGTGTGGAAGAATTTCTCACCGTGCAACCGGCCATCTTCGCTGATCGTGTACTTGATCAGCGTCTGGAAGACCCCGTCCACTGGAAAACCCTTCTCGCCATAAATCTGGATGGCCGCCGCCGCCCGACCCTGGTCGTTGACCTTGACCGCCTCTTCGCACTCGGCCAGCAGTCCCTTGGCGTCCTCGGCCTTGATCGCCTTGCGGTGATCGTCCAGCGGATACGCCTGACCGGGGAATGTTCCCTGCACGATGCTGTTGTAAGCTGCCACAATCAGGCCGGACACTGCGTACTTCGGATCGGTGTTGCGAGCCATGTTGCGGAAGGCGTTTGTCGAATCGGATGAGTGGACGCCAGACGAATCGCCATGCGTCCGCCATTTGTCCGAACCTTGACGCAGCACCAGCATGTTGGACGCCAGCGAAATCGCTTCGCCCACCACCTCGGGATCAATCCCCTCGGCGAGTGCCGCCGCGACCGCTTCGGCCGACTGGGCCTGCGGACCGGTGTAAATGGCCTTGGCCAGCGCATCGATCGCTTCGTCGCCGGGATCCTTCTTCCCAAGCGTCTTGCCATCCAACTTGTACTGATCGAGCAGTTTGGGCAGCAGGGTGCGAATGGGGTGTTCGGGATGCTTGTGGCGTTTGTGTTCCGACTCGAAATCGACCATCTGCCGGACCGATTGCCGGAGCAGCGTGTGAGCGTATTCAGGCCCCAGCAACCCGATCAAACCGTACGTCCGGTGAGCGAACACAAAGCGATGCACATTAATGTCGTCCTGCACGGCAGGCTGCAACGCATTGAACGCGTCTCGCGGGGAAGCCTTCGCCAGAGTTCCGAACAGATCTTCGGCAGCTTTCATATCCGCACTGCGGCAGGCATCGCGAATCTTCAGACCGATATCTCCTTCGGCCGAGTGTTCGGCGGCGTGCAATGTCATCAGGGTCGCCTTCGAGGCTCCCCCATGCTGCTGGCACTGGGCGGCGTTGCGGTAAATCACCTTCAGGACCGGCAGCCATTGGCGGTCGGACGGGAGTTGCTTGGTCATCTCCAACGCGGGCAGCATCGCCATCGCCGTGTGGAAACCCACGTAATCCTGCCCGCCGAACGCCTCGGCATTGGCCAGTGCGGCCGCCGAGATGAGTTTCTTGTTATCGACTTCGCCCGCTTTCAGCTTCGCGATCAGGATCGGCTGAAGTTTATCGGGGGGAGTACCGCGAATCAGTTCCACCAGCGATTCGTGGGCACCCAACGGCAGGCTGTCCGGACCGCGATCGGCAAACGCCGTCGAGAACCCCAAATCATTGGCGAGACCGACGCCCAATCCCGTGGCGAGCATGCCACGACCAACATCCGACAAAAAATCGCGACGATTCTTGGAATTCACGGGCATCTCCATTTTCGGTGAGCGGAAACTGAAGTCGAGATCGGCCTTGGAGTTACTGAAACTCAACAGAACTTCCAACGGACATACGCCGTGCGCTGCCCGGTCGAACTATATTCTAGAACGCGGGAGCGTTACACGGCAAATGGGGAACGGCATGCTGGCATCCAATTCACCGATTGACGATGATGGGACCTCCACTGAACATCAGCCGCGAGGAACCCTTTGATGAACCAGCAACACACGATCATCCCGCGGCGCGAGTTCCTGGCCGTGACGGGCGCCCTGGCGATCACGTCTGCCGTGGGCCGCGGTATGGCGTTCGACGGGACACGGCGGCCCAAGGTCGCGGCCATCTTTACCGAGCTGCGGCATCGTTCGCACGCGTACAACATTCTGATCAACATCATGGGGAGCTGTTTGTTCCGCGGCAAGCGAGTTGATCCGGGGGTTGATGTCGTCGCCTGGTATGCCGACCAGTTCCCCACCGACGACATGGCCCGCGAAGCCTCCAAGCGGTTGAACGTCCCGCTGTTTGATTCGATCGACAAGGCGTTGTGCCTGGGCGGAAAGGATCTGGCCGTGGATGCCGTCCTGCTGATCGGCGAGCATGGCGACTACCCGCAGAACGAATTTCACCAGATCATGTACCCCCGCAAGAAGTTCTTCGACGAGTCCGTCAAGACCATGCAGCGGAGCCAGCGCTTCGTGCCGGTCTTCAACGACAAGCACCTGTCGTATCGCTGGGATTGGTCCAAGGAAATGTACGATACTGCGCGAAAACTGGGGATTCCGCTGATGGCTGGCAGCAGTGTCCCGCTGGCCGAACGGCGGCCTGCCATCGAAGTCCCGGACGGGGCGAAAGTGATCGAGGCCCTGGCCATCCACGGGGGTGACGTGGAAGTCTCGGACTTCCACTGCCTGGAGGTGATCCAGTCGATGATTGAAGCCCGGCGCGGCGGCGAGACCGGGATCTCGCGCGTCGAATTCTTGACCGGCGCCGCATTCGACAAGGCGCAGCACGAGGGCCGCTGGTCCGCCGATCTGGTCGCCGCGGCAATGGCCGCCGAGCAGAACACCGGACTGCAGCGGAAAGGCCGCCCGTTGCCGCGCACCGGCAGGCCAGCCGCGCCGCCTACCGCCAAGCCCGAGAGTGACCACGCGATCCTGGTGACCTACAAAGACGGGATGCGCGGCGCCGTGTTGAAGAGCGGCAGCGCCAGCGATCGCTGGAACTTCGCCTGTCGACTGGAAGGTCGAGCCGAACCGCTGGCGACCGCCTTCTGCAACGGTCCGTGGGGCAACCTCAGTCTGTTCAGCGCCTTGTCGCATGCCATCGCTCATTTCTATCGAACTGGAAAATCCCCCTATCCCGTCGAACGGACACTCCTGGTCAGCGGAGCACTCGACGCAGCCCTGCACTCGCACCAGGCCAACGGTAAACCCGTCGCCACGACCGAACTGGAATTCAGCTACCGCGCCCAGGACTTCCGCCCCTTCCGCGAGATGGGAGAAAGCTGGAAAGTCGTCACCGCCGAAACCCCGCAACCCACAACCTTCACCCCCGCACCGCGAGACTGATCGAACAAGTAGCCCGGTCTGGTGGCATCCGGCCCGGAGGCATCTGGCGATTCAACCGAACGATTGGATCAAACGTGGCAAATCGCGAGTTTCCATCTCCCCTCGCCCCAGTAATCTGGGGAGAGCGGCTGTGTTCATAGTCAAGTGAATTTCTAAGAGATTAGGCGTTGGCGAATCGAGATTTCCAATCAGTATTGTTTTTGACCATGGTATTCAGGATGACAATCAGTTTGCGCATACAGGC
>CAMAVF010000065.1 GCA_945861445.1 Planctomicrobium piriforme | reverse complement strand
CAGCTGAAGTCCGGGTCGGGGGGGCGCAGTCGCTGGGGCCTGGCCTTGCTGGGACTCGCGGTCCTCCTGCTGCCAACTTGGGATGAGTCGGTCCAGTCACAGGAGGCTGCCGGTCAGCAATTCACCAAGCCGTACGAGTCCAGCGCTATGGAGATCAAGACCGAGAAAGGGACGATCAGTCCGGCGTTCACGGGCAGGACGTCTAGGACAAAAGAAGTGGCCAGGTCCCCAAAAGTACCGACGTTGGAAGCGGATGATCACGCTGCCGAGATACCATCATCAGGCAAGAGACCGGCGGTCATCACTAGAAGAAATCAGCAGGTAAAAACGCTGTCCGCACCCCCGGAGATTGAATATCACCCCCAACCATCGGCGGCTGCACAGCAAATACTCGACGAACTCAGCCAGCCTGTGGCGCTCGAACTGAACAATGAATCGTTGGGCGCAGTTTTTGGATTGCTGGCTCAAAAATACCAGATCAATGTGGTCGTCGACGCACTAGCGCTTAAGAAAGAAAATGTCGCTATCGAATCTGCTCACGTGACTTTGAAGGTCGTCGATGTTTCCTTGCGCTCCACGCTAAAACTTATCTTGGATTCGGCGAACTTGGGATTCTATCTCGATGACGAGGTCTTGAAGATCACCACAAAATCGGATTTGCAAGGCACTCAGAGCAAGCGAAGGACGACACGCACTTACCCCGTCGGAGATCTGATCAGCAACGATGACGATTTGGAATCATTGAGTGCCGCCATTCAAGAAATCGTGGTCACAGATGGAGAAATCGGTGGCTGGGGCGAGTTAAACAGAATCGCCAAGGTTCCCAATCTGGGAACGCTGATCATTCGCCAGTCCGAAGCCGGTCACCATGAGGTACTTCATCTGTTGCGTTCATTACGGCAGACTAAGGGCGAAGCAGAAAAGGGAAGGTTTGGTGGCGGTGGCGGCGGGTTTTTTTAACGGTCAAAACGCAACAGTTCGGTCAATTCGATTCATTCTTGGCATCGAAAGGATTTGTCTCATGCCTTCAGCATTTGGTCCCTGGGCGACGTCCATGTCAACGGGCAATCGCGTCGGACTCAGCACGTTTTGGAAACGGAGAATGCACATGCTACCCAGCCTCCTGGATGTCGGTCACGTGTTGTCACATCGAGTCCGTCTGTTCCTGACTCTCTGCGCGATCTGCTTCCTGGGAGTGCCCACCTTCTCGGGGGTCGCTCAATCGCAGGAAACGAAAACGTCGACCGAACCGGTGCCCGTTGGGAATAACACGCCCAGCGAAGAACAACCGAAAACAGCAGATCCAGATCAGAAGGACTCGGCCAAGCCAGATTCGAATCGGCCCAAGAAAGTCCAGGATGTTCCCGAACCACCACGACCTGAAGATCCCCTGACGAAAGCGATCGGGCAACAGACACCAGAGATGGCTGAATTGGTGAACCAATACAACACTGCGCTGAAACAGCGGCGATACGGCGCTGCCGAAGAGATTGCCAGGAAGGCGAAGCAACTGGAACCAGCGAATCCGACTGCCGAGATCATGCTTTGGAAAGTCAATTTTGCGTTGGGTAAAGAAGGTGGCAAGCACTCTGCCAACGGGGCGGCTACAAATGACTTGCCAGCACGCGCGCGGACAGAACGGTCGCCTGACGCCAATATTGGCCCTCCGAGCGTCGAATACTTGCCGCGTCCCTGGCCTGAGGATGGGCGCATCGTCCGTGCTCTCGATGCACGGACGAGTTTTGACTTCAATGACGTACCTCTTACGGAAGTCATCAAGCAAATCTCACAGCAACACAAGATCAATGTGGTGATCGATTACGCTGCCTTCAAGCCCGACAATCCTCCAAAAGCAATACGTGTTCCGCCCTTGAAGGTTGATGGGATCTCATTAAAGAACGCCTTGAAGCTCATCCTGGACCGTCATCAATTGTCCTTCGTGATCGAGCACGAAGTCCTCAAGCTTCTACCTCAGGAAGCCGCGATTCGAAAAACGATCACGCTGATCTATCCGGTACGAGATCTCGTGAGCGAATCCGGGGATTTCGAATCTCTGATCACGGCGATTCAAGAGAGCGTGGGTCGCGGAACTTGGTCTAAAGACGGAGCGGAAGTTGCCCGGATCATTGGGACGATTTCTAAAGTCCCCGCTTCAGGAAGTCTGGTCATTCATCACAATTGGCAGACACATAGTGAAGTGCTGGAGCTGTTGAGAACACTCCGTCAGGCGAAAGCGATTCAGGCAACCACTCCCTAGTCTTCAACAAGCCGGCGGATGTCCGCGATACCAGTTTTCAGTCGGCTTGATCTCACGGAACCACTCGGCATTTGTGGGCCACCACAACTGTTTATGGGAAAGGATGTTAGGTCCACATTGAAATGGCGGCGGATTCTCGCGAAAATGGTTGATTCGGCCTTGTTGCTGAGGCTGGCTGAATCAGGATTTTCATGGTTTTCCGTTTTGACTGAAGGAATCCGTCGCGCATCATGGCCAAGAACATGCTCGTTGCCCAATCTGGTGGGCCGTCTCCGGTGATCAATAATACGCTCCGCGGAATCGTGGAGACGGCTCGTCACTTGTCCGAAATCGGGACGGTTTACGGTGGCTGGCATGGGATTGAAGGTGTGCTCAAGGAAGAGTTGATTGACCTGTCGGCCCAGTGCCGCGACGAAATTGCCCTGTTGCGGACCACCCCGGCGGCTGGCTCGATCGGCACGTGCCGGTATAAGTTGAAGGACAAGCAGTCCGAAGACTTTGACCGCGTGATGGAGGTCTTCAAGGCCCACGACATCGGCTACTTCATCTACATCGGCGGCAATGATTCGATGGACACCGCGAACAAGGTGGCCAATCTGGCCCGGTCGCGCGGGTTGGATGTGGTCGGCATCGGCGGTCCGAAGACGATTGATAACGATGTCGGCGACAGCGAGTTCAAACTCGTCGATCACACTCCGGGTTATGGCAGCACGGCTCGGTATTGGACGCACTACATCCAGTGTGCGAACGAAGAAAACAACGGCAGTTGCCCGGCCGATCCCGTGATGGTCGTGCAGGCGATGGGCCGCAAGATTGGCTACATCCCCGCCGCTGCGCGTCTGGCTGATCCCCACCGCGAAATGCCGCTGCAGATTTATCTCGCCGAACGCAAGACGTCACTCGAACAGATTCATTCGAATGTTAACGAAAGCCTTAAGCAACACGGCCGGGCGATCGTCGTGCTGAGTGAAGGGCTGGACGTCGGTGACATTGGCGTGCGGAAGGATTCGTTCGGGCACGCTCAGTTCAGCGCTTCGGAGATGACCGTGGCGCAGATCGTCACGAACTACTTGAACAAGGCGGGCCTGGCCGTGAAGGGTTCCGCTCGTTGCAATGTTCCGGGGACCGATCAGCGTCACAGCATGGCGTATGCGTCGGTGGTGGATCTGGATGAAGCCTACTACGTCGGTCAAAAGGCCGCGTTGCTGGCGGCGGCCGGCGAGCATGGCTACATGGCGACGATCCTGCGAGCCGACCGCGACAATTATCAGGCCCGTTACGACAAGGCCCCGCTGGCCGAAGTCGCCGAGAAAGATCGCAAGTTCCCCGACCACTGGATTACGCCGTGCGGAACGGACGTCACCGACGATTTTATTAAGTACGCTCGACCGCTGATCGGGGACGACATGGTCACCCTGCCTATTATCGATGGCCGGATCCGTATGGCACGGTTGAAGCCGATTTTTGCGAACAAGAAACTGCCAAATTACGTGCCGCAGGCCGATCGCGCAAAGTAAGTCCAGAGAAACGCAAATCGTAATAACACTCGGCGGTCGCTTTTTGGGCCGACGACGATCAGAAAAATCTTTCATTGAGGAGTCCGTCGAAGTGTCCAGCAATCCGCTCGAAGCGTTGAGCAAGAAACATGAATTCCTCGTCGCCATTGATTCGGATGGCTGCGCGTTTGATTCGATGGAAATCAAGCACAAGGAATGCTTTATCCCGACATTCATCAAGCACATGAGTCTCCAGGCGGTTTCCAAATACGCCCGCGAGGCTTGTGAGTTTGTGAATCTGTACTCGAAGGATCGCGGCGCGAATCGCTTTCCGGCGTATTTGAAGGCCCTCGATTTTCTTGCCGAACGCCCCGAAGTCAAAGCACGCGGGGGCAAAATCCCCGTATTGCAGGGAGTTCGCGATTGGGTGCAGCGGGAATCGAAGCTGGGGACCAAGACGATCATCCCTGAAGCCGAAAAGACGGGCGATCCCGATCTGCAACTGGCGGCCAGATGGTCGCAGGATGTTGATGACACAGTCAAGGCGATCGTCCACGGAGTGCCGCCGTTTCCGCTCTTGAGAGAGAGCCTGGAAAAGGTGATCTCGAAAGCCGATATCATTGTCTGCTCCGCGACCCCCAATGCGGCCTTGCAGAAGGAATGGGAAGAGCACGACATCGCGAAGTATGTCGGTGCGATCTGTGGTCAGGAAGTCGGCTCCAAGAAAGAAATCCTCGCCGCAGCCAAAGCCAAGGGCTGGACGGCCGACAAGATCGTGATGATCGGCGATGCTCCTGGAGATAAGGCGGCGGCCCTGGCGAATAGCTGCCGCTATTATCCGATCAATCCCGGTGCCGAAGAACAAAGCTGGGATCGGTTCTATCGCGAAGCCATCGACCGCTTCTTCGCGGGAACATTTGTCGGCGACTATGAACAAGAACTGATCGCCGAATTCGACGCGTTCCTGCCGGAAGTTCCGCCGTGGAAGCTGAAACGCGATTAATAGTGGCAGTTGTCTGTCATCCGTCCCATTGGTCCTATTCGTCCCATCAGTCCCATGAGTTTCGATGGGACACATGGGACTTATAGGACGAATGGGATTTATGGGAATCTACTTGGCGGACTTGTTGCTGGGAACGGTTTTTTCGTCTGCCCGGGCGGCAGTCACGGCATTCAGCAGGTCCAGCACGGTCGACACGATCTTGACTTCGGCGGCCTCTTCCAGGCAACTGGTGCGGGCACGCCACGTTTCATACCCGCCCAGGGCGTGTTGTTCCAAGGGCGGGATGTAGCCTTCGCAGCCGTTGGCCAGTTCGATCGTGAAGGTCGATTTCAGCGGGCTGCGACGCTTGATCGTCACGCCGCTGATAGCGAAGACTTCGTTCGGGATCGCAGTGATTCCGAACTCGCCGATCCGGATGGCCTGCAATTTCAGCTCGCGTGTCGGGGGCATCTCGCTGAGCAGTATCGTTTCACGGGCATAGATCTCGTTCCCGGTACGCGGTGGCTTCAAAGCGAGACCATCGACGATCACTCGCGCGGCGCGAACTTCGTCCGCAGTCGGCATCCGCACGCCGACTTCCAATAAGCGTTCTTCCATGACCAGCGGGGCCCAGTCATGGAACGTGATCTTCTGATAGGCCTCAAAGGCCGCCTGAGCCACATCGGTGGCGACTCCATCGAGCGTATACATGCGGCGGGCGGGGAGGGTGTAATCCATCAGCCATTGATCGCCGCTGGTCCCATTGGAATGCAGTCCAACATAACCCTTGTCCGCCTTGAGCAGCGTTTCCAGCTTGTTACAGACGACGGGAAAATAGTCTGCAGAGATCGGCTTTGCACCGACGTAGTGCATGGAATAATTGGTGAGCGTGGCGACTGGCTTGCCGTCGAGAGTCTGTACGGCGACGACGGGGACTTCAGGATCAGTCGGACCGGTCGGCCGCAGGGCTTTCGGGTTATCAAATCCCGGGTGCATCTGCGCCAGATCATTCTGCTTGCCACTGAAGGGGTTATTCGGCGCTGTCCCCGGTCGCATCAACCAGCGCCGGCAGCCGACATTCTTTTCATCTCGACCGACACCAAACCCAATCCGCGCGGGCGCCAGTCGCTTGTGTGCAGTGGAAATCGCTTCGGCAATTTTTCCCGGCAGGTACTCGGTGTATTCGATATCAACTTCCACCCCCAGACAGCCGTGGACGGCCGGCGTCGAATGCGCATGTGTCGAGGCGATCAACATGCGGTTCGTCGGAATGCCCGTGGCCTCACTGGCGAGATTTTTCGCTTTATCCAGTAGATCCCGCGGGATCATGCAGTTATCGACGATGACGATCGCGACCTGATTTTTTCCGTCATCCAACACCAGCGCCCGGGCATGCAACCGGTCGGAAATTTCGCTGGTGACGATCGGCAGCATATTGCCATTGATGATGACGGGCAGTTTGACGGGAGTAACATCGATCGCCACTGCTCCGGCTCGAAAGACCTTGGCAGCGGGATCGGCCGCCCACACTGGTTGGTGCGGATTCAGCGCGGCACTCGCGACAATCCCCAGCAGCAGGACAATCCGAATGGATCCTACGACCGTCTGACTGCGATGAGACATCATGGAAGTTCCTGAAACGAGTGAAGATTCGTGGATCGCCACGGGCTAGAACGCACCCGCAAGTGAGATTGGATTATCTCCAAACGTCTACGATTACTCCACCGACAACAGGATGCTTTCTGATCGCGGACCGGATCAGTGACACGCACTGGAGCTACTCGCCGGGCTTGCGGAGTAACTCGGAGATCTTCAAGCGGAACTCCGGAATGACATCTTCGCCGGAGAGTTCATCGGCCGATGACAAGATCTTTCCGCCTGTCGAGTTATAGACGAGAACCTGGCCAGTCTTGGGGTAGATGACCCATACCAGACGAACATCCGCCGCGAGGTATTCTCTGACCCTTTCGTCAATTTCCAAAGCCAGATCGTGACGTGAAATCACTTCCACGGCCAGATCTGGTGGCATCGGGATAAAGATCAGATCGCTGTGGTTCGGGGGAATTCTTTCCAGAGCAATGAACGAGAGGTCAGGTCTTCTCACTCGCTCCAAATCCGGCGCGAAGCATTGATATCCAGCATTAGCCCCGAGTACGCAACCCAGTTTCTGATTAGCAGCATGACTACCAAGAAACATCCCCAGACGGGCTGCGGTAACAGATGAAAGAAAATCTGAATCCTTTGCCTTCAACTGACCGTCAACCAACTCGTAGTTTTTCTCATCCGGCATCGTCATCAGATCGGCGGTCGTCAATTTGGTGGCCGCTGAAGGTGTGCTATCGTTGCTCATCTAAGACATCTCCCTGGATTGGCACCGTCCTGACAATTTTAGCGAATGCGGCAAACCATTCACAATTGAAACCGTCGTGGCGGTCTGAATGCCTAAATCTGGCAAATTCAGAAGTCCCCGACTTGCTCCTTGCCACCGACAGTCGTCAGTGCTCGTAACACTTTTGCATCCGTCATCGCGTTCAAAAATCGCACAGATCCATCAGCCAGCAGGACATTTGCCCCGCCGCCTTGTCGCCGATGGTAGGAGGACCAGAGACCTGTCGATTGACCGGGTTTCTCGCCAGACAGGTTGATGCCAATGTTCTCGGCGGAAACCATAACGTCTCGAAGCTCAGTCCAGACGATTTTCTGCCCACAGGCTTCGGAGATCAGGGCCGTGTTGGAACGTCCGTCCGAAAACTCTTCCAGGGGGCGGCCACGGCCGGCGGGGAAGGCCGCATCGGCCCCGTTCAGCGCGACATAGGACGTGTAGAAGCGACCGTACGGATCCTGCCGCTCCGCAACGGGGACGGCAGGGCAGGTATAGTCCTTGACATTGAATTGGGCCACCGGAGTGTTACTTCCTGCGTTCCACCCCGATTTTTGATTGTAGGCATTGTAGATGTCGCTACGGTCCAAAAACGGAAGGATTTCGACGCGCCAACTGAGGGGAGGCAATCCATCCGGAAGAAGAGTGGAGTCGGGGAATCTCCCATGCATTTCACTGAAGTTCTGGAATGGAACGCCGATCGTTCTCAATTGAAACTTGCAGAGACTTTGGAGAGGCACTCGCCGACCATCATCTGCAAAAAACGGCAGAAACAAGATGAAGGCGCCGAAAATAACCGAACATTCCCATGTAGGCACTTTTTGATAGTCCTGCGACGCCTTGCACTGTCGCATCAGCTCGTTGATTCCGGCTAGGGTGGAAGGAAAAGCGAACAACAAAAGAACAGGAAGGACTGGTAGCAGAAAAGTCTCGGGGACGTCGACAGGAAAGGAAGGTCGAATCACCTGAGAGCACCACCACATCAGGGGTAACAATGTAGCGACCCAAAAGATCTCGGCCAGGACCCAGGCGAGAATCGAGGGAGGCTTGAAGATCCAGAATAGGACCACACTTGTTGGCACGCACACCAAAATGAGCCATTTGCAGATCAGTAAACACAAATAGGAAATTGCGCCGGGCTGGAACCATTCTGGTGGTGGAAATGGGTATGTCATCCGATTTCTCCTGCGAACGAGAAAATCAAGTATTAGTTCTGCTGCGCGGTATGCCGCGATCAGAAATCATGGACAGTTTCCCCACCGTTCGTGGTCGTGAGGGCGTGTAGTACAGTCGGATCTGTCGCTGCGCTCAAGAATCGCACCGATCCATCGGCGAGCAGAAGATGCGCTCCCGATCGATGGTAAGAGGACCAACTTCCGACCGATTGTCCCGATTTATGGCCCGGCAGATTGATCCCCAGGTTCTTCTCCGTCAGTTCAATATCCCGAGGCTCGGTCCACACAATCTGCTGGCCGCAGGCTTCTGCCACGAGCGCAGTGTTGGACGTCCCGTCGGAAAAGTCCCGAAACGTTTTGCCTTTTCCTTCGCTGAATGCAGTGTCGCTTCCTACCAGCGTGGCATATGCCGTATACCATCGACTGGCTGCGTCTTTCCGGTCTGCGATCGGCACGGAGGGGCACACGTAAAGGCCCACGTCCGACTTGGCCATCAGCGAGTTCTCGTCCGAATCCCAGGATGCTGCGAGATCATATTCGGAATTGGGCTTCTTGTGATCAATATGGGGCAGGATGGCGACTCGCCAACTGACGGGTGGTGATTTCCCGTCAGAGGATTGTGCGTCGGGCAACTTTGCAAACTGATCATGATAGTTGTGCATTGCCAAGCCGATTTGCTTGAGATTGTCTTTGCAGATTGGACGACGAGTGGCCTCAGGGTGATGGATCAAGCTGGGCATCATGAGCCAGAACAGCGCGAATAAGCAAATCGGTAATGTAAAGCCCCAAGTGATCCGATCTCGGAAACCGCTGGATGTCTCGCTTCCTCGCACTATCTCGTTGATTCCTGCAACCGCCGCAGAGAAGGGCACGAGTATCAGCACACAGGTAGCGGCCAGTACGAGATAGACCGGAGCATCGCGGCTGCTAAGCCAGAAAAATGTGGGGAAAGGAACCCAGCACAGGAGCAAGGGTGTTGAAGTGACGATCCAGAAGGTCTCTGCCAGAATCCAGACAATTCGGGATCGAGGTCTGAAGATCCAACAGCCCAGCACGCTGGCGGGAATGCAGATGATGATTGCCCACAAGCAGATCGTCAGCACGACCAGAGAAGTCGTGCCCGATTCAAACCATTCAGGCGGCGGGAATTGATAGAGCATGATGGGTGTTTCCGAAAAAGAAGAGATCGGAGAGACAAGATTCTTCCATGATAACATCTGATCTGCTGATGCTAAGACGAAGCACGCGGGCTGGTGACCGTGGGATAGGCTTCCAGCCTGTCATGTTCTTCAAAAGATGACAGGCTGGAAGCCTATCCCACGGTGGTGATTCGGATTTGGGTTGCCGAGTCTCTCGCATGCTGATAAGACTCACCCAGGTTTGAGTTGAAAATCGTTGTTGCCAGAGGGTATGCGATTCATGTCCGATGCCGAAGATTCCTCATTGCCGCCGATTACCGAGTTGTCTCGTGCGCAGCGGCGTGTCCTGGGAGTGCTGGTCGAGAAGGGGATTACCACGCCCGAAGTCTATCCTCTGACGCTGAAGTCAGTGACGACTGGCTGCAATCAGAAGAGCAACCGGGATCCCGTGGCCAACTACGACGAAGACCGCGTCGAGGCCGTGCTGGAAGAATTGCGTGAACTGGGCCTCATTGCGATGGTCTACACCGAATCGGGCCGGACGCCGCGGTTTCGGCATTACATGCGCAAACGCTTTACTCTGACCGAGCCGCAACTGGCGATCCTGACCGAGTTGATGTTACGCGGTCAGCAGGCAGTCGGTGAACTGCGGACTCGATCCAGTCGCATGGCTCCCATTGAAACGCTGGAACAATTGCGGACCGAGCTGGAGGGACTGGTGGCTGCGAACTTGGTTCGGGCTGACGGGCCGTTAGATCGGCGCGGTGTTGAGGTCGATCACAATCTGTACCCGGCGAACGAAAAGCAGCCGATGCGCGCCCGGGCCTCGACCGACAGCGACGCCCCCCCCAGCCGCTCGTCCTTCACCGGTTCCAGCCCCGCTCCGGTAGCCGATCCAGGTGTGTCGAGCCGTATTGCGCTGTTGGAATCGACCTGCCAGGATCTTCGCGCCGAGAATGCTTCGTTGACGGCGTCGCTGGCGGCCTTGAGAGACGACTTTCGCAAGCTGGGGGATGAGTTCCACGAGTTGCGGCGAGCTCTCGGTGGCTGAGATAGCCGAAGAACAACGATTGGCAACGGTCTGGTCCCTGTGCTAGACTCGATTGGCTGTTAAACTTCTGCGAAATGGCACCGTGGCCCTCGCCATCGCCAATTCTCAACCCCTGCTTCAGTGGTCAAAGACGGTTCTAATGCCCAAGGTTTCCCAGCTCGATGCGACGTACGATTACATTCGTAACAAGCTGACCCGCGGGGACTTGGAACCCGGCGAAAAGCTGTCCCGGCGGAAGCTGGCGGAAGAAATTGGAGTCAGCCCCGCGCTGGTTCAGCACGCCCTGGGGCAACTGGAAAAAGCCGGTCTGGTGGAATGCCGAGCTCAAAGCGGGACCTACGTCCGCGAACTCACTGCGGAAGAGTTTGCCAATCTCTGTGACCTGCGGGAACTGATCGAGCCCTATGCGGCGGCCCGCGCCGCCGAGCGGATCACCGACGCGCAGCTCAAGATTTTGGAGAATTCGTGCCGGCGGTATCACGACTGTGAGACGCGGATTTTGCAGTCCCAGTCGCAGTCGTCCCGCGAGTTGTGGAACATCCACAGCGAATTGATTGACGAAGAACGCATTTTCCACGGCACAATCTTAAGTGCTGCCGGAAACGAGTTACTGACGACGCTGATTCAATCGCTGCGTCTGCTGGCGCATGTCCGGCACGACTTTGCGAAAGGGTCATTGACGCGTAATTCTGACGTCGCTGCCGAACACCAGCGAATCGTTGCGGCGCTCAAAGCACATGATCCCGAACTGGCACGGAGCTCAATGCTGGAACACATTCACAAGGGCCGCGATGTGTTGCAGCAGCGGCTGATCGAAAATTCCGAGCAGACAGCGAAGTCGGCGTCCAAGTAGGATTGTGAAGCGCGCATGCCCGATCAATTGATTGAGGACTGGATTGCATCAATTGCCCGACCGAGGTAATCTGGATATCCAGTTTGCTAAGGTATCACGAGTTTCTCCCACATCTGGATTGATTGCGGAGTCGTGGGAAAAAAAAGAGACGGGCAAGAGTGCCCATCTTACAGGGTCGGGCTTCTACGTTGCAGGTTAGTGTTCACAAGATCTGCCTGGCTGCGATCAGATGACAGGCTGGAAGCCGATCCCACGGACTTTTTATAGGACAGTGGACATGGTCAATGTTGCGGTGATCGGCTCTGGTTTCATGGGGCGCACCTACGCGGAGTGTCTCAAGCGGTACTCCAATGGTGGCGGTCTCGCGGCCATTCATGGTGGTCGCCGGGCGGATCAGTTGGCGAAAGATTATGAGGTCGAGTCCATTGTTACCTACGAGCAGGTGCTGGCTCGCCCAGACATCCATGCCGTGTTGATTGCGACGCCGCAGACGCTGCATCTGCAACAGGTGACCGCTGCCGCCAAGGCGGGAAAACATGTCCTCGTTGAGAAGCCGATGGCACTCAATCGGACCGAATGTGAAACGATGGTGCGAGCGTGCCGTGACGCCGGGGTTAACCTGGCCGTCATCCAGACGTGGCGTTTTCGGGGTACCGTGGCTCGCGGGAAGGAACTGATCAACGCCGGGCGAATTGGGGAACTCCGCATGATCCAGTTGCGGACGATGTTTCCCAAAGCGGTTCTAGGAGGGAAACCGTGGATTGAGGAAGACGATTCAGGCGGGATGATTCTCGATCAGGGGTCACACAACTTCGACTTTCTGCGATTTTATTCCGGCAGCGAAGCCACGCGGGTGTTTGGCCGTATTCAAGATTATGGGAAGAACAGTTTTCCCTATCCGTCCGCGATGGCTCAGGTCGAATTCGCCAGTGGCGTGATGGGACAAACGTGGATGACCTACGAGTTGCCACAGCCCGGAATTGCCAACACCGCCTTCCGGGCCCTGGTCGTCGGATCAACCGGGATGCTGGACATCGACGGGTACGGTCAGTTGAACGTGGCAGTCGATGGCAAGCCGTGGGAACTCTTCTGGGAGCAACCGGCGATCGATTTCAAGAACCAGCCGCTGGGGCCCTCGCGGTTGGAAGCGTTTTATACTCAGGTGCAGGACTTCATCGACAGTATTCGCGAAGGCCGGCCGCCGGCGGTGACTGGCGAAGATGGCATGGCGGCCATCGAATTGATTGATGCCGTTCGCCAATCCTCGGCGACGGGACAAGCTGTCGAGATGAATTTGCGTTAAGATGATCGAGTTCTGGTTCCCAGGCCCAGGAAACTGACGATGAAGATCACTGCAGTCAAAACGTATCTGGTCACTCATAAGTTGCCCAAATGGCTGGCGAACTCTTACTTTACCTATGATTCGCGCGATGCCCTGCTGATCAAGATTTCGACCGACGAGGGCTTGGTTGGCTGGGGTGAAACGGCGCCGATGTTCGGCGTGCGGGACATCATTGATAAAAAGTACGCTCCTGTCCTCATCGGTCAGGACCCGCGCAATCACCGTAAATTGTGGCGACAGTGCTGGGGCGTCAATTTTGGCAATGGCATGGCCATGGGTGGCCTGGATATCGCACTGCAGGATTTGCGGGGCAAGGTCCTTAATCAGTCGGTCTCGGACATGTACGGCGGCCGAGTGCGGGATAAGGTTGAGGTCTATGCGTCTTCGGTCAATTACAGTGAAGGTCGTGAGCCCGAGGAGCAGTATCCGGCCGATGCGGTGGCTCTGGTAGAGCAGGGCTATCGTGGCGTGAAATTGCGGATTGGTCGGTTCCCGCTGAAACGTGAGATTCCCTTCATCGCCGCCGTTCGCGAGGCCATCGGACCGAACGTCAAGTTGACGGTCGATGTGAACGGCGCCTATTCGCTGCCGCGAGCGATTCAGATGGGACGTGAGCTGCAGCAACTGGGAGTCTACTGGTATGAAGAGCCGCTGCCCCAGCAGCATTACGCGGGCTACGATGTCTTGACATCGACACTCGACATTGCTGTCGCCGGGGGCGAATGCGTCGATTCCCGGTTTGCTGCGCGAGAACTGATTCTGCGCCGGGCTGTGGACATTATTCAACCCGATGTGAGTCTCTGCGGTGGATTCGCGGAATGCCTGGGGATCGCGGAGATGTCGCGGATGTGGAACATCACGTGCATTCCGCATTGCTGGGGCGGGGCACTGGTGACGGCAGCGACGATTCACCTGGTGTCATTGCTGCCCGATGCGACCAGTGCCTACGATTGCGAAGCCCCGTTGCTGGAACTGGACGTTACCGAAAACCCGTTCCGCGACAAGATCGTGAAGCAACAGATCGAAGTCCGGGACGGCTATATCGAAGTCCCGAAGGGGCCCGGTCTGGGGATCGAAATCGATGAAGAGGCGTTGAAGCATTATGCGTTGGATTAGTGAACTGGTTCGGCGATCCGGACCGTGGGATAGGCTTCCAGCCTGTCATCGCTTAGTTTATGAATGACAGGCTAGAAGCCTATCCCACGTACCGACCTGATGCAGAATTGATTCTTCATGACGACCGACCTGGACGAAGCTGAAAGTGTGCCACCAGTGCCTGCTGAGTTCCCGGTCAGCGAACGCGATCAACTGCGGAATGTGATCCTGTTTGGCGTGAATACCGGGTTGATGTTCCTGGGATCCGCGGTGCTGAATGTCGGTCGCGTGCATGCGCCGGTGTGCAAGTACCTGGGGGCGTCGGACTTGGTCTGTAATCTGCCGTCGTCGGCTTATCTCCTGATGGCCGCGTCGCCGCTGGTTGTCTCCTGTCTCTTTCCGCAGGTGTCCTTGCTGAAGCGAATCCTGGTGGTGTGCTATACGTCAGTGGCTGCGATGACCGGTCTCGTGGCGATTCTGCTGGTGAGTTCGGCGCCGAATTCCGTCAAGATTGCGGCCATGATTCTGCAGGGAGCGGTCACCGGTGCGTGCTTAACCACGGTGACGATGTTCCTGTTTGAAATGCTGAGTCGCGGAACGGAAGAGTCGAAACGGGGGCGTGCCCTGAGTCTGGGCTATGGTCGCGGACCAATTCTGGGGCTGTTGGCGGCCCTGTTGCTGCAACTGTGCCTGGATGGCAAGTCGTTCGGTATCTCGCTGCCGGCACCGATTCCTTACCCGTGGAAATTCGCATTGCCGTTTGCGGCCGCCGTCCCCATTATGGGGCTGGCCGGATGGCTTTCGACATTGTTCGTAATTCCTGTCGAATTGAATGAACCGGGGCGAAAACCGTTCATTTCCAGCATGTTCGGGGGCGTGGGCGATTTCGTGGCCAATCGCTCGCTGCTGTTAACATTCATCATCGGCGTGATTTCCTTTTGGTGTTTCTCGATCGGCCAAAATATGACTCTCTACACCAAAGAGGTCATTGGAGTTCCGGCGGAGACGCTGGTCGGGTATCAGCTCGCGTTGCGGTTTGGGTTCAAGATGGCTGCCGGGCTGTGCCTGGGGGCGTTGCTGACGAGATGGGGGCCCCGGTCCACGATGCTGATTACGGCAGTCTGCGCGATGAGCGGTGTTGCCTGGGCGATGGTTGCTCCCGGCTACTGGTTCATGTTGGGATTCGGCTTGTTGGGTGCGGGCGAATTATTCAGCGTGTATCTTACGAACTATATTCTAAGCTGTTCGTCGAAGGCGCGAACACGCGGCAATATGGGATTTGCATCATTGACAATGCTACCCGCGGCTCCGGCGGGGGCCTGTCTGGGGGCCATCTCCGACTATTTTGGTCAGACCGATCGTGCATTCGGGTTTCGCCTGAGCTTCGGAGTGGCCTTGGGATTCATGGTCATCGCGTTGATTTTGACAATGCTGTTGCCCTCACATCCGAAACGGCAACCGGAGCCGAAGGTTGTCGAGGCGTAATAGTGAAGTATTGTCGATGACGCGGCGCATGCGTTTGCCTGACAATTTCAACAATCGGATCTGCAGACGAATGGGACAATCTATCGATCCACAGATTTCGCAGAGGACGCAGATTGGATACTTCTTCATCTGCGTCCTCTGCGAAATCTGTGGATTATTCTCTCCTCAAATGAAATACTGATTCGCCATTGGTGTCAGATAGATTCCATTGCCAGATACTGCGTTTTGTTCGGTTCTCTCAAAGTCGTGAGGTTGTATGCCAACAGATCAAATCCAGGCCATAGACGCACACGCGCATTATGGTCGGTATATTCGCAAGGGACTGACGGACGAGATAGCGGATTTCATGACGGGCGATGCGGCCGTGGTCGTGGAACGGGCGCGGCGGGCGAATATCGCGCTGACGATTGTTTCGCCGCTCGAAGCCTTGCTGCCTCGCGGTGGTGGTGATCCCGTGCAGGGGAATATCAACGCGGCGCGGATTGTCGCGGAAACGGATGGCTTGCTGCAGTATGTCGTCATCGATCCGTTAACCCCGGCGACTTACGATCAGGCTGCAGAAATGCTGCAGTTGCCCAAGTGCGTGGGGATCAAGATTCACCCCGAAGAACACGTCTATCCCATTGTGGAGCACGGTCGCAAAATCTTTGAATTCGCCGCGAAACACAAGGCGGTCGTGCTCACCCATAGCAGCGAACAGAACAGTCAGGCGTCCGATTTTGTGCCGTTCATCAATGACTTTCCCGAGGTCCGACTGATCCTGGCGCATATCGGGTGCGGGTGGGACGGGGATCTCACGCATCAAGTCCGAGCGATCCAGCGGAGTAAACACGGCAATGTGTTTGCAGATACGTCCAGCGCGCGGTCCGTGACGCCAAAGTTGATTGAATGGGCCGTGAAGGAAGTGGGTGCGGACAAGGTTCTGTTCGGCACCGATACGCCACTCTATCATTCATCAATGCATCGGATCCGCATCGATCACGCCGATCTGTCGGATCAGGACAAACGGCTGATTCTTCGGGACAATGCGATCAAGTTGTTCGGATTACAAGGTATGGTGTGATTCCCCCGTGGGATAGGGTTCCAGCCTGTCATCAATTGATTATTTGGACATCAAGATTGATCACGACAGGCTGGAAGCCTATCCCACGGACTGACTCTGCGACTTACTTCAGGAAGTTGAGGACATGATGGCAGACAGAATGTGTTTCACGAAGCTGGGTCTCGGATTGATCGTCGCGTGCTGGATTGTCAGTCTGGCTGGGACCGTACGTGCTGACGAACCGCCGCCGTTTCCCGAAGTGACGTTTTTGAAGACGAAGACTGACGTTCCCTTCGCCATTCTCGGTGCCAAGCCCGCGGCGCCCGCTCCGACAATTTTCGTGTTCGGCGGCGATATGCGGAACAGTTTGATCCAGGAAGATGGCAACCGACTCGGTCGGATCTTGATTCCGCATGGTTACTTCTGCGTCTCGCTGGATATTCCCTGTCATGGCACGGATGTCCGGCCCGGCGAAAAGTCGGGTGATCTGACGGGATGGAAGGACCGGGTTGTGAAGGGTGAGAATATCGTGGCGCAGTTCACCGAGCGTTTTAGCAAGGTGCTCGACCATTTGATCGAGGAGAAGTACACCGACCCGACGCAGATCACGGTGTCGGGGACCTCGCGCGGTGGATTTGCCGCGATTCATGCCGGTGCTGCGGATCCTCGCGTCAAGCAGATCATTGCGTTCGCTCCGGTCACCCACTTGCCGGCCCTGGCGGAGTTTAAGGGGGCCGAGACAAACGAATTGGCGTTGTCTCTGACGCCGATTCACGTGGCCGGAAACCTGGTCGGGAAGCCGTTGATGATCATTATCGGCAACCAGGATTTGCGAGTCAGCACGGACGATTCTCTGGCCTTGGCCCGAGAAGTCGTCAAGCTGTCGACCGGCAAGATCAACCCGATTCCAGTCGAACTGCGACTGGTCGGAACCATTGGTCATCGCCTGCACGCCGTCCCAATGCCGCAATATGGGCAACTATGTGCTCCGCATGATGAAGTGGCCAATTGGATGCTGGCCCAACGCGTGAAAAAATAACCTGCGTTAAAGTGTGGCCCATTCCGAAAAAAGGTTTGCCACAATCCAGGCGCGGCCGATATACTATTAGTTCTGGATAACCAGTTTCCGTAAGACGGGTACGCCTGCCCGTCGCTGCGACAGGACATAGGGAGCACTGCCATGTTGAATATTCTGGGACGAACCCAAACGGTGTGCAGTGGACTGTCGCGACGCGCGCTGATGCAGATTGGCGGGGCCGGTCTGTTGGGGGCGTCGCTGCCGAAGTTGCTGGCGGCAGAACAGGCCCGCTCGGAGTCGGCGGCCAAGCCGCGAGCCAAGGCGGTGATCTTCCTGTATCTGTTTGGCGGTCCCAGCCAGCTCGACACATTTGATATGAAGCCCGAGGCACCCAGCATCATCCGGGGGCCGCATCAGGCGATCGCTTCGCGGACACCGGGTCTGCAAGTTTGCGAGAAGCTGCCACAGATTGCGCAGATTTCCGATCAAGTGGCCGTGATTCGGACGATGACGCACAACCACAATGATCACAATGCGTGTCACTTGATTCAGACCGGGCACCCTTGGCCGCGCGTGGCAGCGAATGGCCAGGACGTGAATACGTCTGAGAAAGACTGGCCGAGCATGGGTTCGGTCGTCGAGTATCTCGATCAGCGAGCGGCAGGAAAAGAACTGCGTCCGTTCCCCAGCTATTGCTTCCTCCCGTTCCGGATTGGACGGCTGCAGGGTTACGATCGCACCGGCCAATATGCGGGCTGGTTGGGTCGAGCGTACAACGGCCTGGCCAGCGACATTCGTAACCGTGGGAAATTGGACAACCCGTTCCTTCGCGAATGCACGGATGAAGAGCTGGACTTCCGCGTCCGGGGTTTGGTGTCGGAACAGGAAGTCTCGTTGGATCGGTTGAATCGCCGGGCGGGGCTGTTGGAACAGTTCGACCAGTGGCGTCATGGAATCGACGAGGCGCAGCGGCTGCAGGCGTATGACGGGATTCGTGATCAGGCACTGGCGATTCTGACGTCGGACAAAATCCGTACGGCCCTGGATATTCGCCGCGAAGACTCGAAAGTACGGGATCGCTTCGGGCGGCATCTGTTTGGTCAATCGGCCTTGATGGCCCGCCGCATGGTCGAAGCAGGAGCTCGGTTTGTGACCGTCGCCTGGGATAGTGTCGCCGGGACCGATGGCTGGGATACGCACGGCGACGGGACCGTGCTATCCAAGCACCTCCTGCCGAAGTTTGATCAGACTTACTCGGCTCTGATTGCCGATTTGAAAGATCACGGATTGCTCGACGAGACGCTGGTCGTGTGCCTGGGCGAAATGGGTCGCACCCCGCGTACGACATCCGCGACGTACGGTCGCGATCACTGGAGCTTCTGCTTCCCGGCCGTGATTGCCGGTGGGGGAGTTCGCGGTGGGACGCTGATCGGCAAGTCCGACAAAGACGCCGCCTACCCGATCGAGCGACGCGTCAGTCCGCAGGACTTGTCCCGTACCATCTTCGATGCGCTGGGAATTTCGGACCATGAATTGGTCTATGACACGTTGGGGCGTCCGATGCCGGTGATGGATGATGGTCAGGTGATCGACGAATTGTTTTAGTTGGAGCGACGTTTCGAAGCGTTCCCGAGTTCGAAGTCCAAGTCTCGCCCCCGCGAAGGAATAGTCTCCCCTCTCCCCGGAGTACCAGGGCGAGGGGAGCCAAATTCGAAATTCAGCTGCTCTGCCTGCGCGCACGATTCATCAAACACGGCCAAGGCTCGAAATGTGACCTTGGTGGTCCGCGCCAGCCTGCGCGCGTTGGATGCACTGCGGTAAACTATCGGCAATCGTCATCAAAAACACCTCTGACTCTCACCCCGGAAAGAATTGCACATGACTTCCTTCACTTGGATCGGTCGGGCTGCTTGCCTGCTTGTTGTTGCCGGGTGTTGCTGCTTCGTGCCGCACGGTCTGTGGTCGAAAGAACCCGCAGGCGCCATCTTGACGGCCGGCGGACTGAAGTTCGAAGAGCGGCTGGTGTGGGGTGAAGGCAAGTATGTTTACGGGATCACCGCGACCGATGTCGACGGCGACAAGGATCTCGATCTGACCTCGGCCGGCGTGCATAGCGATATGCTGTTGTGGCATGAAAATGACGGCAAGGGAAATCTGAAGAGCTACATCATTTGCAAGGACGAACCAGGGTATCTGGAACGTCACGATCTGGGCGATATCAATGGTGATGGTCACTTGGATGTGGCGATGGTCAAGAATCGGATTGGCCATCTGCTGTGGTTCGAAAACAGCGGCACTCCCGCCGACGGCAAGCTGTGGAAGCGGCACGTCATCACGACCGAATTCATGCGCGCCTATGACGTCGATCTGGCCGATCTGGACGGCGACGGAGATCTCGATGTGGCTGCCTCGGCGTATACCGGCGACTGTTTCTCGTGGTTCGAGAATCCGGGGAAAGAGAAGGTGAATGAGCCGTGGAAGCAGTACCAGTTCGACAAGGGGCCGGAGATCGCCAATACGCGGACCATCGTGGCGGTTGACATCAATCGCGATGGAAAACTTGATCTCCTGGGGACCGGCACGTTTGGTCATCACACCGTCTGGTATGAGAATACCGGCGAAGCCGGAGTCAAGCGTCTCAAACGGCACCTGATTGACAATAAGACATTGGTTCCGACTCACGGACATCCGGTCGATATGGACGGCGACGGCGATGTGGACGTCATCATGGCGTTCGGCATGCGCGGTTCGCCGACGCAGGAGAATTCGCATCAGGTGGCGTGGTACGAAAACGTGGGTGAGAAGGGTGTGGGGGCCGAATGGAAGAAACATGTGGTTGGAAAGCTGATATATGGATTCGAAGCCGTCACGGGGGATCTGGATGGCGACGGAGACCTGGACATCATTGCGACCGCCTGTTCCGGGGGCCAGAAGGGAATGGGAGAACTCTGCTGGTACGAGAACACGGGCAGTGTGAAAGGCGAGTGGAAGAAGCACCTGCTCAAGCAATACGGCGAGGCTGCCCAGGTGATCGTGATGGACCTCGATCACGACGGCAAACTGGACATCGGCGCGTGCTCGGAGGCAGGGACGTGCTATTGGTTTAGAAATCTGGGATCGGCTGCGGCGAAGTAACTAGCACCGTAAGATGGGCACTCTTGCCCGTCTCTTGGGAAATGTCGAATGACGAAATCCGAATTTCGAAACAACGTCCGATGACGAATCACAAATGATGCAGCATCCAAGGAGTTTTCCAATGCAAAAAATAAAAATGCGGACAGTGTTTGTCGGGTCGTGTGGTTCGCTGTTCGCCATTGTGGCCGGATTGTTGATGACATCCACAGGCTGGACTGAAGATCCGGCCAAACCGCAATGGAATTACGATCCCGCCCTGCTGCGACCGTTCTGGGAGGGAACGGTGATGGAAGGGGAGTCGGTCCTGTTTATCAAGGATGCCAAAGGCACCGCGAAGGCGTCGGTGCTGTTCCTGATTCAGGAAATCCTGGCCGTGCGAAACTCGGTGGGGGATGTCACTTACGAGAATGGCCGCGACTACATTTGGAAGCCAGAATCGCGCGAGATCGTGCTGCCCGCCGGTTCCCGCATTGTCTCGAAAGCGCCGGAAGAGTTGCGGCGTCCGGCCAAGACGCAGAAATACGAGTTAACCCATCGCGATGGCAACGGTGAGATCTATTTCGGATCGAAGCTGGAATATGCCGAGATGCAGACATGTATCACCTATAAACATGCTCCCGATCTGTGGAAGGGTTCGATTCCCAAATACGATGACACGGCTCTTCCCAAGACGATGGCTCGCTTAGTGAGCAAAACGCCGCTAGAGATTGTGCTGGTGGGGGACAGCATTTCGGCCGGGTGCAATGCCTCGGGTTGGGCCGGTGGAGCTCCGTATCAGCCTACGTTCGCGGAATTGACCAGAATTCATCTCGTGAATCGTTACCGCACTCCTGCTGTGTCGCTGACCAATCCGTCGGTCGGTGGGACAGACACAAAATGGGTGCTGGGCACGATCGACAAAGTCATCGAGACAAAACCCAATCTGATGATGATCGCGTTCGGCATGAACGATGCCGCTGGTCGGCCAGCCGAAGAATTTCAGGCGAATATCCAGGCCATCATCACCAAGGTTCGCGAGAAACTTCCTGACTGTGAATTCATCCTGGTGGCTTCGATGCTGGGCAATAAGGACTGGACACGTCTGAAGCCCGAGCTGTTCCCCGCCTATCGTGACGCGTTGGCGAAGCTGTGTGGACCAGGCGTGGCGTTGGCCGACCTGACGTCGATCTGGGCGGGATTCCTGGAGCACAAGAAGGATTGGGATCAGACCGGTAACGGCGTGAATCATCCCAACGATTTTGGGCACCGCGTCTATGCGCAGGTGCTGACGACGCTGCTCGATGCGAAGGGTGAACCGACGGCTCAGCCGGAACCGGTGAAGATGGTCGAAGCGGGACCGCTGGAGTTTGCCGAAGAGCGATTGCTGGGAAACTATACGTATTCTTATGCGGTCGCCGCAGCGGATCTGGATGGCGACGGGGATCTGGATTTGACGAGCGCCGATGCTGAGCCGAACAGCAATCTCTATCTGCTGTTGAATGATGGCAAGGGGCATTTTAAGCATTCGTTCATTCAGAAATATGCGGGTGAAGAGATTCAACCGATACGTCTCGAGCGGCATGCGATTGGGGATGTGAACGGAGACAAGCTGCCGGACGTGGTGATTGTCGACAACCTGAAATGGGCCATTCGGTGGTTCCAGAACCCGGGTCGCGAGGGGATCGCCAAGCCGTGGAAGCTGCATCGCGTCTCTGACGACAAGGAGGTTCCAGGTTCGTACGACGCGGCGTTGGGTGACCTCGACGGCGATGGCGATCTGGACGTGGCCGCAACGAGCTGGCGATTTGGAAACCGCTTCGACTGGTTCGAGAATGTGGGTAGCCCGGGGAATGGTGAGAAGTGGGTGCGGCATGAGATTGAAGGGATGATTCCGGAGACACGGACGATTGCGGTCGCCGATTTCAATCGCGATGGCAAGCCTGATCTCCTGGGGACAGCCCGGGCGGGCAATCAGACCGTGTGGTTTGCCAATTCGGGCAAGCCGGCGACGGAGCCCTGGAAGAAAACGGTTATTGACGCCAAGACGGTCGCGCCGACGCATGGGCATCCGGTCGATCTCGATAAGGATGGCGACCTGGATGTGCTGATGGCGTTTGGCCTGGTGGCGCCTGTTCCGACCGGTTCACCCGATTCGCATCAAATCGCCTGGTATGAAAACGTGGGTACGCCGGGGTTGGGGGCCGAGTGGAAGAAGCACCTGGTGACCAACGATTTTCCGGCGGGCTTCGAAGCAGTCGCCGGGGACTTGGATGGAGATGGTGATTTGGACCTCGCCGGTACCGCGTGGACCCCCTCAGGCCGGATCTCCTGGTTCGAGAACACGGGTGACCCCCGGACCGGCTGGAAGCAGCACATTCTGAAGAGCGACTGGTCCAACGCGGTCACGGTGATCATTGAAGACATGGACAAAGACGGCCGCCTGGACATCGTGGCGACCGCGGAACGCGGAGCCAATGAGCTACGCTGGTGGCGCAACGTCGGCAAGGTGAAGGCGAAGTAGCCGGACACTTGATGCACGCAGATGACAGGCTGGAAGCCTATCCCACTTGAAAACCATTAGAACTCAGTCATGTAGCGTTCCGTCAGGGTTCTGCGGAGCGCGACCATGGCGTCGTTGATCTGCTTCCATTCTGAGATCCGGATTTGAGTTGCGGGGGCCTGTTCCTGCAGCTCGATGCTGTTGGTGTCGGGAATATCCTGGCGGTAGGACGTATAAGTCCCGTATCGTCCGTAGTACGCGTTGCCGTAGCCGGAATAGGCTCGCCCATACGACTGCGTATTGACGGTCCGTTCAGTATAAGTCGGGATTGTCGCTCGCACGCCGGTTCGCAGGCCGGCTTCGCGTTTGACCTGGCCCTGATATCTCAATGAACCCGAGACATTGGCCGAGAAGGTCAACAGGTCGGGATCGACATTCAACATCGGCAGGGCGTCGATCTTGCCGGCGTATTTCTCACTCATTTCGGCGATCGTGTCGCGGCGCATGGTGGCTTTGAGTTCGGCCAGCAGGGATTGGATGGAAGCCAGGTTCTTCTTGGTCGCGATAATGGTCAACTGCTTCGGATCCGCTGTCGCGGGGGGCGGGGGAGTCGAACCGTAGTCGTGATTGGTTCCCGTCGCTTCGAACTTGCGGAAGAGCTCGAGCAGGCGATTGGGTAGCAATTCCCCCTTGATGATCACCGCATGCGGTTCGGTGTGGCCGGTCGGGCGGATAATTTCCAGCTTCTCGTCAGAGAAGCCCAAGGCGCTCAGCACAGGCTGCAGGGTG
>CAMAVF010000064.1 GCA_945861445.1 Planctomicrobium piriforme | reverse complement strand
CATAGCAGTTCATCCAGCGGTCCAGGAGCCGGCTCGGTCCGATCGGACTCGCGAGATTTGCCTCCAGTGAGCAGATCAGTCGAACGGCGTTCCAGTTGATCGCACCAGCGAAAGATGCGAACGAAGGGCGCCACGATATAGTCATTCAGGATCGAATCGAAATAACCGCGTTCGATGGCGAAGCGGTACATCCAGATGCGGGTTCGTTCAGGGACTCTGCGCTCCCAAAAGCCTGGCATCCGCGGGAGCCGATCGCCAATGGCATTTTCCAGGATGCGGCGGTCTTGCAGCAGCGTGGGAGCCCGCACGAACTGTAATGTTCGCAAGCAGGCATGTCCCAGAATGTGGATCAGGGGAATGTATCGCGGCAGACCCAAACCGATTTCGGCCACGATGATTCCTACCTGGGTCAGTGAGGCGAAACACAGGGCCGATTTGATATCTGTTTGAGCATGTCCGGCAATGGCCGCGAACAGGGCCGTGATCAATCCGAGAGTCACGACGCACACGCACAGCAGCGGAGATAACTCCAGCAGCGGGCTGACCCGCAACAGCAGGAACGCTCCCAGGTGGACGGACAAGGCACCATAGAAGACCGCACTGGAAGGGGTGGGACCTTCCATGGCGCGCGGCAGCCATCCCGAGAACGGCACCAACGCTGATTTGCCTGCTGCAGCGGCCAGCAACAACAAGCCCACCAGCAGCGCTTCATGTCCGGAGACAACGGCCTGGCCGTCAGGCCACGGGCCAGAGCCCAGAAATTTGTCGAAATCGCCGCCACCCTTCAAGTGATGCAGCACGACCGACGCGACCAGCAGCGCGGCGTCAGAGAAACGGTAGACAACCCAAACCCGCAGACCATTGCGCACCGGTGAGGGTCGTTCGTGAAAGAAGGCCACTAGCAGCGCTGATGACAATCCGACCATTTCCCAGCCGGAAAACAATGTTTCAATCGTGCCCGACAGCGACGTCACGATCATCCCCAGCACAAACAGCGCGTAGAGCACGAAAAACCGATTGTAGCCTGGTTCCCGATGCATATAGCGCGAGGCAAACGCGCCGATCGTACCACACAGGACGAAGGTTAAAATTGCAAACGGGACCGACAACCGATCAAACTCGAATTTGATCACAAAATGGTAGTTCGGGATCAACACCCACGTCCCCAGTTGAATCGGCACGTGCAGTTTGCCCAGGGTCAGCATCATCCCCAGGATGATGATCGCCGCGGTCAGTCCGGTCAGAATGGCGGCTTCGGAACATCGGGAAATGGTCCGTTCCGGCAAGGGGCGGCGCAGCAGGAGCGACGACAGCCCCAGGATGGTAAACAGCATCGCCGGGGCGCCGACCACGCACAGCCCCAGGGCATGAAAGATTTGATCGTAAGTCAACTGATTCTCCACGCGGCAACGAATGCGAACTGCTCATCTGAACTTTTAGGCTTCGATGGATGCGAACGACAGATTCTCACGCCAGCCGCGATACCAGTCAGTCGACGATTCGGCCTTGGGCAATTCCGTAGTTTGAGGTTGATAGTCCTGAAATCCCCCCTCGCGGAAGACTTGTATGCGTGAGGAATGGGGATCCAGCACGGCCATCTGAATCCAGTGGTGCCGTACCAGCGTCCCGATGACAGGATTCCGCTCCATCAGGTTGAGGATGGCTTCCGCCGTCGTTTCGATGACGAACAACAGCCGGACGGGCTCGTGGATCTCCACCATTTGCCAGGGCAATCCGGTGCGCAGATCGCTGGCGGCGCCGTCCATCACCCCCAGCAGTGCGGAGACATTGTGCGGCAGCTTGGTGCCGCAGCCCCAGCCGTAGGAATCGACGTACGAAAAATAGTATTCCAGATTAATACCGGCACAGACGGGAACCGCGGCACCCATGATGCGGGCCAGGATCGAACTTTCGGCATCGTCCTGAGTCGGATCATAAGAGGTCAGAAACGCGCGTCGATCCAGGTACAGGCCCTGTGTGCGTGAACGGCGGCCGATGATGCAGATCGCATTCGACGCGTGACCGCATTCCGGTCGCGTTTGAGCCAGGTCTTCCGCCCGGCCCTCGACATGCCGCCGCGCGGCGGGAAAGGACATCGTCAGCGGCGCGGAAATGAATCGGCGGCACCGTTCATGGGCATTGCGGTCGCAGGTGTCCGAGATGATCCGGCTGGCCTCTTCGAATTCCTCGCGATGACTTTCCGGAATATTCTCCGTGTCAAACAAAGTGACTTCATCATTACAGGTGTTATGAAACCCACCGATGAAAATCGTATCGTCGGGAATCTGCAGATTGCGTTTCACCAGGGCCTCGCGAATGCGGGGATCATTCATGATCTTGGCGAAGGCCCGGCCGTTGGGGCCTCCGGAACTACCGCCGCACGCTCCGCAGTCGTACGCCGACTTGTGCGGATTGTTCAGACTGTTCGATCCGTGACCCAGCGAAATGATCAAGCGGGCGAACTTGTCGATCAGGCCAATTTCGCGCAGGACTTTTTCCGCGATATTGGTCATTTCTTCCAGAGAAAACCCGATATGATCCAACTCCGGACTGGGGGGGCTGGCGGATCGTTCGAGCTGCAGTTCGGTCAACTGTGGGGCTCGGACCAGTCCACTTGCCGAGCGCCGGATGCTGGCGGTCAGCCGGGGAAACAAGATGCGGGCGAGCAAGGGGATCGAAGCCAGCACGCCGACCCCGGCTGCCAGCAAGGCACCGCCGGCGAACCCACGGCTACCCACATGGAATTTGTGGGTGGCACTTCCCAGCAACCGCCGCGCTGTCGCTCGCTGACGACCGGAATGCTCCAAACTGTCTACGACATTCTCGACCACCCAATGCTGCGGGCGAATCACGACCGGACACAGCGGGACGAAATGGGCGTCCGCCGACCCCTTGTAGTACATCGAGATGCTATAGAAGCCGGCCGTGCTAAAGGTCTCGACATCCGGGGCGATTTCTTCCATGTGACGGCGGAAGGACTCTTCACGCTCATCTAGACAAAAGATCGTCTGGAACCGGGCCTTGGGGATGCGTTCGGAGCTGCGCCGCGATTGAATGGAGATTGCATCGAGGGTCTGGGTGAGAAATCGGTGCTCATAAGCCCGGTGAAAGAGCCGCCGCCGTTCCATCACCGAAAAGGTCTCGATTTCCTCCACCAGGATGGCCCAATCCGGCTTCGAAAGTCGATTCAATTCTTCCGGCAACCAGCCCTGAATCTGGGCCAGTTGGAAGACCTGGAAGGCGCGTTGATCCACACTTAGAGTGGTGTGCTTTTCGATCCGTGATTTGGCGGAATGCCGCAACTGGTTGAGCGGTCCGTGGAAATCTAACGCGGTCGCTGCCGCGTCGCGCAGAGCCAGCCGTTCGAGGATCAGCCGAATGGCCAGAAACTCGAGCATGCTTCCTTCGGGGATGGGATGTGCCACCCGGTCGCCACGCGTTTCGATCTGCAACAGCATCCCCGCCCAGCCACGCAGGGCCAGCAGGGTTGCCGAGAGATACTCTTCCCATTCCGCTTCACTGACGCCAAGTTGATCGAGTGAGTCTAGGATCGATTCGAGTGGTCCGATTTCGCGATCACCCAGTTGCTTCAACTCGGCAGGCAGCCCTTGCAACCAGGTATCGGGCGGTCCGGCCGGCTGTTCATACAAGATCATGAACGCACGATAGAAGCCCAGGACGCGGTGCGGTAACCGCCAATTGGAAAAACCCTGGTCCAGGAACGACGCACAGAACCGGATGAGAACTTCATGCACCTGCGGATCGATGTCGACCGCAGTCGCCTGGAACAAGAGATCGCGGTGCCGGATCGAATCGGCAGGCGGGGGAGTGAAGCTGTGCAGTCCATGGACACCCTCGCGGCACATGCGCCACAAGACCTGCAGTGTGAACGCTTCCCACGTCTCATCATCCCAGGTTTCAATCGATGCTTCGCCGTATTGCTGCAGCAAGTCGGCGAGCATTTCGTGAACTCGCCGCTCCTGTTTATTGCTCTGTGACGCCCCATTGCCGCGACCCGAGGTGCGGATATCGCGCATGATCCAGTGCCGGGTCTTGCCGATCAGCAGCGAACGGGTGGCCGCCGGAACTTCATCGCGGATCCGCCGCAAGGCATCGGTTTCGGCGATGAACCAGCGCAACTCCGAATCGGGGCCCGAACGCAGCCGGTTTTCCAGCATGGCGAGTCGCAGGTCGAACCGGGTGCCAAACGACAGAATCGGTTCCGCGCCACGCGGTCCCAGATCGTCTTGCAGAACGGTCCGCAGGTCACCAGGCAGAATTCGCCCGCGAGCCAGTTCCGCTCGATACCGTTCCTTGCTCAGATACGGCTGGCAGCCAAAAATCTTGGCCCCTTTTTGGACAGCATCATCGAAGCAGAGATCCTCAAAGGCATGCAGCGTATTGTGATGAATGAAGACCGTGATCGGTCCCTGGGCAGGCAGCAGGTGTCCGGCATGGTCGATGGCATGTTGGAGTTGGTGCAGTCGGGATTCTCGATCAGGGGGACTGATCGCAGGGAGCGGCTCGATTTGAGTGTCTTGCACAGCAACTGCTTTTTGTTGCGAGAAATCAAGCCTGGCGCGGGGATGATTCGACTGGCTATTGATCAATGGACTGATTTTAGCAAGACAAACATCAGACGCAGAGGCAGGCCCGGGAAAATGGGGAAGGACCAGGGGTCAGCGGCTATCAGCCTGCTGAAAAAGGTGTCTGGAACTCTCCGAACGTCAAAAAACGCTCGATTCCGTGTGGTTGGCAAAGTTCCAGACACCTTTTTCAACAGGCTGTTAGGCCATTCGTTCTAAACGCTGGTCAGGTAAACCGCCAAGTGCAAGCGGATTACAATCCGGTTATGTTGCCGAAAGACTGACAGCAACGGTGATTGAGTCAGGCTGACCAAACGGTGTCCTGGCGGCGGTACTCGAATCGATCTAAGCCGGAACCGCCCTTAAGAACTGTCGCTTCTACCACTCGCCTCGGCCCCGGAAGGGCACATGAAACCCTGTCCGATCCTCACACCCCCTATTACTTCGGCCAAACATATAGGGATTGACATGAGTGGGTCGATTGGGGGGAATGTGCCGGCTGGAGTGTCTTTGCCAGACATGTCGAGAAGTGCTGAACAATTCGCCTCCCGATTGCTGAACGGAACTCTCTTTCCGTTCAGCATAAGACTTCACGTTCTATGTTTGGGCAATGCACGTGGAACTTTTGGTGGACGAAAGAACCTGCCTAGTCCTGATCCATTGGAATGCAGCTTGAAGTCGTGATCTCCATTGAATGGCGACACAATCTGAATGCTGCCGGGGCAATTCAGAGATCACTGCAGACCGGACCTCCGTCATTTTTTGCCAGTCGATTTGTGTCCCAGATCGTCATTGGCCCCAAGTCACTAGGTAACAACCATGTCAAGCGACCCTGGAATGAGTTCAACTTCGCGGACACCGCGTGTCCTCGTCGTGGACGACGAACGCCATGCCCGAGAAATCGTCCGCCGTTGGCTCGAACGCGTCGGATACGAATGCACGTGTGCCGACAGCGTCGGAGTGGCCTATGAGATCCTGAAAAAACAGACATTCGAAATCGTGACGTCGGACATCTCCATGCCCGGCCAGTCGGGAATTGAGCTGTTGCGGACGGTCAAGGATACATATCCCGAGACCGCCGTCCTGATGCTGACAGCGAATGCGGACACGCGCCTGGCGATCCAAGCCTTAACTCTCGGTGCTTACGGCTATCTCTTGAAACCGGTCGAACAGGAAGAACTGCTCTGCCAGATCGAACGGGCACTGGAACACCGTCGTCTGGTGGTGGAGAACCGCGAATACACAAGTCAGCTCGAATGGAAAGTTCGCGAACAAACCCGGCACATCCGCCTGGCTCACGAAGAAACCATTCAGCGACTGGTGACCGCCTGCATGTTTCGCGATGACGAAACGGCTGGCCATATCAAACGGACTGGACTGTCGAGTGCCCTGGTGGCTCAGTCGGCCGGCTGGTCGACCGAAATGGTCGAACTGATCCAACTCGCCGCCCCGATGCATGACATCGGTAAGGTTGGCATTCCCGATTCCATCCTGCGTAAGCCCGGCAAGCTGTCGCCTGAAGAGTTCCGTGTGATGCAGCAGCACACGGTGATCGGCGCGGACATGTTGTCGGGTTCACTCTCACCCGTACTGCAGATGGCCGAGCAGATTGCTCACTTCCATCACGAACGCTGGGACGGAACGGGTTATCCCAACCACCTGGCTGGCGAAGAGATTCCCAAGGCCGCCCGCATCCTGTCGATCATTGACGTCTACGACGCGCTGACTCACGACCGAGTCTACCGCCGGGCCCTGCCGGAAGAGCAAGTCCTGCAAATTATCGAGGACGGTCGCGGAACTCACTTTGATCCCACCGTGGTGAAGGCGTTTTTCGAAGCCCTCCCCGGAATTCGGACCATCAACGTCTACGAACTGGACCACGATTTCGGTGGCACCACGATTTCGGACCCGCCACCCGCCGCCTGGATCACCGACGTCGCCCCGTTGGCGGCCATCACTTAGAAACGTCCGGTCACGAAGTGACCGCGAATACAAGCTCGAAGCGCCAGCGAGTACATTCTTATTGCCTTCTGGAAAGGAATGCACTCGCTGGCGCTTCGAGCTTGTATGCTTCGAGCCCCGACCTCAGCGTCATTTCAATGCCACCCGCAATTCACGCAGCAATTTCTCAATATCCTGCGCGGTGTTGTAACCGTGGATGGCGATCCGCAGGCGTCCCGCATGGGACATGACGTGGATGTTTTGTGATCGCAACTGCTGCTGGATTTGCTCGGCCCGCGGATGGCGGAATGCCAGGATCCCGGCAATTGCCGAAGTGTCCCGAGGCGTTAACAGTTCGATCGGCAAACGAGTCAACTCATCCAGGCACGCCTCGGTCAATGGTTGGGCGGCCGCGTTGATCGCCGATAGTCCCACGCCGCGAATGTATTCCAAACCCGCCCGTATCGCATACACGGCGGGATAGTTGGGCATCCCCACGGTGAACCCGGCGGCACCCGGCAAACTGACCGCCTGCTCGAAACGCTGCGGTCCGAAGGCATCCTGCAGATTGAACCATCCCCCCGCAGGGACCGTCCACGCGGCAGCCCGCTTTGCCGGCACACCAATCAGACCGCCGCCGTGGCTGGCTAGGATCCATTTATGGGTGCTGCTGACGATCAAGTCGACGTCGTTCAGATCCAGCGGAATGCGCCCCAACGCCTGAGTGACATCGACCGAAACCAGCGCCGGTGAGTGCTTCCGAACCGCAACGATGATCTCCGGCAGGCACAACTTGTACCCGTTGAAGAAACTGACCAGAGACGTCGTGACGAGGCGAGTCTTCGGGCCAAGCAACGGCAGCAGATCCGCCACGTTCAAGGCCCCGGCACGGCTACGCCACACCTTCACCGTGGCCGGGCAAGTAGGCTGCAGCCACGGTGTCGCACCGGCCGGAAAGTCGAGATCATTGATGACGACTTCATCACCCGCCTGAAGCTGCAACGCGGCCGCCGCCAGATTGTAGGCTTCCGACGAACACGAACAGATGGTGACTTCACCGGCAGTCAGTCCGTAGAACTCGGCCACCAGCTTCTTCGCCGCGTTCCATTGAGACGCGTGCCGTTCGCGACCGTCCATCCCCAGTTGCTTGTCGGCGAAGTATTGTTGCAGGGCCTGTCCCACAGCCAGCGGGGGAATCCCCTCGGCCGCCGAATTGAGATAAGTGATCCCAGCCAGTGAAGGAAAATCTCGTGTTCTTGTGACTTCAGTCAGCATGGCGTCTGTCTCCAGGGGTGTCTCAGTCAAGCTCATCAGCGCGATGACCCCGATCGTAGCCCATCGACCCGACAGCGACAACGAATGGGGATTGGGGAATTTCGTTTGGAACCACAGGGGCCTCTGGATTATCATCAAACGGTATAAACGGTGTTTCGTCTGCACCCGCCCGGCTTGCCCGTGGAGTTTGTCTGCAATCTCCAACCCGCATCCGGCAGGAGACTGGCATGGACTTGATGAAATCGAAGCTGCATCGACGAAAACTCTTGCAATTGGGCAGTCTGGGCCTGTTGGGTCTGAACCTGCCTCAACTCTTACAGGCGGAAGCGGAATCCAAGCAGCGACAGCGGTCGTGCATTTTTATCGTTCAATATGGCGGCGCCAGCCATATCGACAGTCTCGATCTGAAACCCGAGGCGCCCGTCGAGATCCGAGGACCATTCAAGCCGATCCCGACCGTCGTGCCCGGGATGCAGTTGTGTGAATTACTGCCCCGGTTGTCACAGATTGCCGACCAGTTCACCGTGATTCGGTCGATGACGCATGGCAATCCCGGCCATGATGGTGGGATGCATGTCTGCATGACGGGGCATTCGCAAACGACTGAAGCGACCCCCTATTTCGGATCGATCCTCAGCAAGCTCAGGCCACCGACCGCCAATGTGCCCCCGTATGTCTGGATACAGAATCTCGCGGGAGACGTTCAACCGCGTTACCTCAATGGTGGCTTTCTTGGTTCCGCTCACGGTCCATTGCGTGTCGGCAACGACTTGGACAATCCTTCCGCCACCGGCTTCCGCATGAAGTCGTTTGATCCACCGGACGAGGTTCCCAGCCCGCGTCTCGTGCTGCGCAACGGACTGCTCAACTCACTGGAGGGCCAGCAGGAACTCTCGCAGCGGCCAGCGACCGGGGCGTTCCGTGAATTTCAGTCGCGCGCCTTGGATCTGATTACCAGCCCTGCCGCGCGACAGGCCTTTGACCTGGAAAACGAACCGGCGACTGTCCGCGACCAGTATGGCCGGCATCCCTTGGGTCAGAATCTGCTCATGGCCCGGCGCCTGATCGAATCGGGAGTGCGGATGGTCAGCGTGACGGCCTGGACCGGACTGCCCCCCGGAGACAAGTTCCGCAATGTGCAAACGTGGGACATGCATGGCGACGGACCGGCATTGGGCAGCATCTTCGGCAATGGTGCCTTTGGCCTGGGCTGGGCCTTGCCGCGCGTCGACGAAGCCGTTTCAGCACTCTTGAGCGACCTTCAGCAGCGAGGCCTACTGGAAGACACGCTGGTGGTGATGGTAGGCGAATTCGGCCGCAGCCCGCGCGTCAACCTCAACGGTCGCGATCACTGGCCCGCCTGTTATTCGGCAATGCTCGCCGGGGGCGGGATCCTGGGTGGTATCGTGTATGGAGCATCAGATAGCCAGGCCGGCTATGTGAAGGATCTCCCTGTCTCGCCCGAAACCTTCGGTGCCACGCTGCTGCACTCATTGGGAATCCCCTCAGAAACGCGATTTGGCCCGGACGGCTTCAGCTTCCGAGTCAGCAATGGAGAGCCGTTGTTGGATCTCTTCGCGTAGCTACGACTCCAATTCTTCCCACCGCGCATAAGCCGTCTGCAATCGCTGGTGAATCCCTTCCAGGTCGTTCGTCACACGCGCGATCTCCGTGCCTCCCTGCTGATAGAAAGCCGGATCCCCCATCTTGGCATGCAACGCCGCCTGCTCCGTTTCCAGTTGTTCAATCAACTGGGGCAACGTCTCCAGCTCACGCTCGTCCTTGAAGCTGAGCTTCTTCGCGCGATCGGGCTTGGCACGTGCGGAATCCGCCTTGACGGCCGCAGGTGCCTGTGCCGCCACGACCTGCCGTTGACGAAGCCAGTCGTCGTAGCCACCGGCATAGTCTTTGACTTGTCCGTCCCCTTCAAACACCAGCGTACTGGTCACGACATTATTTAAGAACGCACGATCGTGGCTGACGATCAACAGCGTCCCGGGATATTCCATCAGCAATTCTTCGAGCAATTCCAACGTCTCAGCGTCGAGATCATTGGTCGGTTCGTCGAGGACGAGGACGTTCGACGGTTTAGTGAACAATTTCGCGAGCAGCAGCCGGTTCCTCTCACCCCCTGACAAGTACCGCACCAGACTTCTCGCCCGTTCTCCCGAGAACAAGAAGTCTTGAAGATAGCCAATAATATGACGCGGTTGACCGTTGATGGTGACCGTATCGCTCCCTTCGGAAACATTCTCGATGGCCGACTTGCTTTCATCCAGAACGGCCCGCAACTGATCGAAGTACGCCACTTGGAGATTAGTGCCAATCCGCACGGTTCCTGAGTCCGGTGTCAACTCACCGAGCAAGATCCGCAACAGGGTCGTCTTGCCAGCGCCATTGGGGCCGAGTATTCCGACTTTGTCGCCACGAAAGATGGTCGTATTCACGTCGCGCAGGATGGGACGTCCCCCGAAGTCCTGATTGATCCCACGCGCGTCGATCACCAGGTTTCCCGATCGCTCGGCCGCTTGCACTGTCACGTTGACATTGCCAGTTTGGGTCTTCCGAGCTCGGCGTTCATCACGCAACTTTTCGAGGGCTCGTACGCGCCCCTGGTTGCGGACGTTGCGGGCTTTGATCCCCTTACGGATCCAGACTTCCTCTTCCGCCAGCTTCTTGTCGAATAACGCTTCCTGCTGGGCCTCGGCTTCGAGTGCCGCCGTCTTCCGGGCGAGGAATGTCGCGTAATCGCACGTCCAATCAAACAGCCGGGCCCGTTCAACTTCGACGATGCGCGTCGCCAGGCGCTGCAGGAACATGCGGTCGTGCGTGATGAAGACCAGAGTAATCGGTTCGCGGAGTAAGAAATCTTCCAGCCAACTGATCGATTCGACATCGAGATGGTTCGTCGGTTCGTCGAGCAACAGGACTTCGGGATTTCCGGCCAATGCGCGGGCCAGCAGTACGCGACGCTTCATTCCCGACGAGAGGCTTTCGAATCGCGCTTCGGAGTTCAGCCCCATCCGTTCGATGATGGTTTCGATCTGCTGCTGGATCTTCCAGCCTGATTCGGAATCGGCGGAATGTTGCAGCCGATCGAGTTCGGCATGTTGCTCGGTGGTCCCGCCCTGCTGCAGTTGCTGGGTCAGGGCATGGATGCGTGCGACCAGGCGGCCTTGTTCGCCGAGTCCATCGGCGACTTCATCGAACACGGTATGTTCTTCGCCTGCGGGAACCTCTTGAGCCAACCGGGCAATCCGCAGATTGGAGCCCCGTTCGATCTCGCCGGCGTCCGGTTTCAATTCCCCTTGGATCAGCTTCATCAACGTCGACTTACCGGCGCCGTTACGGCCCATCAGGCCGATTCTTTCGCCGGGGGTGATCTGCAGGCTGATGTCCTCCAGAATGTTCGCACCGCCATAACTGAAACTGATATTCCGCAACTGCAACCACGCCATGCCAACCTCAACACCATTCCGCTTGTCGCAAACACGTTTTGTCTGCCCGGTCTTAATATTCAAACAGCGCTGACATCATAGAAGGTTCAGGGCGGCCTGTGATATGGAAACAGGCACCGGAAGCTCTACTTTCTCGCTTCTACTGTTCTCTGCGGCGTAGCCTCAGTGGTATGATTTCAGGATTGGCCAAGCGCGATGCCGAGAAAGCTGGCGCTCGATCGAACACTACATTCTTTGTTTCCAACCACGGGAGTTGCGGATGCCACGGGGTTTCGTCAGCTGCTTGTTGATTCTCCTCATTGAGGTTCTCGGTCACGGTTTGGTTCAGGCCGCGGAACCGCCGAATTACGAAAAGGAGATCGCCCCCCTGCTGAAGCAGCAGTGCGTCAAATGCCACGGTCCGGCCAAGCGCGAAGGGAAGCTGGACCTGAGCGTCGCGGCGGCCATCGTCCGGGGCGGTAAACAGGGACCGGCCCTCGTCCCGCACGACATCGCGGCCAGCCTGATCTGGCAGCGGGTCGAAGCAGACGAAATGCCCCCCGAGACCCCGTTGACGGACAAGGAAAAGGCGCTGCTCAAGGCGTGGATTATCGCTGGTGCCCCCGGTCTGCCGGCCAAGACGACCAATGCCTCCCCTGCCGCTCACTGGGCGTTTCAACCCGCTGCCACCCCCACCCTGCCCACCGTGCGCAATCGGACCACTGTCCAGAATCCGATCGACGATTTCATTCAGGCCAAGTTGGAAGCACAAGGACTTAGCCTGTCGACTCAAGCCGATCCGTATACCCGCTTGCGTCGAGCCGCCTTCGATCTGACCGGCCTGCCCCCCAGTCCCACGGACATTGCGGCCTTCGTCAATGACGACACGCCGGACGCTTATTCCAAAGCTGTCGATCGGCTGCTGGCGTCACCGCATTACGGAGAACGCATGGGCAAGGTCTGGCTGGATGCCGCCGGGTATGCCGAATCGAATGGCTACTTCAACGCCGACAGCGACCGGCCGCTCGCCTATCGCTATCGCGACTGGGTCATCCGGGCTCTCAATCGAGATCTGCCGTATGATCAGTTCATTCGCGAACAGTTGGCGGGCGATGAGCTCGTCCACTTCGTTTCCGAGCAGGAAGCCCCCCCCGATGCCATTGAGCACCTGGAGGCCACGCACTTCCTGCGGAATGGGCAGGACGGCACAGGTGAGAGCGACGGTAACGACGACGAGGTTCGTATCGATCGCTATACCGTCCTGGAATCGACGATGCAGAACGCGTCGTCGTCGCTGCTGGGTCTGACCATTCAATGCGCGAAGTGCCACGATCATAAATTCGAACCGATCACGCAGCGCGACTATTACTCCTTCCAGGCCTTGTTTGGAGGGATCTACGCGCCCGAGGCTTGGAAAAAGCCCAATGACCGATTCGTCTATGCTCCCCTGCCGGGCGAATACGCCGCCTGGCAGGCTCGGACCCAGGAACTCGAACAACAGGTCAAGCAACAACAGGCCGAGTTCTCTGCCTGGGTGAAATCGCACCGGCCGCGCGGCCAGGTGCTGCTCGAAGACAATTTCGAGGACGCAAAGGTTTCGCTGCCACTCTGGACCAACATGACCGCGGGCGACAGCGTGCCGGCCGGGAAAGTTCCCGTGGGACTGAACCAGGCCGCCACCGCGCCCGGTCAACTGGTTCAAAACGGTCGGATGCAGTTCAACGGCGGCGGAACGCAGGGCAGCAGCGGAATTTCGACGAAGGCCGAATTTGATTGGACCCCAGATACCAAGGGAGCCATGATCCAGGTGTCATTCGATTTGATCGACAACAAGCTGACCCCGGATGGAACGCCCGCCATCCGCATCGGCTATTTCATCGCGATGCGCGATTTCAATGACGCCACCCCACTCAAGGGGGGTAACGTGCTCATCGACGGCAATCCGACCTCCGGCTCGGTCGTCTATGTGGACTACCCCGGCGACGACAATCGAGTCGTCGGCACGATCGGCACGACACCCTATATCCCGGGTCACAACTATGGCACCCGCGTGACCAACCAGGGGGACGGCAAGTTCCTAGTGCAGCATCTGCACGATGGGCTGGTGGAAGAGAAAACGGTCACGTTGACCGAAGCCGATCTGCCGAACGGCGGGTTCGGGTTCGAACTCTGCTGTGACCGGAGTGCCATTATCGACAACGTCATTGTGGAGACGTTTGATCCGCAAATGCCAACCGATCCGCAAGCCGGCTTTCAAAAGGAATTGCAGGCGCGACAGAAACCGGTCGAGGAAACGCGCCAGTCGCTGACGAAACTGCAGCAGAACCGGCCCGGTAAGATCGCCCTGGGGACGGACGTTTCCACGACTCCGCCCGCCAGACATCTGCTGGTACGCGGCAACTATGCCGAAGCGGGCCCGGTCGCCGAGCCTGCCCCGTTTCAGGTGTTGATCGAGCCAGACGCTCCGTTCGAAATTCGGCCTCCGGCGGATCCCGCGCGGACCACTGGCCGGCGACTGGCGATGGCCAATTGGATCACCCGGTCGGGATCGCGAGCCGCCGGCTTGCTGGCCCGCGTCCACGTCAACCGGCTCTGGCAGCATCATTTTGGGGTCGGGCTGGTGGCGACACCGGAGAACCTGGGAATCAGCGGCGCACCGCCGTCGCATCCCGAACTCCTCGACTGGCTGGCGGCGGAACTCGTCCGCTCCGGTTGGAGCACCAAGCAGATCCACCGCCTGATCCTGAACTCCGCCACGTATCAGCAGTCGAGCACCACGGATGCGGCACGCACCCAGGGCGATGCCGATGGTCGCTTGCTGTCGCGGTTCCCCGTGCGACGTCTGGATGCCGAAGCGATTCGTGATGCGATGCTGTCCGTCAGTGGGGACCTCAATGTGCAACTGGGTGGTCCCTATGTCCCGTCCACGCGCGAATCCAATGGTGAGGTTCTGATTCCCGCGAATCACCCGCAAGCGAACCGCCGGGCCGTGTATCTGCAACAACGCAGATCGCAGGTCGTGAGCATGCTCCAGGTCTTCGATGCCCCCTCGATCATCTTCAACAGCACCCGCCGTGCCCGCTCGACCATGCCATTGCAGTCGCTGAGTCTGTTGAATTCCGATTTCGCCGTGCTGCGAGCCCGGCACCTGGCCGAACGCTTGCAGCGGGACTATCCGAGCGAACCCGACCGGTTATCGGCCGCATTACTGCTCACCGCCAACCACCCGGCCGAACCGGAGCAACGCGAGATCCTCACCCAGTTTCTGGATCGGCAAGTCCAGGAATACGCCGGCCAGGCCGACTCCCGGCAGCGGGCGTGGGTCGACCTGTGTCAAATGCTGATGGCTGGCAATCCGTTCCTGTATCTGGATTGAGGGCTGGATGACGGGGCGGCTGGAGGGGTCTACCCTGAGGGGCGCTTCGAGCTTGTATTCGCGGCCACTTCGTGACCGGTTGGCTGAATTCTGGCCATTCCCTTCTTGTCGCAGACACGAAATTGCCAACTTCCAGGGAGATAGCGGTCCAATTCACTGGGATTCTACGGTGGCATTGGATTTGCAATGATCGGTTCGTACCCACTCCATTTCTTTGTTCTCCTCATCCGTCACAGCACGCAATTCGGCCGGGGAGCGAGAGTCGACAGGTACGAGTCATGGCAGTGAAACAAGGCTTCTGGAGCTGGCTCCAGGGAACGACTTCGCGCGTTCCGCAAACCGCCAATACGGAACGCGGATATTCGCATTCCATCCCGAATTCGATGTATCTCGATTGTTTATTCGAACGTCCGCTGTCCTTGTCGGAGGCCGTTGAGAAATTCAATTTGCGGGCGGCTGAGAACGAAGTCGGAAAGGCCCAGACGCCCTTGACGGTGGATGAAGTGGCGACCGCCATTCGGAGCGCGGGTCGACATCAATTGCCGCTGATCGAGCATCAGCGTCGATTGATTCATGCCGTCGCTGAAACCCAGCAGTTGCCGGCCTACGCGGGCTTGAAATTCACCACGACCTGGTTCGCTCCCAGCGGCTACCGCTGCGAAGTCTGGTGGGTCGACCTGGTGCTCTGCTCGCAAGAACAGCATCACGACGAACGGATCGCGGCGGCCTGCAGTCTGCGGATCCGGGACCATCGCCTGCGTTCCTGGCGCGACCCGTCGGTGACTATTCCCAGCGAGATCCAGCGACTGCAAGCGGATCAACGCTGGTTCATCACTCAGGCACCGGACACCGACGTCCCCTATCCCAATGCGTCAGACGAGCTACTCGAACGCATGTTGCATTTGTAGCCTACTCATTGATCGAACGCTGGTCCCACGGGATACGGAACGATGGGGTATGCCGCTGGAAGGACTTCCGCACGTCCTTTGGTCGCGGCTGGAAGTAATTGATGTAGCCGCACAGTTGCTTCACTGCCTCGAGATAGGCCCGCTCGCCCTTCTCTTTGGTCGCCTTGGCCGCGTCACCCAGCACCCCCGTGTCGGAATAACTGCTGGTCCAGGAAATCACTGTCGCGGGACCGGCGGCGAACAGGTCGACCCAGTTGTAGGGACTGTCTTCGTTGTTGAAGCTGATGGTGTCACTCTTGATCAAGTCTTTCCGGACGTTGTCCTCATCCAGGTACAGGTACAGCGACGTCTCCAGTTCGCAGGCATGAGCACAACCGCCGGGAAACTTGCTCTCCCGCCAGCTCGGCAGGAAGTTCTTGTCGACCGTCAGTAGATTCCACCAGGCGATCACCACGCATTCGGCGTCCGTCTCCAGGTTGGTGCGCCGCGCGGCCAGGTCGAGATTGGGCATGTTCGAACCGTGGCCGTTCAGCAGAATGATCTTCTTGAATCCGTGATAGGCCAGCGACTGCGTCACATCCATGACCTGCCGGATGAAGGTCTCATAATGGGTATTGATGGTCCCGGGAAAATCCATCACATGGCCAGTGTAGCCATACTGCAAAGTCGGCAGGACCAGGACCTTTCCGGGCAGCGCACGGCCCGTCCCCTGGGCAATCCCGCCGGGACACACCAGGTCGACGTCCAACGGTAAATGCGGCCCGTGCTGCTCAACCGCCCCACACGGCAGGATGCAGACTTTCTGGAGATCGACGGCATCGTTGATTTCGGGCCAGGTCAGCTTTTCATAACGATATTCCGTGGCAGCACGACTGGTCATCAGAGATCTCCCAAGAGGGTGGCTGGTCCATTAAGCTGAAACAGGTTGCACTGTCGAGTATGATGATATCGCAGACGTTCATCAACGAGAGACTTCCAAAGACAGCAATCAGGTGAGCCCGGTGCCGTGAGGCCCGGGGTAGGGTTGCGACTCCAACTGCAAAACCAGCACTGAGTGGCATCTTTCGCCAACGAGAGCCACCACTCTACCCCGGGCCTCACGGCACCGGGCTCACCAGGAATCTTGCCTAGAGGACGCTACACTATGGAAATCCTGACGGGACTGTCTGCAGCCACCGCGATCGCATTCACGGAGGGCCCCGCGGCAGCGGTCGACGGAGCGGTCTACTTCACCGACATCGTCAACAATCGTATCATCCGCCTCCCACGCCCCGGTGCCCCGTTCGAAGTCTGGCGGGCCGACAGTGGCCGCTCGAATGGCTTGCTGTTTGATCGCGAAGGCCGGTTGCTCGCGTGTGAGGGCAATGAATTCGGACCGGGCGGACGCCGCCGGATCACCCGCACCGACATGCACACCGGTCAGGTCGAAGTCCTGACGGACCGCTTTGACGGAGTCCAATACAACGCCCCGAACGATATCGCGGCACGACGCAACGGCCAGTTGTTCTTTACTGATCCCTGCTATGGCGATCGCTCGACCATGCAGATGACCCACGAATCGGTCTATCGGATCGATCCCGATGGCCAGGTCACACGGCTGATCACCCAGCCTGACATTCAACGCCCCAACGGCATCGCGCTCAGTCCGGACGAACGGACCCTCTATGTTGTGGACAGTTGCCCGGTCATCCGCGGGAATCGCAAGATCTGGGCCTTCGACCTGGCCGAGAACGGCACTGTCAGCGGCCAGCGACAAGTCTATGACTTCGGAGCCGGACGCGGCGGCGACGGCATGACCGTCGATCAAAATGGCACGCTGTATATCGCCGCCGGTATTCACACTCCCCGCGGGCCCCACGAATCGACGGCGGTCCCGGCGGGCATTTACATCATGACCCCCGGCGGTGAACTGCGGGCGCGGATCCCCATCGCGGAGGATGTCCTGACAAATTGCACCTTCGGCGGCGACGACCTGCGGACGCTCTACATCACGGCCGGCAAGACCCTGTGGCAGATTCGCGTGGACACGCCAGGGTGGGCAGTCCACCGTTGACCTTGTGCGATTGATGAATACAAGCTCGAAGCGTAAGCGAGTGCATTCCGTCGTAAAACAGCGACAGAGATGCACTCGCTTGCGCTTCGAGCTTGTATTTGCGGTCACTTCGTAACCGGCCACAGGCCCCGAAGTCTTCACGGCCGTTTCACCAGCTCTTCCAGCTTCTTGAATTGCTCGTGAATGACTTTAATCCGGTCGGAATCAAAGTTTCGCGGACTCGCAAATCGGGCGGGTGCCTCGGGTGGCTGAGGAAACTTCAGCTTCTCGCGCAACGTCTCCAACGCGGTCAGCAGTTCTTGATCCGCAGGCTCTGGTACCTTGAGACTGCTGATTTTTCCCTCAGTCTGCAAACGGGCATGATAGAGCGCCACCGTACCCAGATACACCTGCGCCGCGGCATCCCAATCACGGCCGGAGAGCGCCTGCCCATCGCGAGTGACCCGCTGCAGCAATTGTTGGATGCGGTCAGCCGTCAAGGACACCGGTGTCGTGTGCTTGACCAATTCCGCTGCGATCAGTTCTCGCGCCCGCTTCACCTGCGGCAGCACGTCGCTCACCACGGGAGCTGGCTCACCCATCGTCTGTTCTAGTTTCAGCAACGCGTCCGTCAACGGCGAATCAGGTGGCTCCAGGACGGTCAGCAGCGGGAAATTCCACGTGCCCCAGGGATAACTGCCCGCCTTGCGGCCTTTGATCGGCTCTTTCTGCTGTCGCCAATTGGGGGACTGTAAATCGTGATGGCAGGCAAAACATCCATATTCGGCGAACTCGGGCCACGCAGCCGCCCCTCCCTTGGACTCCGGCTGCACCGCCTCCGCCCGTGTCGCTAACAGATCAAGCGCCGCGTCGGCCGTGGTCAGTTGCCCCACCAGCCACAGCTTGGCTTCAAGAATCGAACCACGGGAATTCTCCAGCAATGGAAACGCCCGCCGATCGTCTTCGACGTTCCAATGAGCTGGCAGGTTGGCATGATAGGCCGATAGCTCAAAGTTCAAGCGGGGATGACCGGCCGCAATCAAGTCGTGATTGACGTCGCGACCCGGTCCGCCCACATGGCACTTCACACACGTCTCAGCCCGTCGGACGAGATTACCTCGCAAGTCAACGAAGCCCAGCCCTTCGCGTGCCGGATGCCCGCGCCAGTTGCGTTCCGTATGAGGACCCAGCCACTTTTCGGCTGCCCCATGACACGCCTCGCAACTAACCCCGTCGTGCAACAGTTCATTCTGGGCGAGCCACTGCGGAACAGAATAGTCGGCCTTGGCAGACGTCGGTTCCAGGGTCGAGTGGCAAACGAGACACCGGCTGTCTTCATGCGCCGCATGCCAGCCCTGCCCCAGTTGCCGGACCATGTTCTTCGAGCGTTCCGTCAGCAGGACATCATAGGCCCGGGCATGCGGATCACGCTGGATCCACTCGCTATAAGACGAACTCGAAAAATCGACCGTCGTTCCATCCGATTTCTTCCGCGACCCATCTCCGCCATGGCAACCCGCGGCAGCGCACGAACCGACACCCGTCAATTGAAACGTGGAAGTGACCGGCGGATGCGCACCAGGAATCGACGGTCCCGCCTCCTGAGCCCCCGCCGAACTCACCGCGAACCAGCCCCAGACCGCCAGCAGGCATGTCCACCGCAACCCTCGGAACTGTCGCCATCTGTATAACATGAAAGGTCAGCCAGAACAGGTGGATTGCAGATCAGGACGCAGTAAATGTGACAGACCGCTCAGGTGTAGTATAATCATCGACCAGCAATCCCGCTTGCCAAGACTTACCTGCCAACTGATAAAACTGTAACGACTGACGCGGTCAACACACCCGGGCAAACCTTGCGGAAGACCAGCGTACTGCCATCCCAGACCGACCTCAATCCTGCCTCGCGTGCCTCCATCCCACGAGAATGAACCATGAAACTTCGGATTGCACGAGCATGGTGCCTGGTGTCCCTGATTGTCGGCCTGCTGGCCGCCACGGTTCAGGCCGAGGACTGGCCACGCTGGCGCGGGCCGCGCGGTGATGGGACCTGGCACGGCCCGCGACTCACCGAAAAATGGCCGGCCGACGGTTTGAAAACTCTCTGGAAACAGAACATCGGAGGTGGGTATGGCGGGATCTCTGTGTCGGGCTCGCGTCTCTATCTGATGGATTTTCAGAAGGATCCTCAGCCCGAAGAACGCGTTCGTTGCTTTGATACGCAGTCCGGCGAACAGATCTGGATTGCCAAATATTCCGTCAGTTACAAGGGCCTCGATTACCCCAACGGTCCCCGGATCACGCCGACGATCGACGACGGCCGCATCTACACGATCGGCTCGGTCGGCCATGCCTATTGCTTCGACGCGGCAACAGGTCGAGTGATCTGGCAGAAAGATCCGCAAGCAGACTACAAAGTAAAACTCTCGGAATGGGGAGTGGCCGCCTCACCGGTGATCTACGAAGACCTGGTCATCATTCATCCCGGAGCCACCGACAACGGCTGCCTGATCGCGTTTCACAAGCTAACTGGCCAGGAGGTCTGGCGAGCGGGCAAAGATCCTTGCGGCTATGCGACCCCCATCGTGATCGACAGTCCCAGTGGGAAGCAACTGGTTCTGTGGTCACCCAAACACATCCTGGGCCACGACCCGCTGACCGGTCGGGAATACTGGAGAATTCCGTATGAAGTGACTTATGGAGTCTCCATCGCGACGCCGATTTATCAGGAAGGCTTGCTGGTCGTCTGCGGCTATTGGGAAGGTTCCAAAGCCATCCGCCTGGGAAAGACTCCGACTGACGCCAAGCTCGAATGGGAAGACAGCAAGCATCTCCGTGGGCTGATGTCACAACCGTTGCATCGCGATGGCCTGGCCTATCTGCTGGACAAACAACTGGGGCTGACCTGTTTCGAACTCGCGACAGGGAAGAAGTTGTGGGATGATGCACATCAGATGACACCGCGCGGTCGCAATCCGCAGTCCAATCTGGTGTGGCTCGATGCCGGCAAGTCAGACCGCACCATCATTCTCAACTCGGAAGGCGAATTGATTCTGGCGAGGCTGAACCGGGAAGGCTATCACGAGTCGGCCCGTACCAAGATCATCGACCCAACCTGGGCTCACCCCGCGTTTGCGGGCAACCGCGTGTTTGCTCGCAACGATACGCAGTTGGTGTGTGTGGAACTGACGGTGGAGGCGGACTAATGCGTTCTAGCCTAATGTTATTCGCAGGACTTTGAAGCTATGTTTACGGGACTGATCGAGGGCCAGGCGACTGTGTGTGGTGTGATACCCGAAGGTGCCGCCGTGCGACTCGTGCTGGAGATGCCGCCCGATTTCGTTGGGGAAGCACGTCTGGGTGACAGCATCGCACTCAATGGCTGTTGCCTGACCGTCGTAGCGATAAATGGCTCGGTCTTCGACTTTCAGGCAGGAACCGAAACGCTCTCCAAAACCAACCTGGGTGAATTGCGTCCCGGCAGCCGCGTGAATGTCGAACGGGCGGTGGCAGTCGGTGCGCGGCTGGGTGGTCATTTCGTCCAGGGACATGTCGATGGCACCGGCCAGATCGAACGCATCGAACAGGACGGCGAATGGACGACGATGTGGTTCAAAGTCCCACGGCCGCTCACGCTGCAAATGGTTCGCAAGGGGTCCATTACGGTCGATGGGATCAGTCTCACGCTGGTGGAGGTCGAATCCGAACGGTTCAGTGTAGCGTTAATTCCACACACTCTGGCCGTGACCACACTCGGGCAGCGAGCCATTGGAGACACCGTCAACATCGAAACCGACATCCTGGGAAAATATGTCCAGAAACTGATCGGGGAGATTGGGCAATGATCATTCTGGTATCATATCTCTGGCATCAATATTCGCTCTGGAGAAGTTTCATGTGCCGCACACTTGCGCTGCTTATCATGGTCGGATGCGGGGGGCTGCTGCACGCAGCAGAACCCGCCGCTGATGTCCGTTCTTCCATCGATGGTGGTCTAGAGAAAAGGTTGAGCGACACACGATGAAGCCCATGAAAAGTGGCGGTGGCTGGAAGGCGATCGGCTATACGTTGAAAATGGCCAATCGCGTGGGCTGGATGAAGCTGTGGAAGGCCATGCGCAGCAAGAACACCTGCAAGACCTGCGCGCTCGGCATGGGTGGTCAGCTCGGTGGCATGGTCAATGAAGGGGGCTACTTCCCCGAGGTCTGCAAGAAGTCGTTTCAAGCGATGGTCTCGGACATGCAGGCGGGGATCACGCCCGAGTTCTTCGCCAAGTTCGGATTCCGTGAATTGCGCTCGTTCAGCTCGGCGCAGATGGAAGCCAGCGGCCGGTTGGTGAACCCCGTCTATGCCGGTCCAGACGATACTCACTATCGCCCGATCACCTGGGACCAGGCGTATGACATCCTGGCCGCCAAGTTGCGTGAGGCCGGCCCCACTCGCAGCTTCTTCTATGCCAGCGGCCGGTCGTCGAACGAAGCCGGCTTTCTGCTGCAGTTGTTCGCCCGGCTGTTCGGCACGAACTACGTCAACAACTGCTCGTACTATTGCCATCAAGCCAGCGGCGTGGGGCTGGGAGCGAGCGTCGGGGCCGGCACAGGCACCATTCGTCTGGAGGACCTCGACCAGGCGGACCTGTATTTCTTGATCGGCGGCAACCCGGCTTCCAACCACCCGCGACTGATGCGCAGCCTGATGCAAATCCGCCGGCGCGGTGGCGATGTCATCGTCATCAATCCGGCCAAGGAATTGGGGCTCGTCAATTTCCGAGTCCCCAGCGACCTCCGCAGCCTGTTCTTCGGCACGAAGGTCGCCAGTCTCTACATCCAGCCACACATCGGCGGCGACATCGCCCTGATGACCGGCGTCGCGAAGGTACTGCTCGACCAGAAGGTTCAGGACACACAGTTTATCGAGACCGCGACCGAAGGTTTTCAAGACTTTATCCAACAAGTGAATACGACATCCTGGGAAGCCGTTGAGAAAGGATCCGGAGTCACACGGGAAGAAATTCGTCGCATCGCCGACATGTACGCCAAGGCCAAGAATGTCGTCTTCGGCTGGACGATGGGGATCACGCATCATCTGCACGGCGTCAGCAACGTCAAGATGATCGCCAATCTCGCGCTGCTCCGCGGCATGGTCGGCCGTCCGCACGCAGGATTGATGCCCATTCGCGGGCACAGCAATGTGCAGGGGGTAGGCTCGGTCGGCGTCACGCCGCAACTTAAGAAGGTGCTGATCGAAAAGTTTGAGCAACGCCTGGGGGTCGCAGTCCCCAAGTCCCCGGGCCTCGATACGATGGCCTGCGTGAATGCCGCCGAACGTGGCGAAATGGACGTCGCACTTTGCCTGGGAGGCAATCTTTATGGCAGCAATCCCGATCTGGCCTATGCCGAAAAAGCTCTCGCGAGGATCGGACTGGTCACTTATATGACCACCACTCTGAATACTGGGCATGCCTGGGGACGTGGTAAGGAAACGCTGGTCCTGCCGGTGCTCCCGCGTGATGAAGAATCCCAGCCGACCACTCAAGAGTCAATGTTCAGTTATGTCCGCCTCAGCGATGGCGGACCGGCCAGATACCCCGGCCCGCGCAGCGAAGTCTCGGTACTCACCTCACTCGGGCGACTGGTGCTGGGTGAGAGTGGTCCGGTCAACTGGCAACAACTGCAAAGCCACGATGCCATCCGCCAGTTGATCAGCGAACTGATCCCTGGCTTCGAACCGATTGCCGACATCTCCAAAACGAAGAAGGAATTCCACATCGCCGGCCGCCAGATGGACGCACGCACATTCCCCACGCCGTCAGGCAAAGCCAGGTTTCATGCGATTCCATTGCCCGCCGCGCAGGAACTCGGCCCCAATCAGTTTCGAATGATGACGATTCGCTCCGAGGGACAATTCAACTCCGTCGTCTACGAAGAAGTCGATCTGTATCGCAATCAAGAGGGCCGCGACCTCATTCTGCTGAACCAAGAAGATATCACGCGGCTGGGCCTGAAGACCGATCAAAAAGTGCGTGTCCGCAGTGCGACCGGCGAGATGCGTCTGCAACGCGTGCGGCCGTTCGATGTCCGATCGGGGAATGCGATGATGTATACCCCCGAGGCCAACGTGCTGATTCCGCGAGACGTCGATCCGGAATCAAAAACGCCCGGGTTTAAGAACATTCTGATTACGATTGAGCCAGAATAAAGGACGACCGAGGGTCGGGCCTGCGATTTTTCGAAATTGGCCGAATCAATGTGGAATTGCAATACTGACGTCCGGCGGC
>CAMAVF010000063.1 GCA_945861445.1 Planctomicrobium piriforme | reverse complement strand
GGAAGACTTTATTCATCGGGACCCGACATCACAGATCTGGCACTTGGGGAGGGGGAAGGTGTGCGCTGAACCACTTCATCGAAAGGGGGAACACACACCAGGTACCAAGCTGGCGAATTTGCGACCACCGATGAATAATCCAGGCTGGTTGTTGTCGCTCGCTGCCACCCAGAAATATCCAGTGCAATCCCGCAGCCAAATCGCCGGGCTCTGCGTCAGGAACGAAAGCGGAATCCAACACGAGATCTGTTCGGTCTCGAGGGATCGACAGTGTGGAAAGGCGGCGATGAGCCCCGTTCATGATCAGGCCGATCAGGACAAAGCATGTGCCACCACTCAGGGTCGTCAGGAACACTGCCAGCACTCCTGCGACAGCCCAATTCATGGCCTGAGAAAAGTACCACGTCAGTACTCCAGCGAATACCACCAGGAATGGTCCTCCAAAACCGAACAGGAACCATCTGTCATTGCGCCAGATGCTGGTCATCGGCCGAAATTCCCAGCCGGCGTCATTTTCACTGAGTTCATGCGTCAGTCGGCCACGCACCGTGGAACCTTCTCGCAATACAGGTTCGTTAACGAGTTCTGGCAGAATCTCGACCAACGCATGACGAATACGGACTGGCCACAATCTGATCACGATTGCCCAGCCCAGAATGGCGCAGCCTGCGATGGCAAAGGTCCCGATGATCAAATGCCGAGCCCAGACAGGCATACCGACCGCCGGTCCGACGCCGATCACTAATCCAATGCATCCAATCATGGCAAAGACCAAACCAACCGTAAGTACCAGCCACATCCCGGGCCGCCAGATTTCCGATTCCGTTTCCTGCCAGGCCGCATTCAATGACATACTGATGATCCTTTGCCGGTCACGAAGTGAACGCGAATACGAAGTCGAAGCGCAAGCTTGATGTTGCGAAGAAGAACTCAGGTTAAGGAACACTGATCTCCACTAATCTACGCTAATTCGGACAAAATCCATTGAGGAGCGTCACTTTCATTTGTCTTGATTAGCGTAGATTAGCGGAGATCAGTGTTCCCCCAATGTATTCTCGATCCACTTCACAATTGCGACGGAATGCACTCGCTCGCGCTTCAGACTTGCATTGATTCCCCCGGCCCTGAGTGACACGCACTCCCCAAAAGCAGTAATATTAGCCGGCCACTTCAAGATTATCACACACGCGGTTTCGGGACCTGAATGGTCGCTGATTCAAGTCCGTTGTCCGAGGGAGAATCCATGGTGCTGCGATGCCTGCTGCCACTCGTGCTGCTGCTTGTATTGAATGGACAGAGCAGGGGGGCGGATCAACCAATTCCGCGACCGAATGTCGAGCGTCTGTTCGTGTCGGGTGAAACGGGTTACGGTCGATATCGGATTCCGGCGATCTACGTCACGCCCAAGCAGACGATCCTGGCATTTTGCGAAGGTCGCGTGAAGCCTTCGGGGCTGACCGGAGATATCGATCTTGTCCTGCGCCGCAGCACGGACGGCGGCAAGACGTGGACGCCGCTGCAAGTGGTCGCGGATGACGGTCCGAATACGCTCGGCAATCCGTGTCCCGTCGTCGATCGGTCGACGGGCACGATCTGGTTGCTGCTGTCCCGCAGTCGGGGCGAGGACACCGAAACTCAGATCACGGAAGGGACCAGCAAGGAGCGAACCCAGGTCTGGGTCACGAAGAGCACCGACGAGGGACTGACGTGGGACAAGCCCGTCAATATCTCAGCCCAGGCCACGCTGCCCCAATGGACGTGGTACGGTCCGGGACCCGGGATTGGGTTGCAGTTGCCCAGCGGCAGGCTGTTTATTCCCGCGTACCATGCGGTGGAAAAGACCGGCATCTATCAGGTCCATTCGCTCTACAGCGACGATCATGGCCAGACCTGGAAGATCGGTGGCACGGTGGCCGACGAAACCACCGAAGCCCAGGCGGCACTCCGAGCCGACGGGACACTCGTAATCAACACGCGCAATATCTCGCCGCGTGACGCCTCCATTAGAAACCGGGCGATTGCCCTCAGTCGTGATGAAGGACTCACCTGGACTGACGTCGGCCGCGACGCGGCACTGACGGAAAGCAGTTGCCAGGGAAGTTTGATCGTCTATTCGGGTCTCGGAGACGGTGCCAAGTCCCGCTGGCTGTTCGCCAACCCGCCCGGCCCCGGCCGCCGCCAGTTGACTCTGCGTCTCAGCTACGACGAAGGCCGCACCTGGGCCAGGTCACTCATTATCGAACCAGGTGCCGCCGAGTATTCCGGGCTGGCGAAGTTGCCGAATGGCGAGATCGGACTCCTGTATGAGCGCAATACACAGAAGAAGTATGCGCCCGAAATCGTGTTCACGCGGCTGACATTGTCTGAAATTGAAGGTCCTTAATTGAAATCAACATCCTTGGTCCTTGTTGCTGGCAAGACAACCATCCGGCTTTCGGCGGACGCTCGCCTGAGAAGATGCCCTTCTCGAAAGTTCTTCAACATGATTCGAATCTCCTCTTTGTGGACAGCCGCTGTCATCTTCGCCGGTGCGATCTTGAGCACACCTGAGGTCGCCATGTCCGACACCATCAAATTAAAACTGCGTTCCAGCAAACCCGCGAAAACGGCCGGTGCTCAACCCGAACGAGTGATCAAGGACGAGGCTTGGGAGGCATCCCAGACGGCGGTTATCGTGTGTGATGTCTGGGACTATCACCATTGCCTGAATGCGGTGCTTCGACTGGAAGAGTTCGCGCCGCGATTGGATCAGGTGCTGAAGGCTGCAAGGGAGCGCAGGGCGGTCGTGATTCATGCTCCCAGTGATTGCATGCCGGCCTATGTCGATCATCCCGGCCGACGTCGCGCTCAGCAGACTCCGCAGGCAAAGTCGCTGCCGCCTGACATTCAATATTGGTGTTCGCGGCTCGATCAGGAAGAGGGACGCTATCCCATCGACCAGTCTGATGGCGGGGAAGATGATGATCCTCAGGAACATGTGAAGTGGGCGGCGAAGCTGAAGACGATGGGGCGTAATCCGGGCACGCCCTGGCAGAAGCAATCCGATCTGATCACGATCGACGGCGAACGCGACTACATCAGTGACCGCGGCGATGAAGTGTGGAATATCCTCGAGAAGCACGGCATTCGCAACGTGATCCTTACCGGAGTGCATTGCAACATGTGCGTGGTCGGTCGGCCGTTTGGATTGCGTCAAATGAAACGAAATGGGAAGAACGTGGTCTTAATGCGCGATATGACCGACAGTATGTATTCCCCGAAAAGCTGGCCTTACGTGGATCACTTCACCGGCCATGATTTGGTGCTGGATTATGTCGAACAACAGATCTGCCCGACCATTACGAGCGACCAGTTGCTGGGCGGCGAGCCATTTCGCTGGAAGGGGGACCAACGCCAGACTCCTGCCGTCGCCAGAGTGAACTCATCGAAAAGCAATTTGAATCTCAAGCAGCACTGGACGAGTCTCAAAACTCAGGGGAAAGTATTTCAGATCCTATTGGAGCGCGCCGACGAGCCCATGTGGTATCGCGGTGCGTTGCGCTTCCCTGAGGACTGGTATGCCAAAGGTCCGGTGAGCCTTGGACTTCCAGATGGCAAAAGGCGGGTGTGGTTGAACGGCGTCGAACTTAAGCCCAGTCCTCAAACCGCCGACCAAAGACCTCGATTCAATTTGCCGAAAGAACACGTTGCGGTCAACGATTACAACCTAATCGTCGTCAGGGCAGACCATACCACCGCAGATGTCAAAAGAAAATGGGAGGTAGATCTGATCGCGGGGAAGGAGCGGTGGGAATTTGAACCGATCTGGCAAATCCGTACGGGAGACAGCGACAGCTTCTCAAACATTCCGTTGCCGGCAAAGTTCGGTATGGGACCGGACGCCGTGCTGCGACTAAAGGCGCCGAAGTGAAGGGACAGCGCTGACAGACGTTGGGCAATGTGCTTGAGCGCCAGAAACACGCGGCTATTCTCGTCGAAATGGCGGCTTCCTTCGCTCATCGCCCACTCCGGATCCAGGTCCATTTGCTGTTCGTAAGTCAGCGCTGTTACAGTACCCTCGGTAGAGATTCCAGCATCTGGCAACACACTATCAACTGGCGTATCCATAAATCTGACAGTCCTTCGACCCGAGCCGACGTGGCTAATAGCTCACGGCACATCTCTCAGCATATCGCAGCACCATCGAACTGACACGGTCAATTGCCGGGTGTCCTTGGAAGATCAACACAAAAGTACAGATCCTGCCTCTCCTTATTGCCCCTCCTTTTCTCGCGTCCAGAGAAACTCCTCTCGCTGCCGCGTCAATTTGCCGTTTCGAATCGTGACGTGCTCGCCGTCAATCTTCAATGTGTTCTCATCGACAACCGTCAGTTTGTAGCCATTTCCATTGATGAATTTCTTCGGGTTCTCTTTGAATGCGACTCGCCAATTCTTTACCTTGATCTGCCCCCCCGTTCGGGTTGCACTCGCGGTCAAAGAGCCGATTGTATCACTCTTTAACATACTGATCTGGATCGCTTCCCCGCGATCGATGATCAGGAAGATAGATCCTGTCTTGGCACTCGACCATCTCCCGGACAACTCGCCATTGTCCGCGTCAGGCTCAGTCTCGTCGACATTGACTTTTGATTTCGGAACCGATGCGCCGGCGGCTGATGCAACGGGCTGGGGGGCAGGTCGCGGCCGTTGGATGCCCGTTTCGATATAGGTTCCCAGCTTCAAGTCGCGGACGATCAGGGGAAAGTTCGCCAGGTAGACTTCGCGCTGCACCGTGCCTGCGGGGACTTTGACCTTCAGCGCACCGAAGATGCTGGCCAGTTCGGGCGACCGGCCCAGTCCCTTCACAAACTCATCCGGCGACACTCCTGCTTCGGCAGCCGCCAGCGGCAGATCAACCAGTTCCTCGAATCGCAACGCCAGAGTGACGATCGGTTCAGTCTCGCCCAGCGTCCCGCCCGTCGCCGCAACCGCCTGAGCAAAGCGTGCCTTGTCCTGCGCCACCAGCTTGGCGAACTCGTCAGCCGGCGGGTACAACGCACGGACCGTCGCCAACACTTCGGGGGAGTAACCGTTGGGATTGTCGAGCACCGCGGCCCGGACCTGGTCATCTTTCTCAATCATACCTTTGGCATGGCAGCTCATGCAGGACAGACCGTTGACCACTGCCTTATCCGGTCGCTTGGGATCGCTGACGACATTGAGGGGCCCCTTGTCGATTCGCTCTCCGTTCGGCCCCACAAGCATGTAGCCCTGCAGGCCGTTGGGCAGGCTGAAAATCAGTTCGCCCCCATCCACAGCAAATGTATCACGTCCATCCTTCCCCGCAGGATGGGCGAACAGGTTTTTCTTCCCGTCGTTGCCACCAAAATCATAGCTCTTCCAGTACGCCCCACGCGTCAGGTTCGAGCGATGCCTCTCGATTAATCGATTGTTGGTTGAAACCCCGGAACCATTGAATCCGGCCCGCACCGCCCGGTCGGTCTGCAGGTTGCGAGACACGTCAACTTGCAACTTCTTCTCCAACTCCAAATCAGTATTCGGCAGATCGAGAATGTCGTGATACAACGGCGGGATCGACGCCCGCGCGACAAACCAGTCGCCGCGCACAAATGGCTGATTCGTTCCAGAATGCCGGTAGCACCCCGTCGCGGCAACCGTCTTGTACGTGACGCGATAGGGGTTCTCAGCCAGGATGCGATCCCACGTGTCCGCAGACCACTCGACATCGCCAATGTTCAGCCTGAAAATCGTTTGAACCGGGTCAATCGCCTTGGGAATGGTAATGTCGGGTGCCCACGACAGGCTGTTGATCAGCTTCGTCAAGGCATTGCGATACGTGGTCAATTCGTCGTCCGACAGACCCGCGTTGTAGAGATGCGTGAGCGTAAAGTAGCGAATCAACGGCCGCTTGCGGGAGTCTATGGATTCGATGTCCGCCAGCATGTACTCGAACATCTTGGAAGTCGAGATGAATGTGCGCTTGGGCGCTGCCGGGTTGAAGTCGGGTACGCCCGCATCGATCCACTGCTTAAGGGTCTCGACGTCGGCCTTGCCGAGAGGTTCTCCGTCCTTGGGCATGTTGCCGGTCTTCACCTGTGAGTACAGCTTCGACTTTGCCGAGTTCTTCGCGACCAGCTTTCCACGCGACAGCAGCCGCGGCACATCCAGGATGTAATTGACACCCCCTTCAGCGGCCCCGCCTTCGCCGTGGCACATGTAGCAGTTCTCTTTGAGAATCACCTGTGCCTTTCGAGCGAGATCGGCCGGCGAATCTGCTGCCGACGCCAGCGAAGGGATCAATCCAACGACAGCAACCGCACAAAGACAATTCAACAAACGCATGGCAGCATTTCAATCACGGGAAGATCAACGGTATCGCAAACGATAGGTACTTCGAGCGGCCTCCATAAATCCATCCATCATTCTGACATGCAACAGGTGTCATCCCCCGAAGAAGCGACACCCCGCAATTGCCTGGCTCCAGATCGGCATCCTATCATGCTTCCGGACCGAAAGGAAAGCAAAAGAACAGTTAATCGAACTTGAATTCAAAACAAGCAACATGTGTGTCATCTCCGGCATCAAGATAATTCACGACCGTGAGCTGATTTTCGATCTCATCCTGCCTGACGCGATCTGGGAAAGCTTGGGAGAATTCAATTCTGAACAGGAAGGACAATCCCAAAGGACATAGACTTCCTCTAACTCAGAAACACGCCCGGCGCCACCCCGAAATAGCAGGCCAGATTCGCGATATGAGTCCGGTTCAATTGCCGTTTGCCGCTGAGGACCGACGAAATGGTGGAAACGGCGATTCCAGTCCCCAGGGCGACCTCCGATTGCGTCGCATCCCGGGCGTCGATCAGGTGCCGCAACAGCGCTACCCCCGATACGGCCGGCATGGGAATGTTGACGTCCTCATAGCGCCGGATCTCGTGACTCAGGCTCTCGAGATATCCTTGCTCCTGGTCGTCCAGCGGTTTCTTGTGACTCAGGAGACGGTCGAGAACTCTGATGGCTTCGGCGAACTCGTCGTCCGAGCGAAGTGGTAAATGAAATGGATCCACTTTCATATGGGACACTTCTACAGGATTCAGGGAGTCAGGAGGGCCTGACGACTTCAACGACCAGCCGATGCTTCGGAGCGGGGATTCGCTTGCATAGTTTTTGCAGGCTTTCGAGATGCAAGTCGAGTGCCTCGCAGGCATGGCCAAAGGCTTCGCTCAAGGTTGAACCGCTCGTGATGATGTCCTTAATATCGGCAAACTCGACGACATAAGCCGGATCTTTGGCCTCGTAGGTGACAGTGAACACGTAGCCTCGATACTCATGTGTCGTTTTCATCGCCCAAGACTCTCAACAATCTAATGTCCCATCGACACCCCACGGTTTTTTGCCAGTTCGATGGGGTCGGGTTGGGTGTGTTTGATCCAGTTGGGCATGGAGGAGCCGAGGAACATGCCGGCGAAGGAGGCGGCCAGGCCGTACAACTGGGCGGGGACGTTCCGCCACAATTCTGGGCTGTCTTCCGAGCACAGGAACTCGGCACCGAGCCAGACGGGCACGGCGAGCAGAATCGAGAAAACGGCCCCCTGGGTCGTGGCACGCTTCCAGTAGATGCCGCAGAGAAGAGGGACGAAGGCGACGACCAGCGTCACCTTGTAGCCGCTCTCGACCATTTCGTACATCGGCAATTGCGAATTCACGGAGATCGTCGTCGACACGATGGAGACCAGAATCAATACAATTCGCAGCAACCACAGTTTGGTGCGATCTTTGAAATGCTTGATGAAGGGTTGCAGGACGTTTTCTGTAATGACGCTGGCCGGCGCCAACAATGTGCCGCTGGCGGTGGACAGAATGGCGGACAGGACCGCGCCGAAGAAGAGGACCTGGCACCAGATGGGAGTCTTTGCCAGGATCAAGGCGGGCAAGATCTTCTGGACCTCGCGGGAGTCCTCGGACTGAAAGAGTGTGTTGTAGGCTGGGTCGATGACGGTCGCGGAAAAGGCAATAAACATCGGAACGAAGGCGAATCCAAAATAGAACAGGCCACCCATCATCGTCCCGATAAACGCTGTGCGTTCATTCTTGGCACTGGTGACCCGCTGAAAGACGTCCTGTTGCGGAATTGATCCCAGTGACATCGTGATGAATTCGCCGATAAAGATCATCCAGGCAGAGGCCGTGACGTGCGGGAACAAATTGAGCTTGCCCTCTTTCTGCGCGGCGGCCATGACGACGTCGATACCGCCAGCCTGATATCCCAGCAGTAGCGCCACGATGATGAGTCCAATCACGATCGCCGCAGTCTGAATGACGTCCGTCAAGGCGACCGACCACATGCCACCAAACAACGTGTAGACGGTCACAATCGAGGCGCCGATCAGAATCGACGTGTTTAACGACATCCCAGGGAACAAAACATTGATCACCAATCCCAGTGCCGAGAGCTGCGCGCTGGTCCAACCGAGGTACGAACTCGCAATTCCCAGGGACGTAATGACCTCGACGAATTTGCCGTAACGCAGATGGTAGTAGTCACCAATGGTCAGCAATTCCAGGCGGTAGAAAGTCCGAGCAAAAAAGAACGCCACCAGGAGCAGGCACATCGACGCACCGAAGGGGTCGCCCGAGACGAATCCCATGCCCTTGTGGGCGAACCTGGCAGAGACTGACAGCACAGTTTCAGCGCCAAACCACGTCGCGAAGACGCAGGCGAAATTCATGTAGAGCGGTAACGACCGACCGGCGACCATGAAGTCTTTCGAGTCCTTCACGCGGCTCGAGGCATAGATTCCCACCGCCACCGTGGCCGCCATATACACCAGCACGCAGGCAATTAGCATGGATTGCTCCCTTCAACATTCATCCCTGGCTGAGTTCTTCGGGGAATATGCTATCAACCCTGCCAGCGAAGCTGAAGAGGTCCAGACGGACGTTTTGACCCCGCAGAAATGCACGGCTCACATCGGTCGTTACGCCGCAGACACGCGGGACACGGAGCAGTCAGCCCTTATTTGACGGGGTGATTGACCGCGTCCGCGCTACGCAGGACAATGTCGATATTGAATACTTATGTTCCGGCGAACGTGGCGACACAGTTTCCACTGCGTACCGACTTTAGAGCGATTTGAGCCGCCAGCCGCGGATTCCAGTGACCATGATGAACGCTTCTCAGGAAATCACGAACTCGCGGGTGCGACCGGTTTCGGGCGTGGTTTCGCTATTGGTCGGGATTTCCCTGGGAACACTCTATCTCAAGGGCTGGACGTTTCTGACTCCTGGCGCAATGTGGTTGCGTCTCACGCATGTCACTCTGGCGTCGGGAATGTTTCTGTGGGGCTTGAAATCCGTGATTCTGGGGCGCGAACGTCGCTCCAGCAGCATGACCAGTCTCTGGTTGGCGCGCTGGATGCCGTATCGGATCGAAGTCACCCGCGAAGGGTGGTTGTACTTCATCATCATGGTCACAGTGCTGGTCGGCGCGATGCTGGGCAAGCACAACATGCTGTTGCTGGTGTTTGGACTGCTCGCCGGTCCGTTTGTACTCAATGGCCACATCGCCCTGACGATGCTGACTCGCAACCAGGTGATCCGGACCTTGCCGCCGCGCATCATGCAGGGGGAATGGTTTGCGGTCGATCTGACGCTCTCCAACCGGCGCTGGTGGATCGGGTCGTGGATGCTGGTCATTGAGGACCACTGGCTGCATGGTTCCGAACATCTTTATCCGATCCTCATATTCACACGCGTCGGTCCCAGCCAGGAACGTACCGGACGCTATCAACTGCGACTCTTACCCCGGGGCCGTCATGCGTGTGGTCCCGTGCGGTTGCTGACTCGCTTTCCGCTGGGCCTGGTCGAGCGGTCGTACGTGATGAACTGCCCGGGTGAGCTACTGGTGTATCCACGGATTGGCCGGCTGACGCCGCAATGGCACCGCGAACAATTGAATGCCGACGAACTGGTCCAGCACATGCGTCCGCGAACGGGGGCATTCGAAGACGAATTCCATCGCCTACGCGAGTACCGCCAGGGGGACAGCCCGCGGTCCATTCACTGGCGTACGACGGCGCGGCGCAATCAACTGATGGTCCGCGAAAACCACCAGATGCGCGATTTGGACCTGGCGCTGATTCTCGATCTCTGGCTGCCTGCAGTTCCCACTGCTGGCGACCTGGCAAACGTCGAACTGGCTCTCAGTTTCGCCGCCACGATCAGCGTGGAACACTGCCAGAAGAGTCGCGAATCGAGCCTGTTTATCGGGATTGCCGGGCAGCACGCACGCTGGTGGTGTGGCGCGGCCGGGCCCCAGACGATGCCCCAGTTGCTGGATGAATTCGCGCTGGCCGAAGGCAGTTCCACCGGGATTCTGGATGAAGTCGTGGAAGCCTGTTTTCAGATGCGTTCGTCTCACGTCAATCGTGTTTTGATTACCACACGTGACGATCGCCACCCCTCCAGCAAGGTGTTGCACGACGTACAATCTGACAGCCAGCATCGCGGCCTGCCCTTACGGCTGGTGGTGGCGCACCCCGACACCTTGCAGCGATTTTTTGATAACTCGGACAACAAGGGACCGGTCGCCAATAAGACGCAGCCCGCGCTAGCCACTTCGTAGGTGATGGGGACCCGGATGGATCTCGCAAAAGCATTCTATTTCAGTGTCTACGGCCTGGCCGCTTTGTCGGGCCTCATCCTCGCCTGGGCAGAACAGACACCCTCCGTCACGGTGCTGACGCTGCCCATTGCGATTGTCGCCCTGCTTCTGAACGAACGCTTCCGCGTGCTGAGATTGGACGGGCTCTGGATTGCGGCCGTCGGGCTGATTGCGTTTATCTATCCGGCCTATGAATTCTTTAATGGTAAAGAGGAAGTGAGGCTGCTGGCGGGAGCGCACCTGCTGGCCATCCTGCAGTGGGTGCTGATGTTTTACAACAAGTCGGCCCACCAGTATTGGTGGATCTGCGCCCTCAGCTGCCTGCAGATTGCCCTGGCCGCTTTGCTGACCAGTTCCGCCTGGTTTGGTCTGCTGATCCTGATCTACATGTTTCTGGCGCTGTGGACGCTGTCTGTCTTCACGCTGCTGTTGGCGCGGCTGAGATATGGACGAGAAAACGAATCAGGTGAGCTTCCTACGACCGATTGGGTCTGGCCGAAACTTCGTGCCGACGAAGTCGTCTCCAGGCGCCCCATAAAAAAACCGGGCGTTGCAGTGGCCGGCAGCGAATTTCGGAACGCGTTTCAAGGGAACATCCACGAAGCCGATTTGAACTGGCGGTTTGTCTTCGGCGTGTGTGGCCTGTCGACTGTTGCGCTGTTATTGGGAACGTTATTCTTTCTGATGGTGCCACGGCTTTGGCTGGGAGCCGGCAATCCTTTCCAGGATACGATCCTGGCGAGCAGCACGCCTGCCACCGGATATTCCGAGAAGGTGCAATTGAGAGACTTTGGCCGGATTCTGGAAAGTTCAGCACCCGCCCTGGAACTGTCCCTGTTCGATGATCGCGCGAATACACCGCTCAATCTGCACGAATACCTGGCCCAGATCGGGCAATCCGAACCGCTGCTGAGAGGATCGATTCTAGCGATCTATCAAGACGGTGAATGGTTTCCGTATCCGTCGAGTCAATCGTCCAAGTTCGATCAGGGCCCCAGGGAGTTTACGAAGCGTGCACCGAAACGCTATGTGCGTCAAACAATTCGATTGGAAGCGAGTCCCTCGCGCACTGTTTTCTCACTGCTGGACCCTGAGTATGGTCGCGTTGAAGATCAGGCTGGCGACCTGAAGGTGTTTTACGATACCCGGGCGTTGATCATCAGCATGCAGCAGGGAGGGATCCGGGGGGCGGTCCGCTATCACCTGGTGGCGCCAGTACGCACCGGCAACCCACTGCCGCTGCGCTACCAGATCACGCCGGAAGTGAAACCTCTCCCGAGACTTGACCGACCACCAACAGATCGCCCTCGCGGTCGTGGAAGAGGGCAGCAATACCTGGGGATGCCCGGCGGTCTAATCCACACACGGGAAATCGCCGAGCAAATCCTATTGCGACTCCGCATGCAGACTGCACCTGCCGAACCAACGCCGACCCAGATTGCCGATGCCGTGGTCAGGCATCTGAGAGATTCCGGACTGTATCAATATTCGCTGGACCAGACCCGGGTGGATGCGAAAATCGATCCGATCGAAGACTTCTTGAAGAACCGCCGAACTGGACATTGCCAATACTTCGCCACCAGCCTGGCATTACTGTTACGCGTGCTGAACGTACCTTCGCGTGTCGTCACGGGATTCAAAGGCGGCATCGAGACACCTGAATTGGGATTGCTGCAGGTCCAGCAGCGTCACGCACATGCCTGGGTCGAGGCGAAGCTCGATGACTTCTGGGTGACACTGGATGCCACGCCCGCCGAAGCACGAGATTTGTCGGTCGCGGCGATCGGCGAGCGGGTTGGCTGGTACCACACGCTGCTGACGTCCGCGGGCACGCTGTGGAGTGACTACGTGGTCAATCTCTCGTTCACCAAGCAGCAGCGAGATCTGTATGCCCCCATCACGTCTTTCGCCGGCCTGTTTACTGCACAATTCGCGAACCTCTCTGAATTGAGCAACCTGCGGCGATTCTGGCTGAATCCTGCCGCATGGTTCAGCGTTCGCGGGGGCGTGACAGCGTTCTGCCTGATGCTGGGGATGGTCGGGATCTTTTATCTGGGACGCTACCTGTGGCAACTGATCGTGCAGCCCGCACTGGGCACGGGTGGCAAATCACGCGGCAGGATGCAGATCGAGTTCTACGAGCGTTTCCTGGGACTGGTCAAGCCGTTGGGATTCGTTCCGAAACCGTCTCAAACCCAGCTCGAATTCGCACAAGTCGTCGAAGCGGCCTGGATGACTCGGCAACTGCCCGCGGAATTGCGATCACTCGCCCAGGAGATTTCATCAGCCTTCTATCGCCTGCGTTTCGGTTCGGAAGAACTGACGCCAGACCAGGAGCTAGCCATTAAGTCGAAACTCAAATCACTGGAATTGCAGTTGAGCCAGAAGCCGTGAGATCGGGAGGTTCTTCAGACAATATCATGCACATCCTGATCACAGCCGGCCCGACGCGAGAATTCATTGACGACGTTCGCTATTTGAGCAATGCCAGCAGCGGACAAATGGGATATGCACTCGCCATCGCCGCCGCGGCCGCGGGACATCAAGTCGTTCTGATCAGCGGTCCCACGCTATTGAGCCCTCCCGCAGGCTGCGAGTTTCACGGCATCGAAACCACTGCCGAAATGCTGGCGGCGTGCGAATCCGTGTGGCCTGACTGCGATGGCGTGATCGCTGCGGCTGCGGTTTGCGACTATCGGCCCGCCCAACGCATCGCAGGAAAGATTGCCAAAACGGGCAATGGGCTGACCCTGGATCTGGTCGAGACGCCGGACATCCTGGCAACACTCGGTGCCACCCGCGGCACGCGCTGGAATGTCGGCTTCGCCTTGGAAGCGCAGGATGCTTATGCGAGGGCGATCAAAAAACTCCAACGCAAGCACTGCGATGCGATCGTGTTGAATCATCCCTCCGCGATCGGGGCCTCAGAAAACACGGTGGAACTGCTATTGCCGAGTGGCGAGAGTGCCGCTCACTGGTCGGGCCGCAAGTCCGAGATTGCGATATTGTTGATCGCCTGGATTGAGGCGAATCTTGCCAAATGACTTGAATATCCATTGATCCGTCGCGTTGCGACGGTAATACAAGCTCGCAGCGCCAGCGGGTGCATTGCCTGAAACCACAATGGAATGCACTCGCTGGCGCTTCGAGCTTGTATTCGCGGTCACTTTGTGACCGGCTGTTAACGAAAAAGGGCCGCCTGCGGCACGTTGCCACAGACGGCTTGCTTTTAATTTCACGAACCACTCACCCCAACTACGACTTGGCCTGCATCGCGCCGGCCAGGATCTTCGAGGTGCTTTCACGCATCACGCGGGGGTCGACCAGGTCGCCCTTCAGTAATGTGGCGCGAATGTCCTTGCCCGAGATCGACCAGGGCTTTTCGTCCTTGTGATTCTCGGTCAGGTCCACGCGGCCGATCGATTCGTAGTACGCGGCAAATCCAACGTTCACGGGCTTGATCTGCAGATCGCCGTTGAGCTTGTGGAAGATCTCTTGAGCATCGAAATCGCCCCAGATGGCGGTCCCGTCTTTGTACGGAACGTCGGCATGTTTGCGGCCGATGACGATATTCGTATAACCAAAATTCTGGCGGTAGATCGAATGCATCACCGCTTCCTTCGGACCGGCATAGAACATCTTGAGGTCCAGGCCCAGCAGCACGACACGGTCCGGCACGCTTTCGCCACGAGCACTCCACAACGTCGTGTCGCTGTCGCCGTCGCCCAAGGCACGATTGGCAATCAACGCTTCATACGTCTCCATGCGGGTCTCGGCATTGACGTCGTCTCCCTTGACCTCACCGATCAACGGATTGAGGATCGCGCCGGCGTTCTTTCCATCTTTCAGCAGTTTTTCCAAACCATACACCAGGGCATATTCGTGAGCCCGGTGCAGCGGATTGCGAGTCTGGAAGGCGACGACCGCATTCCAACCCTTGCTGGCGACCAGGGCCCGCGTTTCCTTGGGGCTCAGGACGTACTTGCCGAACTTCGGGTTCTTCGGCTGGGGCAGGGCTTTCAACTCGCCACCGATCAAGTGGGTCTTGTCGGCTTCAGTGTTGAGGACCGTGTCGGCGGCGGGATGGTCCGTTCGTTCGGTGCCGTAGACACTCTTCAGATAGCGCGGCTTGTCCCACGGAAAGACATCGGTGATGTCCAGCGTGGCAACCACTTCGCCAGCCGGGTTCGTCAGCGCGACCTTCTTGCCCGCTGACAGGGTCGCGGCGAGTTCCGCAGTGACCGGGAAGGCCAGCGGAATCGTCCAGGCGTACTTCTTGCCGTTGCTGAGAATGTAAGATTCGTCGAGCACGCGGTTGTAGACTTCGCTGTTCATCGGGCCGGTCAACGGGCTCAAGGTGCCGTCGGCGATGCGATAAACGGTAGACAGATCGGCCTGGGAAACGGGAACTTTCGGCAGGTTCGCGGCAGCAGCTTTGAAGCTGGCAATTTCGTCGGTGGAAACCGTGCGATTGACGGGTTCCGCCAACCCACCATGAGGGGCAATCAAATCGGCCATGTTACAGAACGGTCCTTTCAAGTGTTAAAAACGTCTGATTGGCGCAACGTAGGGGAATCACAGATTGAAGTCAAGATAAAGCAGGTCGCACAACCCACGCAGTTCGACTCTCCAGAGTCGGGTGATTCCTCTTTCACGCAACGCTCGCTGTCGGAAAAGTCATCTCAATTTGGCCAACTGTCCGTTATGGAACAGCAGATTGTCCAGCGATTTCTCGTGTTAGGGAATCGCTCATTCCGATTCCCAAGTGTGCCAATCTGTATTGCAAGGCATTAAAGCAATTGGATTTAGGTGCGTTCCAGTGCCAATTCAAATGAGCCTCCGGGACCGTCACATCCCCAACATTTCAAATTATCTACAAATTAATTGACGTCTCACCCCTACTCGGCAATAATATGTCCGATCGAGGCGGAAGTTCCGTCTCGCAGATGGTCTACAGCGACATCTCATTTGGGCGTTTCGCTCAGGGAGTAGTCGGGTTTCGCTGAGAACTCGACTCAGAAGGGAATGAATGCGTGAAGCAAGGCTGACGTTGGGCTGACTGAATCTCTGTCGGTATTCCACCGGCGACACAGTCCAGAAACCAACGAGCCAATACATTCATCACCTCACTTCGTCCTATCTCGTTAAGCATGCAGTAACAATGTCCGCGGATAATCACCGGATTCGGTGGGAACCTTCCAAACAGATCCAGTCACCAGACTCGATCATGTGGACTTTCTCATCGGCTACGCAAATATTCCGTTAGGACTTTCGCAATGATCTGATTTCGCTCGTCGCGATTTTGGGACTTTGCGAGACGAACATACACTCGGAACTTTTCCGTCAGGCTGATGGTGCGTTTTGCCATCAACCGCGGAAGGAATCACGAATTGACTGACCCAGTCAACTCCCCAGATCCGCCGGTTGCACTACCGATTGAGAATTTAGGGGCAAGCGGATCACATCACGAAAGACTTGAGGAGGGCATGATCTCGAACGTTGCCGAACCGTTGGAAGCCAAAACTGGCTGCCAGATCCCAGAGCTGTCCGTACAATTGGAAAAGGACCTGGTTCAGGTCTTCAAATTGCTGTCGGATGAGACTCGCCTGCGCGTCCTGATGTATCTGACACGCGAAGGAGAATTACACGTCACCGCCTTGTGCGATAAGCTGAATCAAAGCCAACCGGCAGTCAGCCATCACCTGGCATTGTTGCGCGTGGCCGGGTTGATCGAAGCCCGCCGCGACGGCAAGCACAACTATTACTCCGTCAAAACCAGCCACTTCCAGCGGCTGATGAACGAAATCTTCACCAACCTCGTCCGTGGCGAGACTGAAGAAGTTCGATTTGACGACTTCCTGCTGAGCTACTCGCCGGACTACACGCGGTAATCGCGTGGCCTTCGGTAGAGAACCCGACTTGTCGGTTTCACATAGAGCAGCCCGGTTTCGGCAACGAAACCGGGCTGTTTGTGTTTTTCGGTGCAAACGCAACTTCTTCGTAGGCGAGCGTCCGGCGTCAGCCGGATGGTTGTTAGCGAGTTTCAATCCACTGAAATGCTCGAGTTCTCGACCGGCACCAAGTTGAAGTTTTTCGGTATGGCTGGTGCGAAGCGCGGACTGGGTTGGAAATCGACTTTGATTGGTGGATTGCAAGCCGATGAGAACCATCCGGCTTACGCCGGACGCTCGCCTTCTCCTCGCTAAAGCGAGTGCGTTTCGACTTGCGTAGTCACGCTACTTTCACCCGCCGGCTTCGCACCGCGACCTGTCAGGCACACGCAGACCAGCCCGATGGCCATCAATACGCCACCCGCCAGGTATGGGTACATCGCGGAAAATCCAAACAAATAGTTCCCGCTCACTGGTGCCAGCACCCGCGCCAACGCGGACGCACTTTGGCCGAAACCCAGGACTTCACCCTGTTCATGTTCGCTGGTGCGGAGCGAAAGACTGGCTTGCAGTGAGGGGTTGAGCGCCGCAAATCCCATGACTGAAAACGGGAGGACCAAGTAGAGCTGGCTGGCTGATTGAGACCAACCCGCCAGTGCAATCAGCGGCAAACCCACCGTCATCAGCAAGGCGCCGATGAGCGCCATACGATACTCGCCCAACTTGGGCAACAGCCGGCGGACCAGTAGGCCCTGACTGATCAACAACACCATCCCCAGGAAGGCGAATACCAAGTAATTGGACTTTCCCCCCATCCCAATCGCTTTGGTCAACAGTGACAATGTGGTTTCGAGTTGACCGAACGCCAGCGTCGTCAAGAACATGGTCGCCATCAGCAACATCAAGTCCGGCCTGGCCACGACCTTCGATACTCCCCGGAACCCCTTGGGAATGAATGCAGCCTGCGATCCAGGTCGCCGGGACTCGGGCAATTTGACGAGTGCGAAGAGAAATGCAATGCCTGACAAGGTGGCGGCGACAGCTCCCGGCCGCCAATCAGGAGCACCATCGGAACGGAGCGAAAACACGCCGATCAGCGGACCAAACACGAATCCAATCCCGAACGCCACGCCGATCAGCGCCATGCCCTTCCCGCGATCTTTTTGCTCGGTGCTGTCCGCAATATAGGCTTGAGCAGTCGGAATCGTCGCGCCGGCAATGCCTGCGGCGATCCGGGAGACGAACAGCCAGCTTAGCACATCCAATCCCAGCCAGACTTCGCCTAGTTTCAATTGCGAAACGTAGCTGAAGAGCGCGTACGAACACGTTGAACCCAACAATCCCAACAGCAGAATTGGCCGGCGTCCGACACGATCCGAGACTCTCCCCCACAACGGGGCGAACAGGAACTGCATCGCGGAAAACGAGGCACTCAACAAACCCAACTGCCAGCTCGTGGCCAGATAGTATTCACCGTAACGCGGCAGCAGCGGCAACACGATGCCGAATCCCAGCAAGTCGATGAAGACCGTCACGAAGATGATCAGCAGAGGGAGTTTCGATCCAGACACAGGGAGGCTCTCTGGCAAGGGGGGAAAACGCCGAAAACTGGCCGACCAATACTAACCCGAAGCGCCAGTGAGTGAGTCTCCTCGGAATTCAAAGTGAATGCACTCGCTGGCGCTTCGAGCTTGTATCGCTGACACTTCGCGACTCACGTTAACCGCGGACAAACCACCAGGTCAACCAACACAAGACGGGAAACAGCACGAAAATCAGGGCTGCCGCAATCCAGGTTGCGCGGTTGTCGTCGGGCCAGCGAGCCATAATTTTTAGACGGGAATATAGACCAGGAGGGAGGGACACTGAGCCACGATGTTACTCAAATCTCTGTGGGAATGCTGTCCATCGACCAGCACTGAAACCGATTCTGGATGCCAACTTCAATTGCAACTACTGAAACAACATGTACTTGCGGCGATTTTTTCAAGCAACATTCTGACAATCTTGTGAAGCTCGGCAATCGTTTCACGGAAAGATGTTACAATTCTCCCGAAGTTCGGGTTTTGGTGATTGCTCGTCATGACGTAGCAATCGTCCAATATCGATATCGCATCTGCATTTCGCTTTGTCAGACATGTCGATATGATAGCAGGCTCGTTTTCGAGCGACGGCGCTATTCGTCTGTCACCCATTGAAAATACATGCCGACACGGTGTCGACATTTGGTCAGTATTTTGAGCGATTGAAAGACGTGGCGAATTACGGTCCCGCTCGTACCATGAGCGATGACTCTTGCCTTCCGCCTTCAATCCCGACAATTGTTTTGTGTCCAGGAATTGGACAGTGCCCGAAAGGCAGCTGAGCCTTGAAAGCCTTTATCAGCGACATCCACGGCAATCTCGAAGCGTTGCAGGCCGTTCTCGGCGAAATCAAGCAACTCGGGATCGAAGAGATTTATTGCCTGGGAGATATCGTCGGCTACGGTCCGAATCCGCGTGAGTGCATCGACTTGGTGATCGCCAACTGCCAGATGTGCCTGTTGGGAAATCACGACCAGGGTGCCTTGTTCGACCCCGAGGGTTTTAACGCCCCGGCCGAACGCGCGATTTTCTGGACGCGACAACAACTGGAAATGGGTGATCCAAAACGGAATGAACTCCGTTGGGAGTTCTTGGGGGAGCGACCGCGCACCTTCCGGGAAGGAAAATTCCTGTTCGTGCATGGTTCTGCACGTAATCCGTTAAACGAGTATGTGTTCCCCGAGGACATCTACAACCAGCGCAAAATGGAGAAGATCTTCGCGTTGGTCGACCAGTATTGTTTTCAAGGCCACACCCATGTACCGGGGGTCTTCACCGAAGGACTCGACTTTTTCAGTCCGGAGGAATTGAGCTTCCAGTACACATTGGGGACCGAAAAGATCCTGGTCAACGTGGGGTCGGTCGGGCAGCCGCGAAACGGTGATCCGCGATCGTCTTATGTCGTCCTGGATGACGACAAACTGACCTTCCGCCGGGTGGAATACGACAAAGAAACAACGATTCGCAAGATCTATGAGATTACCGAGTTGGACAACTTCCTGGGGGATCGTCTACGCGACGGCCGGTAAACCGAGTTTGCCCGACCTCTCCGATGTGTCATTCGCCTGGCCCGGCTTCCCCACGGAGGCTGGGCTTTTGATTTCTGCGGCCGAAACGATGATTGGCGAGTAGCGGTTGAAATCAGTACCATTCAGGCGTCTGAATGGCAGTATTGATAAATCTTCATCCCGGTAGGGGTGACTGCAAATAGCCCCACCCGTGGGATAGGCTTCCAGCCTGTCGTCTTCATTTTAGATTGACAGGCTGGAAGCCTATCCCACGGGTGGCAGCAATAGCACAGTTTTCACGCCGTGTGCGCACGGCAGGATCAGCGGTTTGTATGGAAGAGAAGCAGCGGTTTGTCAATTTTATCATCGTCTCGTTGGTGATCATGTGGGTCTGGAGCCTGTTCATCGGGCCCGCACTGTTCCCGCCCGCTCCCAAGCCGCCTGTCGCCAAGGACATTAAGAAGAACGTGGTCGCCGCCGCACCCGCCAAAGTGCCAGCCCAAGGCGATCCAGCCGCGAAAGTGGAAAAGGCCGAGAAACTGGCCAATTACCCGCATCGTGAAGACGTGGAAATCGGCTCCAACAAGCCCGAATCAGGCTATCGGCTGCTCGCCAAATTCAATTCCGCCGGTGCCGTCGTCTCTCAGATTCAGTTGATCGATCCTCGTTATCATGATCTCGATCAGCCCAAGCAGCCGTTGAGCGTTCTGCACGTGGAGCCGAAGGCCAAGTTGAAGTCGCTGCAGACGGATGTCCCGGCGATCGATGCACAGCTCAAGAAGTTCAATAAAAGTCTGCACGAGGTCGACTGGGAACTCGTCAAGGAAGACCAAACTGCCGAGACCGTCACGTGGCGTTATGTCACGCCGGACGGGGCGACCGAAGTCCGCAAAAAGTACTCATTACAAAAGGCACCGGCCAAGCCGGAAGACGAATACAAAGCCTACAGCCTGGGCTTTGAAATCACCCTGACCAATCTCGGCGAACAGCCGCAGAAATTGCAGTACGTCCTGTCCGGCCCTGTCGGGATGCCACTGGAGAACAAGTTTTATACCCAGAAGACGCGCGACGTCGCCGTGGGATTCTTGTCGCCGACAGGTGTGCTGACGCCCTCCCTGTTGACGCCCGATGTGCTCTATCAGAACGAAGTCAACAATCGGGTCGAAGAGTGGAAGACGCCCCTTAAGTACGCCGGTGTCGACGTCCAATACTTCGCCACCTTATTGCTGCCGCAAGCCAATCAACTGGAAACTCCGTACTTCAGCAGCACCAAGACCGTGTTTGCCGATGATGTCCCGCAAAATGTGAAGACCGACACCAAGTACCGCACGGCCACGCTGCAGTTTACCTCGACCGAACTGGACCTCGCCGCGAAAGATGCCAAAGCGGGGACCACCAGTGTCAGCCACAAGTTTGCCCTGTTCGCCGGACCAAAGTTACCCGACTTGCTGCGTCCGATTGGTGCCGAACGTATCATCGACTATGGGATCTCGGGTCGGCTGGGAGTTCCACAGTTGTTGCTGTGGCTCCTGTCCGTGTTCCACAACGGACTGTCGTTCTTGCCGTGGCCCTACGGCTGGTCGATTATTCTGCTGACGATTCTGGTGCGGAGCTGCATGTTCCCACTGTCGCGCAAGCAGGCCCTGGCGGCGGCCAAGATGCAGGAACTGCAACCGGAACTGACCGCGTTGAAAGAGAAGTACAAGAACGCCCCCGATAAGTTTGCGAAGGCCCAGTTGGAACTTTTCAGCAAGAACCATTGCCATCCACTGGGAGGCTGTCTGCCGGCATTGATTCAACTGCCAATCTTTTTCGGACTGTATCAAGCCTTCAACATCTCGGTCGAAATGCGCGGTGCGCATTTCTTGTGGGTCGACAATCTGGCGGCGCCGGACGCCCTGTTCAAGTTCGGCTTTAACATGCCGTTCCTCGGGCCAGCCTTTAATCTGTTACCAATCCTGACCGTGTGCCTGTTTCTGGTCCAGCAGAAGATGCTGATGCCACCTCCCACGACCCCCGAGATGGAGATGCAGCACAAGGTCTTCTTCTACATGACGATTTTCATGGGCTACATGTTCTACTCGGTCGCAGCCGGCATGTGCGTGTACTTCATTGCCTCCAGCCTCTGGGGCCTGGCCGAACGCAAGCTGCTGCCGAAACGCCCGACAACACCCCCGGGAACGGTCGTGATTCAGACGACTGCGAATCCTGCCAAATAGCACGCAGGATGCTTGCGAACTTGGTGAAATTCTCTCGCCCCGGTACGCCGGGGAGGGGTTGGGGGTGAGGGGCCTCGCATACTAGCAACCCTTGCTTTGAATCCCCCAAGCGAAATAGATCGTTCCCCAGCTGGATTGTTTACTTGAGCGCGTTCTGCGATATCACCCGTAATGCCCCTCACCCCCGGCCCCTCTCCCCGGAGTACCGAGGCGAGGGGAGCGAAGATTGTCGTCGCGCTCGTTGTTAAGACGAAGCTCCAATGTTCCTGCTCAACGATACCATCGCTGCCCTCGCCACCGCCGCGGGTTCTGGTGGACGGGGCATCATTCGCTGCAGCGGGCCGAATGTCGTCAACGTCCTGAACCGCCGCTTTGTCCCCCAGGACGAGACCGCCTGGGAGACATGTTCCAATGCTAGACGCCATACCGGCCTGTGGCATCTCAAGGACACTGGCCGACAGGTCCACCTCGACGTCTATCTCTGGCCCAACCGCCGCAGCTACACCGGACAACCGCAGGCCGAACTTCACACCGTCGGGTCGCCCCCCATATTGGAAACCATCCTGGGTGATCTGTTCGAAGCGGGGGTCCGGCCGGCTCAAGCGGGGGAATTCACCCTCCGAGCATTCCTTGCCGGCCGCGTCGATCTGTTGCAGGCGGAAGCCGTGCTGGGCGTGATCGACGCCGCGGATCATCTGGAATTGCAGACCGCTCTGGCCCAACTCGCGGGAGGAATTTCGCACCGCCTGACGGAGCTACGTGTGGAGTTTCTCGACCTGCTCGCGGATCTCGAAGCGGGGCTCGATTTCACTGAAGAGGGATTGGAATTTGTCTCACGGGACGTGCTGGTCGAACGAGTCCTCTCCGCACGCAACGAATTACAACGGCTCCTGGCCAGTACCGAGACTCGGACGCGGCACGCGGCACGTTCGCGAGTCGTCATTGCCGGACCGCCCAATGCCGGCAAAAGCACACTCTTCAACGCACTCCTCGGACGCTCCGCGGCGTTGGTCTCGCCGATCGCCGGTACCACGCGCGATTACCTGACGGCGGAAGTGGACTGGCACGGCGTCGCGCTGGAATTGGTCGATACCGCAGGCTTGGAAGAAACTCACGACGCCATTCTGCAAGTCGCGCTGCAACTGCGAGCGGGACAGATCCAGCAGGCCGATCTAGTACTGCACTGCACAGCTGCGGATGACGCTCGTGATGGGCACCCGATTGCACACTCTGATTCTCCGCAAGCGCTCCACGTGATCACCAAGGCGGACCTCTTTCCGATCTCGGATCTGGCAGAAAGTTCGTCGTGTATCTGGATCTCGGCAGTCACTGGTCAGGGAATCGAATCATTGAAGTCACAGGTCGCCAAGTTGCTGAGCGCCGAGCAGGAGGGAGAATCGCACATCTTAGGCAGCAGCGCGGCGCGGTGTCGCGACAGTCTCGAGCACGCGATCGCCGCTCTATCACGTGCCGCCGAACTTGCCAATGCGGGAGGCGGCGACGAGTTCCTCGCGACGGATGTTCGCGAAGCATTAGATGAACTTGGAAGGATCACCGGGGCACTCTATACCGACGACTTGCTCGATCGCATCTTCAGCAAGTTTTGCATCGGCAAATAACCGTCAGGCGAGCGTCCGGCGTAAGCCGGATGGTTGTTAGCGACTGTCTGCGACATTCGACGTGATTCAAACCTTGCTGCGGAGCGCGTCCTGTAGAAGACTTCGTGAGAATTCTGGCGATTGTCTGGATGGTCGGACGTCCGACAACATTCCGCGACTACAACAATCAGCGATTCGAATGTCGCTCACCGTGGCATAGCCCGTGGCAACCAATTCGAAGACTTTATTGATTGAACTCGGTCACTCGTTTGGGCGACGCGGATTGGTTGATCGAGGCCGTGTATACTTCGCGCGGCAAGGAATGAGGTCTTGGCGAGGCGTTGGTTTTTTGGGATGATGGGTGTTGGTGTCTGATGGGGAATGGGCAGGATGAGTGAGGGGTCAAGGATGACTCGACTGACGTTTTCTGAGGAAGATCGGCTGCGGTT